>JBKHFO010000195.1:0-6864 GCA_046540175.1 Candidatus Hydrogenedentota bacterium
GCCGGCATTCAAGCATAATTCCCCCTTTGAAGGGGGATCAAGGGGGATGTAGACCCTGAAAGCGGCGCGGCGCGGCTCCATATCGGCGGGTAATGTGGTGGGCGGGGAATACATCCCCCGGCCCTTCGGGCCACCCCCTTCGTAAGGGGGAATTGAGGGACATCCCCCGGCCCTTCGGGCCACCCCCTTCCAAGGGGGAATTTGCGCTCGCTTCCCCACGCGCCGGGAGGGGTTCTTAGCGTGTATTGGCGTTCATTCGCGGTTCCTTTTCGCGGCGGTATTATGCAACCGCGAATGATCGCGAACGGCCGCGAATAGGTTGCTTGTACATCCCCCGGCGCAGCCCAACAATGCTGGCGGTACGAGATTCCCTCCGGGAAGGGGGCGCTGCTTTTCACTCCGCAAGCGTGATGCGTTGGCCGGTTTTGCTGGACTCGTAGGCGGCGAGGGCGGCTTCGAGGGCGGCGCGTCCGGCTTGGCCGTCCATGGTGAGTTTTTCGCGGCCTTCGATCACGTCGAGCCAGTGTTTGATTTGCACGTCCCACCCGCCCTTGGTGGGGTTGCGGTCGAGGGTGGTCCATTCGGGTTCGCCGTCTTGGCCGGCGGTGAGGGTTCCGCCGCACAGGGTGAGGCCGCGGTCGTAGTCGCAGATGATGGACCCGTCGGGGCCGTAGATCTCGAAGCCGACGAAGCCGGGCCGGCTGGTCCAGCCTACCTCGATGTAGCCCAGGGCCTTGTTCTTGAACTCGAGCTGCACGAGCGCGTTGTCTTCCACTTCGATGTCTTTGACCAGCGTCGCGGTCAGGCCGCTGACGCTGCGGATGGGGCCGATGAGCCAGTTGCACAGGTCGATGGCGTGGATGCCCATGTCGAAGAGCGCGCCGCCCGCCGATAACTCGGGGTTGTAGAACCAGTGGCTCTTGGCCCAGCCGGGGCTTGGGCCGCCGTGGGCGAACCGCACGCGAATCATGAACGGCTTGCCGATGGCCTTGTCCTTTAGGAGTTGCTTGCACGCCAGGGGCCCCTCTGTCAGCCGGTTGGTGAAGGCGATCATGAGCTTGCGCTTGGCCTTGGCGCCCGCCGCGAGCATGGCGCCGGCCTCGTCGAGCGTGACGGCCATCGGCTTTTCGCACAGGACATGACACCCGGCCTCGAAGGCGGCGATGGTCTGCTCGGCGTGGAACACATTGGGCGAGCACACGCTCACCGCGTCGAGCGCTTCGTTCGCCAGCATCGCCTTGTAATCCGTATACCCCCGCGCATTGCGATAGCGCTCCGTGATCTCCTTGTGCCGCGCCTTGGCGGGATCGGCGAAGGCGGCGAACTCCACGTTGTCCAAGGCGTCGTAGCCCGGCATGTGACAGGTCTGGGCGATCGCCCCCGCTCCAATGACGCCGGCCCGGTAACTTTTGTCGGTAGTCATAATGATCCTTATCCTTTTTGTGCGTGAACGCGCCAAAAGCGCGGCGCGCCTTATGCGGGACAAGAACGGCGCCATCCCGCCCCCTCTCAAATGCGTTGACTCCCGAAACGCCATACCTAGGATAGGCGCTTTCGATTCCCGATGGCAAACTTGCGGTAGGAAGAGGAGAGAGCCATCTTGACGTTAGCCGCCAACAACCCGCGCTGCTGAGGCACAACAGGTTCCAATGCGGAACACATGGTGCTTGATAATGCAGCGCCTGACCAGAAGGATTCTGTGCCAAGGCGTATATCTAACGATAGATACACGCCTAGGGTTTGGCGCATGGATTGATGGGATAAAAGAAAGGGTTGAATTATGGAGTGGGAAAAACTGAGCTTTAAGATTCGAGCGGCAGTGGAAGAAGCAATTGATACCGCCACCGAGTGCGGTCACTCCGATATTACATCTCTACATATGCTTCAGGCCTTGCTTCACCAGGATGGCGGCGTATTGACTGGCATTCTAGACCATGTGGGCGCAGAACCCGAGCAACTACACGCGTACCTCGAAAGTGCAGTGGAACAGCTTCCCCGGGTCGCGGACAGCGCCGGCGCGGCAGGTCTAGGTCAGGAGTTTCACGCCCTGGTGCGCCGGGGTTGGGAGGTGGCGCACAAATTTGGGGATGACCATCTTGCCCCCGAGCACCTGGTTCTCGCCATGGTGGAGACAGAGGCTGACCAAGGCGGCGCGATTTTGCGGGAACAGGGTGTGTCAGTATTTGTGGCAACGTGTTTCCTCTTTAGTACGCGCAAAACTCAATAGGAGGACCATGCCGAGGCGGCAGGGGAAGCGGCTTGGGCGCTGCTTACCCCTGCCGCTGTCTGTTTCAGCATGGAACACCTCTGCTCGGAACTGCAACAGGGTTCGCGGGGTTCATAACCACGAATCCCTGTTTTCACTGGCTTAATCCCCATCTGCCCAACTTGGCACAGGATTTGCTTCTTTCTAGCCGGAATTCATACCAAAATCTGGAACGGAAAGGAGCGGTGAAGCAATGAAACTCGATAAATTAACCATCAAGGCGCAGGAAGCCTTGTCCGAGGCAATGGATGCCGCCACCGATCGCGGCAATCCGGAGATCACCTCGACGCATATCCTGCACGCCCTGATGAATCAAGAGGACGGCGCGGTTGCTTCCATTCTGAAGCGGTTGGGGGTTCACCGCGACCAACTCCGCAATCCGATTGAGGCGGAGTTGGACCGCGCGCCCCGGGTTTCGGGGCAAGGCGCCGGCCAAGTGGGCCTGAGCCGCGAAGCGCAAGAATTGATCAACGCGGGCTGGAAAGCGGCCCAGAACTTGAAGGACGAGTACCTGAGCACGGAACACCTGCTCATAGCGATGGTGGAAACGCGCGACAACCGCGCGGGGGCCATTTTGCGGGAGCAGGGGGTAACGAAGGACAGCCTCTGGGCGGCGTTGAAGGAAGTGCGCGGTTCCCAGCGCGTGACGGATCCCAATGCCGAGGATACCTATGATGCGCTGGAGAAATACAGCCGCGACCTGACGCAGCTGGCGCGGGCGGGCAAGCTGGATCCCGTGATCGGGCGGGACGAGGAGATCCGCCGGTGCATCCAGGTGCTGACGCGGCGCACCAAGAACAACCCTGTGCTCATTGGCGAGCCGGGCACGGGCAAGACGGCCATCGCCGAGGGTATGGCGCAGCGCATCGTCAGCGGCGATGTGCCGGAAAACCTGAAGAACAGGCGGATCGCCGCGTTGGACATGGGCGCGTTAGTCGCCGGCGCCAAGTACCGCGGCGAGTTCGAGGAGCGCCTGAAGGCCGTTCTGAACGAGATTCAGGAAGCCGAAGGCCAAATCGTCCTCTTTATCGACGAGATGCACACGCTCGTCGGCGCGGGCGCGGCCGAGGGCGCGATGGACGCCTCCAACATGTTGAAACCCGCGCTGGCGCGTGGGGATCTACGGTGTATAGGCGCGACGACGCTGGATGAATACCGCAAGCACATCGAGAAGGACGCCGCCTTGGAACGGCGGTTTCAGCCCGTATATGTAAACGAACCCAGCGTCGAGGACACCATCGCGATACTGCGCGGACTGAAAGAGAAGTACGAAGTGCATCACGGAGTGCACATTCAGGACAACGCGCTGGTGGCCGCGGCCATGTTGAGCAACCGGTATATTACCGACCGGTACCTGCCGGATAAGGCCATTGACTTGGTGGACGAGGCCTGCTCAAGGCTGCGCATCGAGATCGACAGCATGCCCTATGAGATTGATGTGCTGGATCGGCGCATTCGTCAACTAGAGGTAGAGCATCTAGCGTTAAAGAAAGAGACGGATAAGGCGGGCCAAGAGCAGCGCGAAGGCATCGAACAAGAGATCGCGCAACTCCGCGAGGAGCTGAACGCGAAAAAGGCCCAGTGGCAAGCCGAGAAAGAGGTCATCGACGAAATCCGCGGCATCAGCACCCAAATCGAGGATGCCAAGCGGGAAGAGGAAATTGCCGAGCGCAACGGTAATTTGGACAAAGTCGCCGAGATACGGTACGGTTTATTGGGAGACCTTCAGCGGCGGCTTGACGAAGCCAACGGACGGTTGGCTGAGCTGCGCAAAGACGGTGGTTTCCTTAATGAGGAAGTGATCGAGGAGCACGTCGCGAAGATCGTCTCAAGCTGGACGGGCATCCCGGTCAGCAAGATGATGGAAGGCGAGGCGGATAAACTCCTCAATATGGAGAAACGGCTCGCGCAGCGGGTAGTTGGCCAAGACGAAGGCGTGCGCGTCGTGTCGGACGCGGTGCGCCGGGCCCGCGCGGGGATCAAGGATCCCGAGAAGCCCATTGGCTCCTTCATCTTCCTTGGCCCCACGGGCGTGGGCAAGACCGAGTTGGCGCGTTCGCTGGCCGAACTCCTGTTCGACGATGAAGACGCGATGGTGCGCATCGACATGTCCGAGTACATGGAGAAGCACGCGGTCTCGCGGCTGATTGGCGCGCCGCCCGGCTACGTTGGCTACGAGGAAGGCGGTCAGTTGACCGAGACGGTGCGGCGCCGGCCCTACTGCGTGATTCTGCTCGACGAGATCGAGAAGGCGCACCGGGATGTGTTCAACATCTTGCTGCAACTGCTCGATGACGGCCGCTTGACCGACAACCAGGGCCGGACGGTCGATTTCAAGAATACCGTTGTCATCATGACTTCAAACCTTGGCAGCGAGGTCTTCACCCCAGCCGGTGACGAAAGCGAGCAGGTGAAGGAAGTCATGGGCGTGCTACGGCAGCACTTCCGGCCCGAGTTCCTCAACCGGGTGGACGATATCGTGGTGTTCCGCCCCTTGAGCAAGGAACTTATCCGTCAAATCGTGGATATACAGTTGCAGAGGCTGGCTAAGCGGCTGGCCGAGAAACGGATTACCATAGAGCTGACGGACGCGTCTCGCGACTTGCTTGCGGAACAAGGCTACGACCCCGTATACGGGGCTCGTCCCCTACAACGCGTCATTCAGCGCAAAGTGCTCGATCCGCTCGCCATGGAGCTGTTGGACGGGCGGGTGAGCGAAGGCGCCACCGTGATGGTGGACGTGAAAGACGGCGAATTCACTTTTCATAGCCACATCTCCCAAGCGGCCTAATGTGGCGTTGACCCCGGGATGGGCTGGCTCCCCCAAGCCAGCCCACCCATCCCCCCGGGTCTGAGATCTCCCCGTCTCAGACCCTTCCCTCCCACGGGGCCGGAGGTCCTCCCCAGCCTCCGGTCCCGGAAATTCATTTTAGGGAAACGCCCGGTCAACGTTCCACCGGAGCGCACCCCGCTCCCGCAAGGCAAGGTTTCCCTAGCCCCTCCAAAGCAGCCGTGATCATGAACCAATTCCTTCCCCGATTTCAAGGATTGAGTCTACACAAAAACCTTTCGGCTACTTCCCGATGCAAAAGGCGGAAAAGATCCGGTCAAGCACGTCGTCCGGGGTGGTTTCTCCAGTGATTTCGCCTAGGGCTTGCTGAGCTTCACGGACATCGACGCTCAGGAGTTCGGGGGATTGGCCGAAGTTTTCGAGCACCTGTTCGAGGGCGGCGCACGCCCGCCGGAGGCTGTCCTGTTGATGGAGCCGTGTCACTAAGCCTTGATCGGGCGGGATAGCGGCCTCCCCCAGCAGCAGGCGGGCGAGGGTCTTCTCGAGGTCCTCCAAGCCTTCGCCGGTAGCGGCGGACAGGGGCTGAACCGCGGAGAATGATAGGGGCCAATCGGGGGGATGGGCCTGTGCTTCGCCAATCAAGTCGGTTTTGTTCAACGCCAGCACGACCGGGGCGCCGTGTCCGGCTAATTCCTCCGCGAGTTGACGCTCGTCCTCTTGAGGGGGCTGAGATGCGTCGACGACCATGAGCACGATATCGGCGTTTTGCAGGGCTTCCCGCGCCCGTTCGATTCCGATCTGTTCGACCTCATCCGGAGAGAGATGGAGCCCGGCGGTGTCGGTCAACCGCACGGGGATGCCTTCGATGGTGATGATCTCCTCCAAGAGGTCGCGGGTGGTGCCGGGGACCGAGGTGACGATGGCGCGGGCGTCGCGGAGCAACGCGTTGAACAGGCTGGATTTTCCGACATTGGGCCGGCCGGCGATGGCCACGCCCGCGCCCTCGCGGTAGAGGCGGCCCGCGCGCGCGGTGGCCAGGAGTTGATGCATTTCGTCAACGGCGCGGCGCACTTCCGTGCGTAGTTCTTCGTCCACGGTATCGGGCAGGTCCTCCTCGGGGAAGTCGATGGCGGCTTCCAGTTGGGCCTCAATATCGGTGAGAAGGGCGTTGATCTCGTGGATGCGCTTGGACAAGGCGCCAGTGGCGGCGGCGTTGGCGGCGCGCAGGCCGGCCATGGTTTGCGCGCGGATACGGTCAATGACGGCCTCGGCCTGCACCAGGTCCAGCCGGCCGTTGAGAAAAGCCCGCTTGGTGAATTCGCCCGGTTCGGCGAGCCGCGCGCCCGAGGCTAGGCACAGTTCGAGCACGGCCTGAAGGGGGCCGCTGCCGCCGTGGCAGTTGATTTCGACCACGTCTTCCCGCGTGTAGGTGTATGGGGCGCGCATGACGTGGACGAGCACTTCCTCGACCGGCTCCCCCTTGCGCCGTATCTCGCCGTGAAAGACGCGGCCCGCCTTGCGTTGCGCGATGTCCTTGCCGCGCGAGGAGACAAACAGATCCTTGACGATGGGGATGGCTTTGTCTCCGCTGAGCCGCACGATGCCAATCCCCCCTTCGCCGCGCGGCGTGGAGATGGCGGCTATGGTATCCTCGTTCATGAATGGGGCGGAAGAAGCCATGGTCCTTGTTCGAACGGTTTGGGGCGGATAACATCCCCCTTGATCTTCCTTTCAAGGGGGAATTTCCACTGCGATAACATCCCCCCGCGCCCACTTCAAAGGAGGAATCGCCCCGCCGTCATCTTGC
>JBKHFO010000196.1:0-6843 GCA_046540175.1 Candidatus Hydrogenedentota bacterium
AAGGCGGAAACGGGGGCGCGGCCCGAACAACTCGCCCAGGCCGAAGCCGCCGCCGAAGCCGCGGAGGCCCAGTACGAACTGGCCCAGGAGGGATCGCGGCGGGAAGAAATCGAAGGCGCCCGCGCCGCGCTGGAGGCCGCCGAGGCGCAACGCGATGACGCCCAGTCCGATTACCGCCGGTCGGAGCGATTACTCGAACAGGAAGTCATCCCCGAGCGCGACTACGAACAGGCTAAGCACCGCTACGAAGGGGCCGAGGCGCAAGTCCGCCAAGCCCGCGAAAAACTCTCGGCCCTGCAAAGCGGAAGCCGGACCCAGGAAGTGCGCGCGGCCAAGGCGCAATACGACCAGGCCCAAGCCGCCTTGGACGAGCTACGGGAAGGCGCGCGGGAAGAAGACATCGAATCCGCCCGGGCCGCCGTGGACGCCGCGCGCGCGGATTTGCGCAAAGCCGAACGGGGCGTCCGGGAGACCCGGATCCATGCGCCGGCCAATGGCGTCGTCGAGTCGCTTGATCTACGCAAGGGCGACTTGGTTTCCCCTGGTCCCGCGGCCCGCTTGGCGGACCCCGAGGATCTCACGCTGACCGTGTACGTGAGCGCGTTGGCGCTGGGCCATCTGCGCGTGGGCCAAACGGTCGCCTTAACCACGGACAGCCACGGCGACGCCGCGTTCGAGGGCACGCTCACCTACCTCGCTTCACAGGGCGAGTTCACACCGCGCAACCTCCAGACCCAGGAAGAACGCGCCCAACAGGTCTTTGGCGTGGAGATCCGGACGCATTCCCACGACGGCAAGCTCAAGGCCGGCATGACCGCGACGGCGCACTTTGACTTGCAAGGCGAGGAGATAGCGTGGGCGCCGTAATCGAAACCAACAGCCTTAGCCGCCACTTCGGGTCCTTCACCGCCGTCGATAGTGTCGACCTTTCCATCGAGGAAGGGGACATCTTCGGCTTTCTCGGACCGAACGGTTCGGGCAAGACCACCCTCATCCGGATGCTGTGCGGCCTCCTCCGCCCCACGTCGGGCGAGGCCAAGGTCATGGGCCACGACGTAATCCGCGAAAGCGAGGCGATCAAACAAACCATCGGCTACATGTCCCAGCAATTCAGCCTGTACACCGATCTCACCGTGATGCAAAATTTGCGCTTCTATGCGAGCATCTACGGCGTCCCCCGGCGCCAGATGAGCGAACGAATCGAGGAAGCCATCGACATCGTGGATCTTCACGGCTATCGCAAGCGTCAGGCCGGGAAATTGTCGGGCGGGTGGCGGCAACGCCTGGCCCTGGCCTGCGCCTTGGTGCACCGGCCCCGGCTCATGTTCCTCGACGAACCCACCGCGGGCATTGATCCCGTGGCCCGGCGGGACCTCTGGAATTTGCTCTTCACCCTGTCCGGGCAGGGGGTCACGTTCTTCGTCACCACCCACTACATGGATGAAGCCGAACGGTGCAGTCACGTCGGATACATCTATTTCTCGAAACTCATCGTCCGCGGCTCACCCGGCGAACTCAAGGAACTGCCCGCAGTGTCCCCGCCCGGAACGATGCGCCTTGAAGTGCGTTGCGAGCGGCTCACCGCGGCCATGCAACGGCTCAACAACTACTCCTATGTGCACGAGGCCACCATCTTCGCGGACTCGATTCACGTGCTAACGAACGAAGGCTGCGCCGGCCAGCTCGCGGCCGACCTCGAAAGCGACGGGTACGGCGAACCCGCCGTGCTGCGCATCCCCCCCACCCTCGAGGACGTCTTCGTAACGCTGACCCGGGAACGGGATAACAATCGACATGTTTAGGGGGACACGTTCAATTGTCTACAAGGAAGTCATCCACATCTTCCGGGATCCCAGGACCTTCCTTCTCATGTTGTTCCTCCCCAGCGTCCAGCTCACGATCTTCGGGTACGCCATTAACCTCGACGTAAAAGACATTCCGACCGTGGTGTACAACCTGGACGGCCGGGAACCCAGCCGGGATCTGCTCAACACGTTCGCGAACTCCGGCTATTTCGCGCTCGATTTCACCGCTTTTTCCGATGAAGAACTCGTGGACACAGTCGTGCGCGGCCACGCCAAGGTGGCTTTGAAGATCCCGCCCGACTACACGGACGACCTGCTCCGGGACCGCCCTACCAACATACAGGTCCTCATCGACGGCAGCGACAGCACCGTGGCCATGCAGGCGCTCAACGTGTCCAACGCCATTGCGCTGCGGGAAAGCATGGACATCGCCGTCGAGACCCTTGACGGCCCCGAAGAAGCCCCCATCGAGATGCGCTCGCGCATGCTCTTCAATCCTGAAATGCGCACAGCGAATTTCATGGTGCCGGGCTTGGTGGGGGTGGTGCTTCAGACCATCACCATGCTGTTGACCTGTTTCGCCATCGTGCGCGAGAAGGAAAACGGCACCCTCGAACAGCTCATGGTCACCCCGGTCTCCCGGCTCGGCCTCATGATCGGCAAGCTAATTCCTTATTGCGTGGTCGGGATCGCGGAAGTCACGTTCCTGCTAACCATCATGCGGTTCCTCTTCCAAGTTCCCATAGCGGGCAGCTTGCTGTTGTTGGCGGCGTTTTCCATGGTGTTTATCTTTACCGTCCTGGGATTCGGGCTACTGATCTCGACACTTGCCGACAATCAAATCCAAGCCCTCCAGTATTCCTTCGTGATCCTATTGCCGTCCGTGTTGCTGTCCGGCTTCATGTTTCCCTTGGAAAACATGCCCTACGCCGTCTACGTCATCGGACGAATCGTCCCCGTGACCTATTTCATCGAGATCCTGCGCGGCATCATCCTGCGGGGGGCGGGTTTGTCCGAGCTATGGACGCAAGGATTGGTGCTGGTGGGGATGGGCCTGGCGCTCCTCCTTGTGAGCACATTCCGCTTCCGCAAGACGCTCTAGGGCCACGCGCGGATGGGAAGAGAAGGGTTGGCTCTCGCCCCAAAACGATACGGTGGGCCCTGCCCCAAAGCCGATGGAGCCACGGTTCGCGCGGCAGGGCGATTTGGGGTACAATGAGGGCTTTCCAGACAAAATCGCGGTTAACCTTTGACAGAACGCGGGAGTCCATGACCGAATATCAAGAGAGTTCACAAGAGGCCCCCCCAAAAACCGCGGGAATCGCCGCGCAGGGGCGGGTAGTCATCCGGCTTTCCATCATTGCCCTGCTTACGTTGTTCGGGCTGATGGCGCGCTTCATCACCCTGCCCGCGACCATGGCCATCCCCCGCTGGGAGGCGCCCGTCCGGGCCTTTATCATGCAACCCTGGGCCAGGGGGATCGTATGGCTTGCGGGCGTGCGGATTCGACAGTCCGGCGAACCGCCCCGGCGGCCCTTTTATCTGGTGTCGAACCATGAGACGTTCTTGGACATTCTAATTTTGGCGGGATATACGGGAGCGGTCTTCGTCGCAAAGTCGGAAGTCCAGGACTGGCCTTTTGTGGGGTTCCTAAGCCGTTTGTTCAACGCGATCTTCATCCGCCGCGATGATAGACGTGATACCCGGCGCGTCAACGAAGCGATTCGCGCGGCGTTGGCCGACGGCCACGGCGTCGCCATATTCGCCGAGGGGGGCATCGGTCCCGGCGACCACATCGAACGGTTCAAGCCTTCCCTCCTGGAACCGGCCGCGCAGGCGGGCTATCCCGTGCATTGGGCGGTGCTCAACTACGACACGCCCGAGGGCTGCCCGCCCCCCTCGGAGGTGGTGTATTGGCGCAAGGGCCTGCCCTTCGCGCAAATGATGCTGCGCATACTCCGGATGCCCCGCGTGCACGCCGAACTCATCTTCGGCGATCAGCCCAGCCGGGCGGACAACCGCAAGCAACTCGCCCTGGAATTGCACCGTGAGGTGAGCAGCCGCTTCAAACCCCTGGTGTAAAAGGCGGCAGCTCCTCCACCCGAATGCACGCCGCGCGGTGGCTGTCGCGGTGCTCGTCAAGCGGCGGGACCTGTTCAGCGCAAGCCGCCGTGGCGTGAGGACAGCGGGGATGAAAGGCGCAGCCCGCGGGCGGATTCATGGGAGACGGCGGCTCACCCCGAAGCAGGATGCGTCTCCGCGTCTGCTCCTTTTCGGGGTCGGGCGTGGGGATGGCGCTGAGGAGCGCGCGCGTGTAGGGATGCAGCGGATTGGTGAAGATCCGCTCCCCCTCCCCCAGCTCCACAATGTGGCCCAAATACATCACCGCGATGCGATCGGCCAGATAGCGGACCACGCCAAGGTCGTGGGCGATGAAGATAAGCGTGAGATTACGCTGCCGGCACAAGCGGGTGAGCAGGTTGAGGATTTGCGCTTGCACGCTGACGTCAAGCGCGGACACGGGCTCGTCGGCGATGAGCAGCTCTGGGTCAAGACCAATGGCGCGGGCGATGGCGAGCCGTTGACGCTGGCCACCGCTGAATTCGTGGGGGTATTTGTAGAGCTGGTTAGGCGAAAGGCCCACCTGCTCCATGAGCGCCTCTACCCGCTGGCGCGCCTCGCCCCGCCGCGCCAACCCGTGCGCCAGCATGGGCTCGGCGATGGCGTCAAGCACGGTCATGCGGGGATTAAGCGAGGAATAGGGGTCCTGGAAGATCATCTGCAAGCGGGGCCGAAAGCGCCGTAGCTGTTCCCGCCTCAGCGCCGTGAGATCGTGGCCGTTGTACAGGATGCGGCCCGCGCTGGGTTTGACGAGTTGAAGGATGGTCCGCGCCAGGGTGGACTTGCCGCACCCCGACTCCCCCACCACGCCAAGGATCTCGCCGGCGGGGACTTCGAGCGTCACCCCGTCGACCGCCTTGACCACTCCCACCTGCCGGTCAAACAGCAGTCCTTTCCGTACGGAGAAGTGGGTTTTCACGTCCTGCAACTCAAGCAACGGAGCCGTCATATCTCCCCCTCCTGCACACGCAGGCACGCCGTTTCATGCTCCTGCGCAACAGGCCGCAAGGTCATGGGTTCCGTCCGGCAACGTTCAACCGCGAACTCGCAGCGCGGCGCGAAGGGGCATGCCGGGAGATCCCCCGCGAGGTCCGGCGGCATACCCGGAATCGTGTACAGCGCGCTTCCCTTGGGCTGGGTCGCGGGGAGAGACGCCATCAGCGCGCGCGTGTAGGGATGGCGCGGCTGGTGGAACAGGGACGAAGCGGCGGCGGATTCCATGATGCGGCCCGCATACATCACGGCGACCCGCTCGCACGTGTTGGCGATGACGCCGAGATCGTGCGTGATAAGGAGCATCGCCATGCCGATTTCTTGTTGCAGCGCCTTGATAAGTTCGAGAATCTGCGCCTGCACGGTCACATCGAGGGCCGTCGTGGGTTCGTCCGCGATGAGCAGCGCCGGCCGCGTGCTCAACGCCATGGCGATCATCACCCGTTGCCGCATGCCGCCCGAGAATTGGTGGGGGTACGCCTCCATGCACCGCTCCCCGTCCTGAATGCCCACCGAGGCGAGACTCTCCAGCGCGCGCTGCCGGGCGGCGCGACGGTCAAGGTCCAAGTGCAGCCGCAGGGGCTCCACGAGTTGCCGCCCAATCTTCATGTACGGGTTCAGCGCCGTCATGGGATCCTGAAAGATAATGGAAATCGCCTTGCCCCGGATCCGCCGCCTCTCCCTCTCCCCCATCCCAAGCAAGTCCCTGCCTTGAAAGATGGCGGATCCCGACGCAATGCGCCCCGGCGGACATTGGATCAGGCCCAGAAGGGAATAGACGGACACCGATTTGCCGGAACCCGATTCGCCCACAATCCCAAGCGTCTCTCCTTCCCCAAGGGTATACCCAATGCCATCCACGGCGCGGACAATGCCCCGGCGGGTGTGGAAATGCGTGGCAAGGCTGGTGACTTCGAGAAGCGGCATCGTCAGTCCTCCGACACGCGGGGATCAAGGGCGTCGCGCAAGCCATCGCCCAGGAAATTGAGCGCGAAGAGCGTCAGGGACAGGGCAATGCTCGGGAAGATGAGAAGCCAGGGGTACTCCTCCATGGTTTCGACGCCCTCGTTAATGAGCACCCCCCACGAACTCATGGGCGGTTGCACGCCCAGGCCGAGGAAACTGAGAAAGGCCTCGAGCAGCATGACGCTGGGGATGGTCAGCGTGGTGTACACAATGATTGGTCCCAGCGCGTTCGGGATGAGATGGCGCAGGATGATGCGCCTTCGCCGCAGGCCCAACACGTAACACGCTTCGATGAATTCCTTCCGCCGCAGCGACATCACCTGGCCCCGCACAATGCGCGCCATCGTCAGCCATTCCACCGCGCCAATGGCGAGAAAGAGCAGGATGATGTTGCGGCCCACGAAAACCATGAGAATGATGACGAAGATGGTGAAGGGCAAGGCGTAGAGGATGTCCACCATGCGCATCATGGCGGAGTCCACGCGGCCCCCCACGAAACCCGCCACGGTGCCGTAGAGCACGCCCACCACCAGGCTGACCGCCGTCGCCGCAAGCCCCACCATAAGCGAAATCCGGCCCCCGTAGAGCACGCGGGTAAACAGGTCCCGGCCGAGCTGGTCCGTGCCGAACCAATGCTCGCCGCTTGGAGGAGACCCGCCCATCAGGATATCCTGGTCGTCATAGCCGTAAGGCGCAATCCACGGCGTGGCGAGCGCCACGACGCCGAGCACCCACAGAATGCCGAGCCCGGTCACCGCCGCCCGGTTCCGCGCTAAGCGGCGCCATGCATCCCGCCAGAGCGAACTCTGCGGGATCACATCCGGAACGCCGGTATCACCGTCTTTCATTTGTGTCACGAGTATATCTATCCTGAGCCTGTTGAAAATGGAATCGCTAAAGTGGCGTCCAAACGCGCGTGATTGTACCCATATCCCCCCTCCCAATGCCAGTAGAGAGC
>JBKHFO010000197.1:0-6809 GCA_046540175.1 Candidatus Hydrogenedentota bacterium
AAAAGTCTCCCTATCTATTATTCCTGTCCAATGGACGAAAAGTCAATGGAACACGCCTGGCTTTTCCCGCCGTAGGCGCCCCTCCCAAGGAAGGTTTTGGACTAACCCGGTCAGCATTCGGTATAGTGAGGCCTCAATCGCTACTCCCGGCGGATCTCGCCGCATGCCCTTCACCATCTTTCCGCGCATCCGCCGGCGCGCAACGACATCAAAACAGCGAAGGAGACTCCTGTTATGGAAACAAGACAACTTGGCAAGAGCGACCTGCATCTTCCCGTGGTCACGTTTGGCGCGTGGGTCACTGGCGGCTGGCAATGGGGCGGCAGTGACGATGAGCAATCCATCCGGGCCATTCAACGAGGAATCGATCTCGGTATTACGGCCATTGATACCGCGGCCATTTATGGCATGGGCCACAGCGAGCGGGTGGTGGCCAAGGCCATCGCGGGCCGGCGGGATCAGGTCATCGTGGCGACCAAGTGCGGCTTGCGATGGGATCGCGAGGAAGGCGAATTCGCCATGGATTCGTATATGCCGGACGGGACGCCTTGCAACATCTACCGCAACCTTCGCAAGGACAGCATCAAGTATGAATGCGAACAGAGCCTCAAGCGTCTCGGGATTGACACCATCGACTTGTACCAATGTCACTGGCCCGATCCCACGACTCCCATTGAGGAAAGCATGGAGGCCTTACGCGATCTTCAGCAAGAGGGCAAAATCCGGGCGATCGGCGTGAGCAATTTTGAGGTAGAGCACCTGCGTGAAGCCCAGAAGACCGTTAGGCTGGCCAGCAACCAACCCAGATACAACTACCTTGAGCGGAAAATCGAGCAGGAGGTGCTGCCCTACTGCCGTGAGAATGCCATCGGCATCCTTGCCTACAGTCCAATGCTTCATGGACTGCTCACCGGCAAGGTCACCATGGATCGCACCTTTCCCGAGAGCGATTTCCGGAGCAGGGCTTCGTGGTTCCAACCCGAGAATCGCAAGAAGGTCCTCGACATGTTGGAGAAGATCCGTCCCATTGCCGAAGGACACGGGGCGACCTTGAGTCAACTCGCCATCAATTGGGTGATTTCGCAGCCCGGCATCACGACGGCTCTCGTGGGGGCGCGCGATGAACAGCAGGTCGAGGAAAATGCGAAGGCGGCCAGCTTCCGCTTGTCCGCGGAGGAAGAAAAGCAAATTCGCGGCTTAGCCGAAGGCCTGGGCTCCCCCGAATAAGGCGGCGTATTCCGTAAAGGCCCTTTGCCCATGGCCTTGCGGGGTGAAACCGGTGAACGACTTGCAGTAGTGAAGAACAGGTTCGCCGTGTCGCCGCAACCGATTACCATATCGAGTATTTCGCGCACTGTATGGCGATTGTAAGCAGGATTCACCCTCGAACAAGGGACTTCTGCAAGTCGAGGTGGTGTGACGGCGGCGTTTGGGGGTGATGTTTCGCCCCTTGCGCCCCCAGCCGCCTTATCGTCAAAGCTTGTGCACACTACCGTAACGTAGTCAAAGGATGGTCCATGTATCCCCATTGGCGGAAGACGCCGGAAAACGAAGCGGAATGGCTGGAAACGCTGGCGAATCTCGCGCGCTTCTTGCGCGGTCCCGAGGGATGCCCCTGGGACCGCGAGCAGGGTTGCGCTGAATTCGCCGGGTTCACGGCGGAAGAGACGCGCGAGTTGATCGAGGCCATCGAGAAGGACGATGACCGGCACGTTCAAGAAGAATTGGGGGACGTGCTTTTTTGCGTGCTGGCTGCGATAGCCGCCGCCGAGGAAGAGGGCCGCGCCAACCTGCGCGAGTGCCTTGAAGAGATTCACGCCAAGATGATCCGGCGGCACGGCCACGTGTTCGGCGAACACGAGGCGGCGAGCCCGGAAGACGCGGTCCATGTCTGGAACAGCATCAAGGCCGAGGAAAAACGAGAACGGGAGAACCGGGAAGCGTGAGGCGGAACGGGCCTGATGGCAGTAAAGCCGGGAGAAGCAGGATGGCGCGATTTCGATTGACCCGGACGGCGCTTCTGGGGGCGGGGATGCTTGTTATTCTCGCCGTGGCCGGCCCGTGGGCGATGTTCGGAGAGGTCCAGCATTATTCGGTCGAGGAAGTGAACGCGAAACGGGAGGCGGACGAGGACTTGGTCTTGGTCGACGTCCGCACCGAACCCGAATATGCGGGCGCGCTGGGGACCATTGCCGGCGCCGAACTCATCCCCCTCGATGAACTCGAGGATAGGCTGGACGAGTTGGAGGCCCACCGCGGCCGTGAGATTGTGCTGGTGTGCCGCACGCAGAACCGGAGCCGGGCGGCGGCCGCCTTACTCAGGCCCCATGGCTTCCGGAATCTCGCCGTGATGGACGGCGGCATGAAAGCGTGGCGCGCGATGAAAGAGCAGAAGTGAGGACGCTCCGGCGCCAACGATGGAGGGATACGATCAATGGAACCAGGCGGTTATTTCGTGGGCTGGGGAACGCTGGCCCTGATCAACGCGGGTCTCGCGCAAGGCAAGAATCGCAGCGGCTTGAACTGGTTCTTGCTCTCGCTGCTGCTGGGTCCCTTCGCCACCTTCGGGCTTGTCGCGTTGTGCGAGACCTTGCCGCCCGGCCAGGGAGACGGTCTTCCCTGAGGGTCCGTTACACCCCAATCGCCGGGTAAGGACGCTACTCCAGGGAACAACATCCCCCTTGATCCCCCTTCAAAGGGGAATATTTCGTACCGCCGCCTTCCAGGTGGCTTTTTTTGCCGGCAAGATGCCGGCTGTACAATTCCCCCTTCGAAGGGGGTGGCCCGTAAGGGCCGGGGGATGTAAACGCCCAGCATACCACCTTAAACGGCGAGTGAAGGTTACAGGATCCGGCTGACGGCCTCCTCGCTAATCTCATGGTGCGTCCGCCCGGAATCCTTGAGCCGTTTCTTGAAAGCCGCCCGCTCTTCCTCCGAGGGGAATTCAAAGCCAATCAATGCCCGGCCCACTTGTTCGCCCGTGAAGACGTAGTTGAAATAGCAGATGTTGGCCCCTTCCGAGACCGTCTGCAGGAAATCGTACAAGGCCCCGGCCCGTTCGGGGAACTCCAGCTTGATGAAGTAGGGGAGCTGAAAGAGATGGGGTTCGTAATGGATGATGCGGAACTCCACGTCTTCTTCCCCGGTCACGATTTCATGCTCGACCCCATGTCCCGTTAGGGTGCGTTCCAGCAGCTCCAGTTGAGCTGGGGCGGCCTCCACGCCCAGCACGGGCCACGCCTCATCGGGATGGGTCTTGCCGTACTGAAATTCGACGATATTGATCCCCTTGAGATAGGTCTGAAGCAGGTCAAGCAATGCCCCCTGCCGTTCGTGGATGTGGAAGCGGTAGTACCGCCGGCGGGCCATGCCGATGCCGGCGTGCTGGGCCACCCACGCCAACTGGCCAAAGTCCATGTTCGCCCCGCACACGATGGCCAACGCCTTCTTCCCGGCCCATTTCTTCTCTTGCTTTAGCAGCCCGGCCAGTCCCATCGCGCCGGAAGGTTCCGGGATGCACCGCCGCTGCTCCCACAGGACCTGGATGGCCGCGCACACCTCCGAGTTGGTCACCGTGATGAATTCGTCGATGAGTTCCGCGCAAAGGGGATACGTGAGACTGCCCGCCCGCTTGACCGCCGTGCCGTCGCAGAAGACATCCACGTAGTCCAGCGTCACCGGCTCCCCCGCCTTGACCGCCGCCGCCATGGAGGCCTGGTCCACGCCTTCCACGCCAACAATATGGATTTTGGGGTAATACCGGCGCAGCCAACAGGCCACGGCCGCCGCCATGCCGCCGCCGCCAATCTGAAGGTACGCCACATCGAACGGTCCCTCGCCAGACATAACGATCTCGTCGGCCAAGGTGCCCTGGCCGCCCATGGTGGCGTAATCGTTGTATGGATGGATTAGGACGCGCCCCTCCTCCTCGCACAAGGATTGCGCCAAGGCCTGGGCCTCGTCGTAGCGATCCCCATGCACGATAACGCGCACGCGCCCGGCCCCGTGAACCCGCACCGCCTCCAGTTTCATCCGCGGCGTGGCTGTCGGCATGACAATGGCCGCGTCGATGCCCAGCCGTTGCGCGCCGAGGGCGACCCCTTGGGCGTGGTTGCCCGCCGACACCGCCACGACGCCCCTTTCCCGCTCTTTCGCCGAAAGGAGGGACATCCGGTTGAACGCGCCCCGCCATTTGTAGGCGTGGATGGGGGACATGTCCTCCCGCTTTAGGTACACGCCTCCCGGTTGTCCCAAGCGGATGTGCTCCAGCGGGGTCTGCCCGGCCAGCGCGTACACCCGTTGGCGCGCCAAAAGGATCTCGCGAAACAGCCGGTCCGCCGGCGCCTCAGCCGTCATGAACGCTTAACTGGTCAAGCGGGATGGCTTCGTCGATGAGCATGACGGGGATGTCGTCGCGGATGGGATAGCAATAGGCGCCGTCCTCCCGCACGAGGCCGCCCTCGATAGTCTCCTCGACCGTTTCGCCGCCGCGGTTCTTCAACGCGCCCGACCCAATGGCCTCGTTGATGCGCGTCACCAGCTCTTCATCGGCCGGGGTGACCGGCGTCTTGTCTTCCGGACATACCAAGATCTTCAACAGTTCAGCATCTACCATCGGATTGGATCACCTTCGTCTAAGTCTGCGATTGAAAAACGGCGTTATTGTACGGTCAAACCCCCGCTCTACACAAACCCGCGAATCCGCTTCGGCATGGCGGGGGTGTGGAACGGGCGCGCGTTTGGGATATACTAGGGGCTTCGCGTTGTTACGGCAAGTGCGCCGTGGAGCCTCCCACGGCAAAAGGATCATTTCCGCTAAACGAGGCCTCTTTTTGAATGGCATTGACTGCTAACCCAACGGAGTTCCGGCCCCATGAATCAAATCACCCCAACCGCCAACGGCGCCAACGAGGGGGCCTCCCCCTTGGGTCCCATCCGGCAATGGATTCTGACGCACGACGAACGCCTTTCCTTCGCCGCGGCCTACGTCATCCTCGCGGTGGGCCTGTCCCTCTTTGTTAGTTTGTTTTGGCTCTTGGTGCTCGTGGCGGTCCACGTGTACCTGGAGTGGCTCAAGAAGCGCTATTGTGGCTATGCGGGGCGCGGACACGCCGCCATCTGGACCTTGTGGGACACCAAACTTGACTTGGCGCTGGCGATGCTCGCTTTCGTGCTGGCGGCGTATGCGGGCGTCAGCTTTGGCGTAGCGGGCGCCCAAAGCGCCGGCCGCGCGGGCGTGCTGGCCAGCCGCCTGGGGCCGCTCACGCGCGGGTTCGCCGCCGCGCGCGTTATCTTGTTCCGGCTCTGGTTCGCCGCCCGTATCATTATTATCCGCAAGGCCGACATGGCCCGGGCCGCCGCCCGCGGCAAGCTCGCCCAGCAACAAGGGCCGGGCACGGAGATGGGTTCCATCCCGCAAGTTCCCCCCTGGAAAACGGAATGGACGAAGGGGGATTGGATCGCCCTCATATTCATTATCTTCAACATCATTTTGCTGGTCATAAATCCCTTCATTACGGACCAAACCCTCGTGGGCATGTTCCAAAGCTTTCGCGAGCAACTCCACCCATGGCCCTCGTCATAGGCCCGGCCCGCCTTCGCACGCCGGCAACGCGCGGCCGCGAGAGAGAGAACACAAGATAGGGCGCCGCCGGCTAAACCCCGGGGCGCGCCTATATAGTGTGGGGATCTTGCTTTCTTCCACAAGCAGTGACACATTTTAAAGCGCAAGCCTTGATTTTCACCCGCGGATTCGGTAAGGTGGGCGCATACTGTCGGGGCATTGGTCATTGCGGATATCGGAAGCCGGTTTGTCAGTCACATGGAGGGAAAGACCTTGACGGGGATGGTTCGCGCAAGCGAGGAGAGGACGCGTGGTTCGTTCAACGCCGGCGGAACGGGCGCAAGGCGTTCGCCCGCGCGCAGG
Source organism: Candidatus Hydrogenedentota bacterium (assembly GCA_046540175.1). Lineage (GTDB taxonomy): Bacteria > Hydrogenedentota > Hydrogenedentia > Hydrogenedentales > SLHB01 > SKRY01. The sequence goes on from JBKHFO010000197.1 coordinate 5,927, forward strand.
CGGCGGGGCTGGGGATTAGCGGGGTTCGCTGTCGTGGCGGCCTGCGGGCTCACCGTCGCCTTTAGCCTGGGGTTTGGCAGCCGCGACGAGCGGGCCGTTCGGACGATGGGGGAGGAGTTTCTCACCCATTTCGCCTCGGGCAATATCCCTGCAGCGGTAACCCGCTTTGAGGAAGGCGCCATGGGGGCGCCGCTTATCGAGTCGGAACGCGCCCGGCTTGGGCTGCCCCAAAACAAGCCGGTGGGCAATTCCGGCGCAAGAGCTGAACGGCGCCGCCAATTGGAGCGCATCCGGCGGGAATTGGAAGCCGATGGCGTCGCCTGGGAAAAGGTCCGGCCCTTGGCCTTTGGCGGGGCGCAGGCTGAAGTGATGGCGCCGGATGTTATGCGCCGCGCCGCGGTGGCCTTGACGGGCAACATCTATTTCAGTTCCGGCGGCCGGGTGTATCTGATCGAAGTCTCCGCGAGACGTTGTGGGCGGCACTACATCTTGACCGAAGTCTGGCAATGGAAGCGTCTCGACGGGGGCCACACGGAACTCCAGGAGCACGCTTTGGACGAGTATCTGGCCTTCAAGGACGAGAATCCCGCTCCGCGCGAAGCGGCCATCGTGGCTCAACCTCAGTTCATCTTCACAAATTTATAGCGGATTCACCTGAATTCCGCCTCGCTTTACATCAGGTCCGCCGGCCAGCAGACAGCCCTAGGCCGGGGGCCGTTTGGTTTATGAGCCAATGGACTTGCGGAAGTTATACTAGTCCCACGGATTCCAAAATCCAGATTAACGCCATATACCAGCCCACCTGAAACGCAATCGTTTCAAACAGCTCGGTTATCATCTCGATTAGCGCCAATGTGTTCGCCTCCGTTCATCAGACAAGATT
>JBKHFO010000198.1:0-6743 GCA_046540175.1 Candidatus Hydrogenedentota bacterium
AGGCCGCCAATCGCCGGATAAGTCAGCCCAAGATATCTTGATGTCCTTGTTACTCGCGCCTGAAAAGGAAATTCATCCTCACCCAATGGGTGAGAACGTACCGCCGGCGTCTCGCCGGCATTTATGAGCCGCCTGGAAGGCGGCGATACGGTTCTTGAGAATACTTATCCGGCGTTAGGAGGGGCCTTTTCCCTTGAGAAATCGCCGCGCGGTCCGCTAGGCTTGCGTGCATGAGACAGGAGTAGCTCGCGGGCATGACTCAACAACGCCGGAGGCAGCGGAAGGCGAACACAGATAACCAGCCGTTGGGGTTTAACCTTTACGAGAACCACAACATTTGGTTGATTCTGCGTCGCATCTCTGTTAAACTGCGGTGCGCTTTTAATCGGGAATGATTCAGCGGGCGGAGATCGAACCATGGCCAAGAGAGCCTGGATACCGGCCGAACGGCGCTCGGAGTTGCTTGGCGTCCTTATCCTGGGGTTGGCGGTAGTCCTGTTCCTGGCCCTTGTCACGGACGGGGACCAGGGGGCCGTCAGCCGACATATTGACGGCTTGGAAGACACCCCCAACGCCTTGGGAACGCCGGGCGCCGTGGCGGCGGGGGTCCTCATCCTTCTTTTCGGTTATGCCGCGCATGTGTCCTACTGCATTTTGACGGTGTGGGGCATTATCTTGCTTGGGCATTCGCCGCTGGACCGGCTTCTCACCCGGATCGTGGGTTTTGTGATTCTGATGACCGCCACGGCGGGCTGTCTTCATGTGAATTCGGCGCCGGGGCCTGATGAAGAGCTTTTCGGCGGGGCTGTGGGCGCTTTCTTGGGCAGCATCATCCTTCCGCTGTTCGGTGTTGTGGGCGCCAACGTTATTGTGGTCACCCTAGTCCTCGTGGGTATTCTTCTCGCCACCGATTTCCTGTTTGTGCGCTGGTTCGCCATGCTTCACGGACTCGCGGTGCTTACGCTTAAAGGCATCGTGGAACTGTGGGAAGCCCTGCATCGCGCCCAAATGGCCCGGCGGGAGCGGGCGCTCGCGAAACCGGGCAAGCAAGGCTCCGCCAAGGCGGAAACGGCCAAGAGCCCCAAGCGGCAAGCGGAGTCTGCCCCGCCCGCGGCCAGCAAGGAACGCGATCCCAGCAGTATCCGCATCCGGCCGCCGGCGGCGCCTGAGCCGAATTCCGCCGCCACTGAACCGGAGGCGTGGCCGTTCGGCGCTATACCCGCCGCGAAGGACGGGCAGGAAGCCGCCTCTTCATCGGCCCCGTTTGATGTCACGGAAGGCGGCAATGAAGAAGATTCCGCTGCTGATACCGGTGAAGAGGCGTCCCCGGCGGCGGCGCTCAGCGACGAACAGCGGACGGCCGCGGAGAACGCCGCGTTGATGCAAGCGGGAAAAGTGAGCCGGGTACAGGGCGAAGAGCCCCCGAATGGAGCGGCCCCCGTGGTTGCGGCGCAAGCCAAACAACAGTCCGCCCCCATGCCGCGGCGGAAAACCCCGGATCAAGAGGAACTGCCGCCGGATTACGTGTACCCAAAGCGGTACACAAAACCCGCGTTCAACCTCTTGGAGCAGCCCTGCAAGAACAATCAGCGCGACATGAGTTCCATGTTGCGGCAGACCAGCGTTCACCTCGAAGAGACGCTCAAAACCTTCAATATTCAAGCCCAGGTGACGGATGTGACTCGCGGGCCCACCATTACGCGGTATGAATTGGAGCCCGCTCCGGGGATCAAGGTAAGCCGCTTCCTCTCCTTGGCCGATGACTTGGCCCTGGCGCTCAAGGCCCACCGGGTCCGGGTCGAGGCTCCTATCCCCGGCAAGGGCCGGGTCGGTATTGAAGTGCCGAATCATGAGCCGGAGGCGGTGGTGGTGCGTGAACTGCTGGAATCCAAGGCGTTCCAGCGGCACAAGGGCGCGCTGCCCCTCGCGCTGGGCAAGGATATCGCCGGCGAGACCGTGATAGCCGATCTGGCGTCGATGCCCCACTTGCTCGTGGCTGGCGCGACGGGAGCGGGCAAAACCGTGTGTGTGAAGAGCCTGCTCGCCAGCTTGCTATTTACGAAGAAGCCCGAAGAGCTGCAGCTCATGCTCATCGACCCCAAGATGGTGGAGTTGTCCATCTTCAACGATATCCCGCACCTCATCACGCCGGTGGTCATTGACCCCAAAAAGGCGGCGACGTCCTTGAATTGGCTTATCATGGAGATGGAGGAGCGGTACCGGCTCTTCGCCCATCTTCAGGTCCGGAACATCGATGTGTATAATGAGAGCGTCGAAAACGGGGAGATCGAGATACCCGGGGAAGAAGGCCAGGAAGCCGGGGAGTCCATGAACGTAATCCGGAAACTCCCCTATATCGTCTGCATTATTGACGAGCTGGCCGATCTCATGATGCTGGCCCGCGCCGAAGTGGAAGACGCCATCGCCCGTCTCGCCCAACTAGCGCGGGCAGTAGGTATTCATCTCGTCATCGCCACCCAGCGGCCTAGCGTGGACGTGTTGACGGGCGTAATCAAGGCCAATTTCCCCGCCCGCGTGTCCTTCCAGGTGTCCTCCCGCGTGGACAGCCGCTGCATTCTGGACGCGATCGGGGCCGAGCGCCTCATTGGCCGGGGCGACATGCTGTACCTCCCGGCGGGCCAAAGCAAACCCACGCGGATTCAGTCCTCGTTTGTAAGTGACGATGAAATGGATAGACTCATTCGCTATTTGAAGACCCAGGCGCCACCCCAGTACCGGGATGAGATCGAAAAATTTGGCAAGACCAACAGTGGTGGGGACGAACTGGAAGAAGAAAGCGACGAACTTTTCGACGAAGCCGTCCGCGTGGTCACCGAAACGGGACAGGCCTCCATCTCCATGGTGCAACGGCGGTTGCGCGTCGGCTATACGCGTGCGGCCCGGCTCATTGACATGATGGAAATGCGGGGCATTGTCGGGCCCCATAGCGGCAGTAAGGCGAGAGAAATCCTCGTCGATTCTTCTTCCTAACAGCACGAGGTGGTAATGGATAATCTAGCAGAACTAGGCGGCGAACTAAGGGCGCACCGGGAAGCTTTAGGGTATTCCCGGGATGATGTGTACCTGAAGCTGCACATTCCCTCTGACATGGTGCGAGCGCTTGAAGACGGGGATATCAAGCCGCTGCCCGCGCCCTGTTACGTGCGCGGTTTCCTGCAATCCTACTGCGCGCTGCTCGAACTGGACCCGGCGCCTTATGTGGAAGCGTACCGCCAGCTCCTTGAGCCCGATCAATCCTTCCATGTGCTGCCGGTGCGGGAACCGCGATCGGCTGAACCCGCCGCTTCGCGCTGGCTTACCTACGCGATCACCTGGACGGCCATTTGCGGAGCCGCGGCATTGGGTTGGTTCATCTACGCAAACATATTCCAACCTTCTGATGATCCCGCCGAACACCGCGTCGAGGCGGAAACCCTCGTCGACATGGTTGTTCCTCCTACACAGGAAGAGAATCGGGAATAACGCAGGTCCTTGCCAGCCGCGCTCTTGGAACGGTGACATCACGCGTCAATGGGGATTGGAGCTACAGAGGACCCGGGAGCGCTTCTGGGCTTTCGTGGCCTTGCGGACGGAGGCGCCGTGTTTGGTCACGGCGCCCCTCTCACTGGTCAAGAACCCTTCCTAGACACTATTCTCTGATACGTTCCGTTATTAGATGCTTTGTGAATTGCCCTCCGCTTTTTTGCCTCTTTGTCCACACAGGGATCAAGTGTACAATTGGGGGTATGCAACGCCTTCCCTGGTGATAGGCGAGCTTTCTTCTCACCGATACCCGGCCGCCTGAAGGGGGCCGGGCTTGTATTGTTTTAGCCGTGGATACGGCTGGGGCCACAACGACAAGGAGTTGCAACGCATGGCTACACCGATTCGTGTCACCCTCTGGTCGGGCGGGAAAGCCGTCTTTGTTCACTACATCGAGGAACCGCCTCAATTCGAGGGAATTTGGTGCACGTTCAAGAATGAAGATGGATATAAGGTGCGGTTGTCAGGGAATATTTCGGTGGAAGAGGGCGATTTCCACGAACGCCCCATCAGCCGCCGGTAAGAACCGCGCCGATTACGCCTGTGCCGCCGCTGCCGGTTGAATGCTATTCATGCCGGCCGCGGCGCGCGCGGCTTAAGCGCTTTGCTGCGCTTGGGATCCGCCTTCGAGCAGGGCGCGGGCGTGTTCCAAACTCACGCCGGACAAGCTCCCGTCCAACAGACGGGCTATCTCCCGGACCCGTTCCTCGGCCTCGACACGGCTCACGTCCGTGAGTGTGCGATCCTTGCGCGTCGTCTTGGCCACATGGTAATGGCGCGAAGCGGCGGCGGCGATCTGGGGCAGATGGGTGATGCAGATGGTCTGATGCGATTCGGCGAGTTGAGCCAGCTTGGCCGCCACGCGGTTCGCTACCGCCCCGCCCACGCCCGCGTCGATCTCGTCGAATATCAGGGTGGGTATGCGATCGGCGTGGGCGAACACCGCTTTCAGGGCCAGCATGATACGGGAAACCTCGCCGCCCGAGGCCACTTGCCGCAGCGCCTTCAAGCGTTCGCCTTTGTTGGCGGCCAGTTTGAACTCCGCCTTGTCCAACCCTTTGGCGGTGAGATCGCTCTGTTCAAGGACCGTCTCGAAGCGGGCGCCCGCCATCCCCAAGTCTTGAAGGGTTCTTGTGACGGCTTTGTCCAGTTTCCGTGCGGCTTGGCGGCGGGCCTTGGACAGCGCTTCAGCTTGTTTCACAAGACGGGCGTGCGTTTCGCGGCGCTTGGCGTGTAAGGCCTCCAGCTCCGCGTCGCGGTTCTCGAAGCGGGAAATCGTGGCGGCCGCCTCGTCGCGGTAGGCCAGTATCGCGTCGATCGTGTCGCCATACTTGCGTTTGAGGCCGCGGATGACATCCCAGCGCTGGTTCAGCTCGTCCAATTCCTGGGGATCAAATTCGATGGACTCGGAGAGACGGCGCACGTCTTGGGCCGTTTCGTCCAGGCTCGCCCGGATATCGTTGAGCTGACGAACCGCTTGCTGGATTTCGGGATCCACCTCGGCCACCGCTTCGAGTTCGCGCACGGCCCGTCCCACCGCGTCGCTGGCCGCGGTCCCCTCGTCTTCGTACAAGGCGGCGTACGCCGCGGCCGCGGCCGAATGGATGCGCTCGGCGTTGGCCACCCGATTGCGCCGCGCTTGAAGCCGCTCCTCCTCGCCGGGTTCGAGCGCCGCGTCGTCAATCTCGTTGACTTCATGGCGCAGAAACTCCAAGCGGCGGGCCTGTTCCCGGCCGCTCGCCTCGAATTCGGCGATCCGGCGATCAAGCTGATGCAATTCTCCCACGCCGCGCGCCACCTCCGCCGCATCGGTTTCCGTGCCCGCGTAGACATCAAGCAATTCGAGTTGGCGATCCACCTGGAGCAGGGACTGATGTTCATGCTGGCCATGCAGATCAACCAACTCGTCCCCGATCTCCGCCAGGACAGAAGCAGGCACAAGTCCGCCACACGCGTACGCCCGGCTTCGCCCATCGCTGGACACCCGGCGGGCCAGCACCAGCGCCCCGTCGTCCAGTTCCAGCTCTCGTTCTTCCAGAATCCGCTGCAAACGGGGGGAGGGTTCGGGGACGCGGAACACCGCCTCGGCCTCGGCGCGCTTGGCGCCTTCGCGGACCGCGCCGCTGGACGCCCTTGCGCCAAGGATGAGGTTGAGCGCGCCCACAATGATCGATTTGCCCGCCCCGGTTTCGCCAGTGAGCACGTTAAACCCGGGGGCGAACTCCACCTCGATCTCATCGATGAGGGCGTAGTTTTGGATGCGAAGCACTTCCAACATGGACGGTTTGCGCCGTGGTTCGGTTATGTCACGAAGTTTCTTGGCTCGATGGGGGAGAAACGCGGGGCAAATAGGCCAAGAACTCCCGGTTTCCCGCGGGCCCCACTATCGGAGACGGTATCACAATCGCGCCGGGGAATCCCATCTCCGCCGCCGCTTCTCGAAATTCAGAGATGACCCGCTCGTGGATGGCGGGGTCGCGCACCACGCCGCCTTTGCCCACGTCTTGCCGGCCCGCCTCGAACTGCGGCTTTATGAGGGCCACGCCAGCGGCTTCCGGCGCCAGCAACGCGGCCAGCGGCGGGAGCACGAGGCGCAGGCTGATGAAGGAGCAGTCAACGGTGAAGAAGTCCGGGCGTTCGGGGAGGCGGTCCGGCGTGAGATGGCGGATGTTGGTGCGGTCCATGACGTGCACGCGATCGTCTTGGCGAAGCCGCCATGCTAGCTGGCCATAGCCCACGTCCACGGCGTACACCCGCGCGGCCCCGCGTTGCAGCAAGCAGTCCGTGAACCCGCCCGTCGAGGCGCCCACGTCAATGGCGATGCGTCCGGCCACGTCGATGGCAAAGTGATCGAGGGCCGCCTCCAGCTTGTAGCCGCCCCGGCTGACATAGCGCATCTCGTCCCGGCGGATCTCAAGGACGGCCGTTTCGTCCACGCGAAGCCCGGCCTTGTCCAGCTTCTGGCCTTGCGCGTCGTATACCTTGCCCGTATTGATAAGGCCTTGAGCCTGGGACCGGCTAAGACCGGTTTGGCGTTGCACCAGCGTGTCGAGACGTTCCTTGGTCATGATGTGAGACGGCGCCCTAGTACTCGGCCCATCCTAAAATTGTGGGTAACCCTGATTCAGTTTGTCTTGGTTGTGAAGTGGCGCGGGCTTCCAGCCCGTGATTCATGGCCTAGAAGGCCATGCCACCTCTAA
>JBKHFO010000199.1:0-6719 GCA_046540175.1 Candidatus Hydrogenedentota bacterium
GAACTTCCGATGCCTCGCACTCGCCTCCATGGATTTGAAGCCGCTTTTCCCCTGTGATAGAATTCGCGCACTTTCACCGAGGACACAAACGATGACACGACATTCTATCTTAGCCACTATCCTACTCGCATTGCTTGCCGCCGGCATCCTAACGGGATGCGCCCGGGCCGCCCGCGAGACTGCCGGTTTCGCCATAACCGATTCAACCACCGTGGATGCCGAATTCATGGAGACATGGGAGGCGACGCGGACCGAGTTGCGGGAGATGGGGTTCGACTTATACACGCGGGATAAGCGCGGACTGTTTGTCGCCTATACGGATGAACGGCGCGATTTCTTCGTGATTCCTCGCCGCACCCAACACACCTTCGTTCTAGAGGAAGAACCCGCGGGCACTCGCCTAACCGCCGAGACGATTGAGCAAGTCTATGGGGTTACCCTGCTAACATATCCTGGGTGGCATGACCGGCCCGCCGCCGACAACGAGTCGGCCCTTGAAGCCATGGAACGGGTCCGGGCGCGGCTTGGAGGCGAACCAATGGAGCCCGCCGAAACAGGGGAGCCGCCGCCCTCCGAGTTTGGGACGCCTTCGGATCCACCCGATGAGGTGGAAGCCGAACCTTTTGATGGCGCAGGCTTGGAATAACGCCCCACCCCACCTTTGTTTTCCATTAAGATTGCGTAGGAGACGGCAAAGCGGCCGCGAGTCGCTTATTCCAAGTAATTTACAAATACTCCGCATCGTTGCCTGCCTCTATTCCAATCCGTGGTACAATACAGTTAGCCTGATCCTGGCAGGCAGAAAGGAGTGGCATAGATGCAGTCAATTCTCAACATAGTGTGTCCTCACTGCCACACAAAAGGGCAAGTGGCCGTTCCGCCCACGGGCGCCTTGGTGATTGGTCCCTGTCCAAAATGTGAGGAGTTGGTGATGGTGTTTTCGGGCGTGGCGTTGCCCTTGAATAAAGATATCTTGGTAAACGGCAGCGCCGAAGATAAACGCCAACATCTGATGGAAGTTCTCACCACGTTTCTTGACCGGCAGATCAGCGGACTTGTGCAAGAGCTGGAAGCTTCTTCAAGTTCGCCGGACGAGCAACCCTCGGAGTTTGGCGAAGAGTCCGAAGACAGGTTCGACATGACATCCGAGAGAGTTCACGGACAGGGCGAAGCGCGAGAGGGCCATGGCTCCAAGTCGTCGCGGGTGTCCCGCGAGGGCGGCTCCACGGCCATCAGTCAAAGGGAGTTCGAGGACTTCGTGCGGAAAACCTTGCCCATGCTGGACAACAAGGACTACTTCCGCAAAACCTTCAACAACGGCTAATCGCCGAGATCTTCTCATGCCCCCCGAGGGCCGGAGGATTCCTCGCTTAGAGGGTCCTTCGGCCCTAAGTTTGTTCTGGCATGCGTCACGCCTGGGATGCGAAGTTAAACATAACGTCACTTCTTGATGTGGCCGTTTGGGAAAGCATAACCCAGTTTGTTGAGCGCGCGGCGGAAGGGTTTGACCTTGTTCGCGGGCACCACCAGGCGGTTTCCATCCGCGAGAAAACACTTGTCGCGCATTGCCTTGTCGTGCGCGATGAGCAGGGCGGTGTGCTCGTCCGCCACCGTGTACACTTCGGCCGGGCCGTCGCTCTGCAAGAGGTTCGCGCGGAGGAACACATCGTCAAGGTGTTGCGCAACGTTGTCTGGCAAGGGGGTTTCGCTGCGGGACTTCAAGAATTCCACGGCGTCCTCCTTAGTGACGCCGTCTTCGATGGCCTCGATCAGGTTCTTCTTGTCCAGCCGCCAGGTGTGGTCCCCCGAGGGTTTGGCGATGCGTTCGAGGAACAGCTCGTCGGCCGGATCCAGGGCGTAAGAGTCATTCACAATGATCTCGTGCGTCGCCAGGACCCGCAACGGGGTCGCGCCACGGTACGCCTCGTGCTCGTAGGTATCCGTCACCCCAAACACATAGGCGCCCAAGGTGTTGAGCCGGAAGGCCCGGAGCCCCTCGAAGATGGAAAGGTAGTTCCGCGCACCGATGAAAAAGTGCTCTTGGTAGTCGTTGCGGGCCCATTGCGGATCGGTGTAGGCGACATCCACCAACCCGAGCGTTGCGAAATAGCCCGCGATAAGGCCCATGATGTAGCGGCCTTCCACGAGCCGCCAATCATAACCGCTTGGCTCGTTTTCAAACTCCGGACGGGCAAACCGGCTGAACCCGGTCCGCACCTCATACCCCAAGGTGAAACGGGGAGATTCCCCAGCGAAGTAGCGCAGGAAGGAGTCAATCTCCACCCATTCCCCCACGGGGCAGGCCGCCACCACTTGGGCGACGGCGTGGCGGCGCTCCGCCACGGCGGTCATGCTGACACCGCGCCACGCGCCCCGGATGAGTGACCGGATACGGGCAACCCGCTCGATGTCGTCATAGGGGTAATGATTGGCCCAATTCTCCCATAGTTTCCGGATGCTATCGGAAAACTTCTCGTCCCGGAGCTGTTGGCCCTCCTTCGTAAGGTAGAGCCTGGTCTTACGCGCGCCAACAAGCCCGCGCGTACCCAGCACGTCCAGCCACATGCTCACCCACTGATCCATCATGAACGAATCAAAGCGATCAGCGTTTTTCGCGGCCCTATCAACCCCTATCGCCTTGCCCAGCGCCCGTTGGCTCGCCGCGGTTATCTGCTTGGTCTTTTGCGTGATCGCGACTTGGCCCTCCTCCACCATCCGCAAGATGATATGGAGTTCCCGCCCGGCGTCCCTCGCCCGGTGAGCCACGCTCAGGGGATACGAATCGGGATACTCATCGGTAAACTCATCGGCAAACTCCAACCGGAGGTCTGGAAAGGCGGGAACCTCCGCCGGCAACTCGTCCACCACAACAAGCCGCGCCGGGGAAGGCGGAGTCAAGCGCTGGCGCAGCGAGGCCGCCAAGTCAGGGGGAATCCGGTTGCCCGGCATGAGGAGGCGAAGCGCGTCCGAGCGCTCCTTCTTCTCTACTGGGACCACATCCGTGTCGCTCCACAAGGGTAACGCGTGCTTGGCCGCAAACACGCGGGGTTGGAATTCGTGATTGGCGTAGTTGAAAACCGTCTCCCGGACGGCCTCCTGTTCCCACTCCTCCAAATTGGTCCACACCCAGTAGAAGCCATCGCCGAGCAGAATCTCGGTCAGGCGCTCGATTCGCTTCTTCTTGGTTGGCGGCGGCTTTTCCCCCACAAGCTTGAAGAAACCGGCCAAAGTGTTATTAAGATACTTGTTCAGCCATTTGTGAAGATTGTCGTTCCCGGATATGGAATCAATGGACACCGTGAGATCGCTCCCGCATGTTTGAAACGTGTGTACAAGGGACGCCTCGGGTTCCCAAGCCCAGCGGCGGCCCATGGTTCTTCCCCATTAGCCTTACTCCCCTTTAGCGGCCGGCGCCCTTCGCCGGGAAAGACTCGGCCCCGGGGAGAAAGAGGCGGGGGTTTACCCTAGAAGAGACTCCATTCTAACGCAGCCCCCGAAGCTGAATCCAGGGTTCGGTCTGGCTGCCGTATCCCGCTTCTTGGTCATTATGCCAAAGGTATTTGGGATAACGGGCGTGGCGGTATATCATGGCGCTGGAAATCCAACTGACAAGGGAGGAACATTCGGACCACGCAGGGGCGCTAAGCGATTTGATGATGACATAGCGTTTTGTAATACCCAATTACTATGATAAGGTATTCGGTGTTTTAATGTAAGGCCACGTTCGATCGGCTTTAAGGTCAGCCCGGACTACGTTCAATAGGAGAGAATGCCGTGGGGTGGGAAGCTTGGTTTACACTGCTCGTGCTCGCCGCCGTGTTCGTAGGGCTTAGCCGGAATTACGGCCCGCCCGATGCGGTGGTGCTGGGGGGAGCGGTGGCGGTCGCGCTTGCGGGCGTGATCGAGCCCGGCCAAGCCTTCGGCGGCTTCGTGAACCCGGGGCTGCTCACCGTGGCGGCGTTGTTCGTGGTGGCCGCGGGCATGCGGGAGACGGGGGCGTTGGACGCGTTCGGAAGCTGGTTTCTCGCGCGGGCCTCCAGCGAGCGGGGCGTCGTCGCGCGCATGGTGGGCGCGGTGCCGTTGATGTCGGCCTTCCTCAACAATACGCCCATCGTGGCGATGATGATCCCGGTCCTCAACAAGTGGTGCCGGACTCACCAGGTCTCCCCCTCCCGCGTGCTCATGCCCCTTTCCTACATGGCTATTCTTGGGGGAACCTGTACCCTTATCGGCACCAGCACCAATCTGGTCGTGAGCGGCTTGCTGGCCGAGGCCCAACCCCGGCATCCCCATTTGGCCGGGGAATTGGCCCCCATTGGCATGTTTGAACTCACCTGGGTGGGACTGCCCTACGCCGTGGCGGGCTGCCTTTATCTCGTATTCATCGCCCCCCGGTTAATGCCAGACCGTAAGGATCTCGTCGAGCGGCTTGGCGACTCGATGCGGGAGTACCTCGTGGAGATGGAGATAAAACCGGAGTGCCGGCTGGTGGGCCAACGCGTCCAAGAGGCGGGATTGCGCCATCTGCCCGGGCTGTTCCTAATCGAGATCGTGCGCAACGGCGAGGTCATCTCCCCCGTCGGTCCCCGCCAACTGCTTCGCGCGGGGGATGTCCTGACCTTCACGGGCATGGTAAGCACCATCGTTGATCTGGAACGTATTCCCGGCCTGGTGCCCGTGGCGGACGAGGAATACGAAACCCGGGCCAAGCAGCGCCGCGACCGCATGCTGTGCGAGGCGGTCATCTCACCCAAATCGCCCCTGATAGGAAAGACCATCCGGGACGCCGATTTCCGCGCGACCTACAACGCGGCGGTCGTCGCCGTGCACCGGGGCGGCAAACGCCTCCAGGGCCGCGTGGGCGACATCCGGCTCGAAAACGGGGATACGCTGCTGCTTCAGACCGGCCCTCACTTCGCCCGCGCGCATCGCAACAACCCCGACTTTATTTTGGTGAGCGGCGTCGAAGAAAGCCGGCCGGCGCGGGACGAAAAGACCCTGATTAGCGCGGTGCTCTTGGGCGGATTGGTGCTACTGCTCGCTACGGGGGCGCTGCCCACTCACCTCTCCGCCTTCCTCATCGCCGGCCTAATGGTCGCCACGCGCTGCATCTCGGCCGGCGTGGCCCGGCAAAGCGTGGACTGGCAAACGCTTATCACCATCGGCGCCGCCTTCGGCCTTGGCGCCGCACTGGAGGAATCGGGCGCGGCAGACGCCATCGCGGGGTTGATTGTGGAACACGCGCGCGTGCTCGGCCCGCTGGCCATCCTCGCCGTGGTCTATCTCTTGACCAGCTTGTTCACTGAAACCGTGACGAACAACGCGGCGGCCGCTCTCATGTTTCCTTTTGTCATCCCCCTGGCCATGCACCCGGATATTGATATCAGTCCCCGCCCCCTGGCCATGGCGGTGGCCTTTGCGGCGTCGGCCAGTCTTGTAACCCCCCTCGGGTATCAAACCAACCTGATGGTCTTCGGTCCCGGTGGATACCGGTTCAGCGATTTCGCGAAGGTGGGGCTCCCCCTCAACGCCCTGTTGTTCGTCCTAGCCATGATTCTGATCCCGCTCGCGTGGCCGTTCTGAACCCGTCCTCCCAAGGCCCCCGCGGCTTGACTGCGCGCCAAAGCGCGCTCAGAAACGGTACCGGAGCCCCATAGTGACGAAATTGGATCCCCCGGCATCGCTTACCGTGCCAAACCCCCCGGAACGGTGGTGGATCCGGATCAATCCCTCCCAGGGGGAATCCCACTGAGCTGGCGGCCCTACAGTTATCTCCCCCACCATGAAGACGAGCAACCGGCTCACCGGACGGCGCCGGCGTTCTTCGATGCGGGGCCGGCCAAAGGCATACGAAGGTCCCAATCCATAAGCGAGCGAAGTGTCTACAAACCGGTCCCAAGGGAAGGTGTTCCAGCGCAAATTGAGCGCCGCATTCACCTCGAAGTGGTCCTGCTTCCCCCAATGCCGCGTGAGGTTCGTCTCCCCCTCCAGGTCTAGATGCCGGCCGAAGCGGAGGAACGTGCGGGAAAGGCCAACGGTCCCAAGATAGGAATCCTGGAAATCGGTGTCCAACTGCAGGATCTCCAGGAAACGGGTATCCGTCCACTTGCCCCCGTAGACAAAGATGGCATTGTCCCGGCTGGGATTAGCCGAAGCTGGAGCCGGATGCGAATTGGCCGCCTCCAGCGCCGCTGGAGTTACGGTCTGCCTCTCCGCCAACGGGCGATCCTCCACCCCGCGCGGATTTCCCGTCCCAAAAGAAACCGTCTGGCACCCCGTCAACATCACCACCGCGAGCACGGCCCAAACGCAACGATGGATGTCTTTTGTTGTAATCATGGCGCGGTATTGTACCAAGCCCGAAACCCAAGCGCGAACTTTTTTTCAACGGAAGTCTTCAAACGCCCAAACGCCGTGTCCCCCATGCACCCGGCGTGAAGTGTAACACGCCCTTCCATGAGGCGCAATATGGCCGAACATGGCCCTGTAAAGCCCGTTCACGCGAACGCGGGGAGGGGATCAAGGGGGATGTTTTCCCCTGCCGCGCCCCGTGAGAAGAATTGGACAGGATTTGCAAGATGAACAAGATCGAGCCGGGCTGCCACAACGGCCCCGCGTTCCGGCGCATTCGCGTGTATTCGCGGTCATTCGCGATTGCTACGAGCCCTTTGAAGGGGATCAGGGGGATGGTTGCAGCCGTGGCGCGCCGGTTTGCGTGA
>JBKHFO010000200.1:0-6693 GCA_046540175.1 Candidatus Hydrogenedentota bacterium
ACGATTACACCGAGATCGAGTTCGAGGGCATGGAACGGCGAGTCCACCGCGTCCCTGTGTCTTCCGGAAACTACGGTGATCTCAGCGTAAACGGCCACGCATTGTTCTTCACTACGCGGGATACGGGCCACGGGGCCAACACCCATTTGGCGGCGGTGCGCATCACCAATGACGGCCCGAGCGTGGATCGCTTGCTGAGCAACATCCGCCAATACCACATGGCGCAAGAGGGCGATCACCTCTTCGTTCGGGGCAGCAGTCTTTGGATCATCCCCGCCACGGGATCAGGGCCGGGCGATCTCGGCCAACACGAGATTGACCTATCGAGTCTGGCCTTTTCCTTTGATGTTCGAGAGGAATGGCGGCAGATTTTCATGGACGCGTGGCGGAATCAGCGGGAGATCTTCTACGACCCCAACATGCACGGCTTGGACTGGGAAGCCAAGCGGGAGAAGTATCTGCCTCTGGTTGACCGCGTTACAACCCGCAACGAACTCAACCAGGTCATCAACATGCTCATGGCCGAGCTTTCCGCCCTGCACATCCGGGCCTTCGGAGGGGATACCCCGGAGGGCGATACGCAGGTTTCCGTGGCCACCTTGGGCGCCCGCTTGAAGCGCGATGAAGAGGCCGGCGGTTATCGCATCGCGCGGATATACCGGACCGATCCCGACTATCCGGAATGGTTCGGCCCGCTCCATGAACCGGGGCTGGACATCGAGGAAGGCGAGATAATCACGGCCATCAACGGCGTGTCCACGTTAAGCGTCCGTCATCCCAACCAACTGCTGCGCAACCAGGCGGGTAAGCAAGTCCTCTTGGAACTGCGCAACGCCGAGGACGAGGACGAAACCCGCGAGCGCATCGTGAGACCCACATCCGATGAACAGCAGCTCCGTTACCGCGACTGGAAATACAGCCGCCGCGCCGCCGTGGAAGAGGCCTCGGATAACCGCCTGGGCTACGTACACCTCAGCGCCATGGGCGGCGGCAACCTCTCGGAGTGGTACCGGCAATTCTATCCCGTGTTCGATCGCGAGGGGCTCATCATCGACATGCGCGGCAACCGGGGCGGCAACATCGACAGCATCATCCTGGGCAAGCTGCTGCGGGAGGCGTGGTCCTATCACATCCAACGCCACGGGGAGCCCTCATGGAACATGCAATATGCTTTCCGGGGACACATCGCCGTGTTGGTGGACGAAACCACATCCTCCAACGGAGAAGGGTTTACCGAAGGCTTCAAGCGGCTGGATCTGGGCACGGTCATTGGCAAACGCACATGGGGCGGCTATATCTGGATCAACGCGGGGCGAACCCAGCTCGCCGATGGAGGCAACGCCCTGGCGCCCCACATGGGGGTCTACTCCGAGGATGGGGAATGGCTCATTGAACGCCATGGCGTTGAACCCGACATTGTAGTGGACAATTTGCCGCACGCCACGTTCAAGGGAGAAGACGCGCAATTGGACGCGGCCATTGAACATCTCCTCGACAAACTGAAGGAGGATCCGGTGGAAGTGCCCGAACCGCCGCCGTACCCCGAGACCGAGGACCTCAGATTCTAATCGGTTCATCCAATCCCATCAGGGGGACTTTGCGCCCCCTGATGGGGTTTTCCAACAAAAGAACGTGTAACCGCGAATGAACGCGAAGGGTCGAACGCTTCACTCCAAGGTCACAATCCCGCGCTCGGCATCGCTGGGAATGCCTCGAAGCGCGTCCTCACGGCGGTCTTCCAGAATGAGGGCAATAGCCTCGGCAAGACTTTGGCGCGCTTCCTCCTTCGTCTTGCCTTGACCATTGGCCCCTGGAATTTCGGGGCAATAGGCGACGTACCAGTCGTCCTCCAGCTCGTGGATGGCAGTGAATTCGTGTTTCATGAGGCTACTCCAGAACGGTGGCGAACAATGCCGTTCCCCAACGATTATGGCCCGCCCAAGGCCTTCCGCGCAGCCTCTAACCGCGTGTATTCGCGAATATTGGCGTAAATTCGCGGTTAACCGCGGTTAATTGTGGCTAATCGCCGACCATGTCCGAAAACGTCTCCCGGACCTTCTCGATCTTGGGCAAGGTGTTGGAGCGGATATAGGGATTGGTGGAGTTTTGGCTCGCGAAGTTCTGATGATAGTCTTCGGCCTTGTAGAACGCATCTAGCGGTTCGAGCGTGGTGACAATGGACGCGCTAAACTCGCCGCTCTCCTCCAGCTCCTCGATCAAAGCCTCGGCCGCGGCCTTCTGCTCTTCATCGGCGTAGAAGACGGCGCTTCGGTATTGAGGTCCGACGTCGGGACCCTGCCGATTGAGTTGGGTGGGATCATGGGTGGCGAAGTGCACGCGCAATAGGTCTTCGTAGGATACCCGGCTGGGGTCATACAGAACGCGCACGACCTCGGCATGATCGGTCCGGCCCGTCTTAACCGCCTCGTAGTTGGCGGTTTGCGCCGAGCCGCCCGCATAGCCGGAATCCACGGAGATGACCCCATCCAGTTGCTGAAACACGGCTTCCACGCACCAGAAACACCCCCCCGCCAGCACAGCCTCCGCAGTCTGGGATGAAGCCGGTTCCGCAAGGGAGGCCAGCTCGCTTCGGGGCACAAAACCTAGGGCGGCGGAGTTCATGCAGTAGCGCAACCCCGTGGGCCGCGGCCCGTCATCGAAAACATGGCCGAGGTGCCCATCACAACGCGTGCAACGGACCTCCGTCCGCACCGTGAACAGGCTGCGGTCTTCTTTTTCACGCACGTTTTCCGCGGCGATGGGTTCGTAGTAACTTGGCCAGCCCGTACCAGAATCAAACTTGGCGCTCGAATCAAACAGTGGCAAGCCGCACCCTGCGCAGACGTACACGCCGTCGCGCTCTTGTTTAAGAAGCGTCCCCGTTCCGGCTCGCTCGGTGCCCTCTTGCCGCAGGACATTGAACTGCTCTCGCGTAAGTTCGTTCCGCCATTCCTCCTCGGACTTCTCTACAAACGGCGTCTCGATGGGCTCCGTCAGTTCTCCTTGTTCATCGAAAATTCGAACACGCACCGTATCCACGGCCTCCTCCTGGTCGCTATTCATATTTGTCCCCGCCTCGGTTGATTGAGATACAAGGCCACATCCCGTCCCGCCGGCTACCAGCAGCGTCGCGGTTAGGCCTGTCCGCCCTAGCCAGCCAAACAAACTCGTTTTCATGGTTTCTACCTCGTGAATTCACAGCGGTCTTCAACTGCTCCACACAAGCAGGAATTCGACCACTTGCTCCACAAGTAGAAACCCCGTTGCCGCGCCCGTTTATTTCAGGGCCCTTCGCCGTTACGCGCCCTTTCGAAGGCGCGTCTCTATCTCTCCGCACAGATCCCGGAACAAGCGCGCAAAGGGAAGCGAATACTTAGCGGCAAAACTTGCCGGATGGGTGTCCGGATCCGTCGCATCCGCAATTCTCGCGGCGTTTGGAATGATGGTCTTGAATGGCCTGGGGAGTTCGACAAACGGAGCGGGCGGGTTCTCCTTACCCGCCTCTTCCACGCAAAACCGGTGCATACTGGCCTGTTGGCGGTACAACGACCAGAGGGTGCCGAGGGGGCGGATCCGGGTGACATTGCCGCGCCGGAGCCGCTCAAGCAGCCACGCCGACCCCCGGATCGAAAGCCGATCCGGAATGCAGGGCACAATAAACGCGTCTCCAATGCCCAGCACCTGGCGCACTTGCAGCGCCAGACTGGGGGGACAATCCACGATGACATAATCGTAAGCGGTTTGAAGATAACGCTGAAGCGTCGCGCGTTTCCGGCGCAGTTCCCTATGGTATTCGTCAATCGTATTGTAACCCCGGCGCGCCCGCGCCATGTTCGTCTGGAAATCATCGATCCGGATGGAGCAGGGAATGATGTGCAGATTGGCGTAGCCTTCGCCAATGTTGGACGCATTCTCGATAATAAAGGGGGGAATCCGCTCTTCCTCGAACTCATCGTCCAACATGGCCGCGAGCAAATCATGGAACGTCTGCTTGCGCCGTTCGCTTCGCAGCACGCCGTCCTCACCGAGAAGCAGTTCGCTAGCCAGGCATTGGTGATCGGCGTCAATCACCAGCACCTTATGTCCTATGTCCGCCAAACATTCCGAGATGGCCACCGCGTTCGTGGTTTTCGCCACCCCTCCTTTCAAATTGAGCATCAACACGATCGCCAATTATCGACTCCCCTGAGCGACTTGCAGAAGTGAAGCAGAGTTCTGCTTTGTCACCACAAATCGGTTACAATACCGAGTATTTCACGCACTATACAGCGGTTCTTAGCAAGGTTCATCCTTGACCAAGGGACTTCTGCAAGTCGCTGCCCTCCTTCACCCTGTCCCGTTTGTCCAAGCCCGTTCTTGCGCACCCGTTAACCCGTCCTCTTCGGCCTACGCGGCGCCCCGGCCCTCGATTACCGCCCGAAATGTCTTCACGAGAATGCGGATGTCCTGGGCCAGCGACCACGAATCAATATAGGCGAGGTCAAGTTCCACCCATTCATCAAAGGTTACGTCGCTGCGCCCGCTGATCTGCCACAGACCCGTCATCCCCGGCTTAACGCTCAGCCGCCGGCGCTGGTTCCACGTGTACTCCGCAACCTCGCTCGCGAGCGGCGGCCGGGGCCCCACGAGACTCATGTGGCCCAGCCAAACATTAATGAGCTGGGGGAACTCGTCGATGCTGTATTTACGCAGGAAGGCCCCGACCCGCGTGATGCGCGGATCCGTGCGCGCCTTGAACACGGGACCATCGGCTTCGTTGAGATGGGCCACTTGGGAGCGCAGCTCCTCGGCGTTCTGCACCATCGAACGGAACTTCAGGATGTTGAAACGGCGCTGATTCAGCCCCACCCGTTCTTGGCTGAAGAAGACAGGCCCCCGCGATTCGAGCTTGATAGCGATCGCCACGGGCAAGAACATGAACGGCAACAGAACCGCAAGCAGCGCGGAAGACACCGCGAAATCCACGGCCCGCTTGAGAAAGAGTTGAAGCTGGGCTTGCGGAATGGGGGTCAAACACACCATGGGAATGTCTTCGAGGTGGTGCACCGTGCTTGTGGCGATTCGCAAAGGAAAGAGATCCGCCATCAGCCGGACCGGCACCCCGATCCCTTCGCAGAGGTGAGCCATGCTCATGATGCGCTCGTACTGCGACCGCACCGGCAGCGTGATGTGAACTTCATCCACCACTCTTTCCGTCAACAAATACTCAAGCTCGTCGAATCGGCCGATATGGGGAATACCATAGCGCTTCGTTAAGGTCTCCGTACGTTCGGGTTCATCTTCCAACACCCCATGCACGTGATAGCCGTAATGCGTTCGCTCGGCGAATATGTTAGCCAAGTGCTCGGAGCGCTCGTTCGCGCCCACGAGAATGATGTTGCGATAGTTGAAGCCTTTCCGCCGCAGCCACCACAATAGCAAGCGCAGGATCAAGCGGAACGCCATGATGGCGGCCAAGCTCGTGAGGCCAAACAGTGTAAAGAAGAACGTGTCCGGCGGAACGCGTGTAAGAAACACGACAAGAAAACCGCTTATGACCAGCGTGATCAGCACGGCCCGGAGCACCGACATCAGCAAGCGCAGCAGCGTATCTTCCCGGCGCGAACTGAAGAGGCGTTGGTCCGTGGCCGTCACGCACCACACCAGGACAAACGCGACGAAATAGACGAAGTGTTCCTCAAAAAGCGCGCCGTAGTCCCCTTCCGGCGCAACGGCGACAAGAACGGTCAGCAGGTAGGCCGCCAGCACCGATAAGCTGTCACACGCCGCCATGAGAAAAGTAAAAAACGCCGGATATTGTTTTAGCATACGTTATGTGTTCCGTTCCTCAAGCCGCAAGGCCTCCTTGTGCTGCGACAAAGAGTCTATCCCCCTGCGTGGAGACCGATCAAGGCATAATCTGCCACGGGCCGCGGCTTTCACGTGCTGGCCCCGCCAAAATCGAACCGCACGGCCCGCGTGTCTTGTTCCCGGCCAGTCAACTCCACGAGAGGACCGTAGAGATCGGGGCGGCGCGTCGCCATCCACCGGGCGCCCGTGCATTTATCAAGCACTTGCGGCTCCAAATCCGCAATCACCATTGCGTCTTCCGCTTTCCAGGTTTCCGCCAGGATATCGCCGTAGGGGTCCAGAATCATGGCGTTCCCTGTACGCACCTCATCGTCGTCCCGGCCCACGCCATTGCTAAAGATTAGGAACATGCCGTTGTCATGCGCGCGTGACGGCAGCCAGCGCATCAGCCACTCCCGGCCCTTGGGGCCACGGAATTCAGCTTCGATGGCCTCGGGATCCGCGCGCCGGTTCTCCCAGAGTTGCGGATCAATGGCGCCCATGCAGCGCGGACTCGGGTTCACGCAGCCGCCGGTTTGGTGCGGCGCCAACAGAATCTCGGCCCCCTGCAAGGCCGTAATCCGGACGTTTTCAATAATGTTCACGTCATAGCAAATCAATACGCCCACCCGCGCGCCTTGCGGAATGTCGAACACGGTGTAGGAATCCCCGCTCTTTATATGTTCACTGATGAATGCGTGCAGCTTACGGTGGACGGCCACCCGGCCATCGGGCATGGCGGCCACGTAGGCGTTGTACAGATCGCCCGCGGCGTCTAGTTCGATAAGTCCAGCACCGATGGTCATGGCATGTTTGGCCGCCAACGCCAGTAATGCTTGGCAGGTGGGTCCCCCGGGAACCGGT
>JBKHFO010000201.1:0-6626 GCA_046540175.1 Candidatus Hydrogenedentota bacterium
TTGCTGGAAGAAATCTGCCCAGTACCTTTCTGCATCCGAACCAACAATCGCAGGGAATACGTCGAATCCATATTTCGCTCGTACTCGCTTCCGGGAAATCAAGTTGTACTCGCTAGGTGTCACGCCGGCGGACATGTCCCAGTGAGTAGGCAGCAGAAGCACAAGATCAATATCACTTGGAGTATCGACACATCCCATGACAAAGCTCCCGTCAATGAGCAGTTGAGCGCCAGGGATTGCCTTCCGCACATCCTCGACGAATTCCTCTAGCTTCTCGAACAATCTGGGCCTGCGACTAGTGTTTTGAAATGAGCCGTATCGCCGCTCAATCTCCTCCATGGTGGTCCCATGTATTCCAGGTGGTAGGAGACCATGTTCGTCTGATGCTGGTAACATTCCTGGTTCCGTCACGGCGTTCTTCGCTCTTGAGAGTAAACCATGTGGTGCATTCGCTTCACCTTTTTCCTTCGCAAGTCAATCACCTTCATTACGAGGCAACCTCGCCGCTTCTACTCGACCGCCTTCACCGTCATCACCTCGTTTCCGCGCGGATCAATCACCTTAACCGCCACCCGGCCGTGTTCGCCGGCATGGAAGGGCAGCGATTCTGTCCCGCTGAAGGCCGCGAAGGCGTCTTCGTCCAACACGTTCTTCAACGCCTTGGCGAGCTTGTCCCACGCCGAGCGGTCCGGGAAGAACGCTTGGGTGATGCAGAAGGTCCGGCCGTCGTAGTCGCTGTCCAGGAACCACGCCGCCACCTTGCCCGCGCCCGTGGACACGACCTCGTTCTTCACGGGGTCGTAAATATCCATGCCTTCCATCGCCACGGCATATCGTCCTTCGCCGTCAGGCTCGCTCACCGTTACGCGCGGCTGGCCGAACACCGTGAACAGCTGGCTGCCCGGCTGTTCCTTCAACAGCCCGTTCATGGCCGGGTTTACGTCGGGCCGGATGTGGGCCATGTGGATGCGCAGCTTGGGATGGGACGCCTCTTCAATGGTGGATTGCGCCGGGCCGTCGAAGCTGAATCCCGCCACCACGAGATCGTCGTAGCCCATGCGGTTCGCCGCGCGGATCAAATTCTCCACCTGTTTCGCGGTCACGGGACCATACTGCGGACCGAAGCCCACCGCCACGAAAGCCCGGCCCTCGGGATCGCCGTCCTCGGCGCCGGGCGCGGTCCACCGGCCTTCGGCGTGCAAGCCATCGGCCCGGCCCTAGGCGTAGATGGCGTCGAGCCGGGAGAACACCATCTGCTTGTTATCGGGAAAGCGCACGCCATCCTTGCGCAACAGCCGGACCATCTGGTCGAGGTACGCCTCCAGGTTCTGCGCGTCCAGGTCCGGCCGGGCCTCCACTTTGCGCAACACCATGTCCGGGCGTTCGTCACCGTCGAACCCCGTGTCCAACTCCTCCGGAGCGCCGCCGAATCCGCCCGTCCCCTCAATAACCGCGCTGGGATCCCCAAGCGACATCTCCGGCGGTTGGACCGCCTCCACCGTGAACGGCCCAGTGACCCGCGTCACGCCCGTGACCACTTCCGGCTGGTCGACCAGCGTCTCGTGCTCCGCGTTATCCGCGATGCACTGATTCACCTCGTCCATCTTGCCGCGCCACGCCTCGCGGTAGGCAGTTACGGCCTCCTGTAATGGCTGAAGCCAGTCCGGGTCCGTGTCGAAGGGGACCTCCCAGTGATACCAGCCGCCGTATTCCAAATCCACAGTGTAACCCTTCGCCTTCCGTTTGCGCTCGGAAGCCGAACCCCGGTTCTCCGGCGGCAACAGCCAACGCCGCTCGTCCGCGTCGGTAATAGCGCGCTTGCCGTCCTTGGCCTGCTTGGCGTACAGCTTCTCCTTGAGCCGTTGCCGCAGCGCAGTGTCCACCTTCTCAAGCGCCTTGTTACAGGCCGCAAGCTTCTCCTCCAGAATCGGCTCCCACTTCTCAAAGATAGGGTCCAAGTTTTGGTTCTGCGCAATGCTTTTCAATGTAATGTGCGGGACGGTCTTGTACTTGAAATTGCGGCCGGGATCCACACCTTTCGTAGAAACGGCGCCCTCGCCGCTTGGCTGGTTCGTAGAAGCGGCGCCCCAGTCGCTTGACTGGTTCGTAGAAGCGGCGCCCCCGCCGCTTAAATCGTCATCCGCCGAATTAAGCGGCGAGGGCGCCGCTTCTACAGTATCGTGATTCCGAATATATTGCCGGATGCGCTCGAACTCGGCCGGATTCCGGACAATATGGTCGAAACTCTCCTTTCTCCAAAACGATCCCTTGCGTCCCAAGGCCTTGTTAATGGCATGGGCCGTCACGGATTTCCACGCCTGCACAATGTCCGACAACTCGTAGCCTTCCAGCGGCTTCACCAAGACATGCACATGATTCGGCGCCACGACATACTCCGTCAACTCATACTGGCTGCCGTCGTAACACCGCAGCGAATTCTCCACGACTTTCCGGATATCTGGACGCCGGAGCACACACTCCCCATGAGCCTCATCCAGCCACTGCTCCCACCGAACCAGAAACAGCCGGTCGTACTCCGCCTTCGTCTTCTCATCCCAGGGTTCCGGATGCTTCTTGAGCCACGCTTCCCGCTCAGCGGCCCACTGCTCCACACGGTCCTTCGGCATCGAATCCGCCGTCCGCCATGTCACGAAATAGGTCACCCCCGGCTGCCGCCAATGCGGCAAGTTGCCGCCTCGCACATTACCCACGGGCTCATCCGGATCAAACCAAGCTATTTCAAATCCCGTAGAAGCGGCGCCCCCGCCGCTTTTCTCATACGCACTCTGGCCTGCCGTAGAAGCGGCGCCCTCGCCGCTTACAGAAGAGCCAAGCGACGAGGGCGTCGCTTCTACGACCTTGTACATCTCGAACTTGCCCGTGAGCAGCCGTTGCCGCGCGATGGCGATGGCTACGCGGCTGGTGTCGATCGTGATCCAGCGGCGGCCCCATTGCTCGGCTACGTAGGCCGTCGTGCCGCTGCCGCAGGTCGGGTCTAGTACGAGATCGCCAGGATCCGTCGTCATCAGCATGCAGCGCTGGACTACGCTACTTGAAGTCTGTACTACATATTGCCTCTCTGTGCCTATCTGAACGGATTCCCATCGGTCACTAATTGGAAACACTGGATAATCAGCAACATATCTCTTATATCGAAGCCTTACACCTTCAACTGCCAATCGGTCGGCGTGTGCCAATCGGGACATACCTGCTTCATTAGTCTTCCAATGATTACCTGAAAGGCATGGAAAAATCCTTCCAAAATACTCTACAGGACTACTTCCTATGGAGGTCGCTCCACTGCTGAAGATAGATTGAAGTCTATATCTCTTATTCACTAGATCGTTTGAGGAATATTCAGCACTCGTGATACGTCGATTAGTTCCATCTTCTGACTCGATTCGGTCGTATCTGTCGAGCGATGTATCTCCGCTTGCGCGAACTTCGTATAGCTGGTTGTATTTAACCGAATTGCGATCTTTCGCGTACCAAATAAGGAAGTCCACTGTGGAACCAAGCAATGTCCCTGCAATGCTACCCGTCTTCTGAAATGTAATAATTCCGCAGAAATGCCCTGCTCCGAACACCTCATCCATCACCTGCCTCACGCGGTGCAGATTCTCATCGCTTATCTGTACGAAGATACTCCCCGTATCGGCGAGCAATTCCCTGGCGACGATGAGGCGGTCGCGCAGGTAGGAGAGATAGGAGTGAATGCCGAGATGCCAGGTGTCGCGGTAGGCCTTGACCATCTCGGGTTCGCGGGTGAGATCGCTATCCTTGTCTTTGACGTCGCGGCGGCCGACTTCGGGCTGGAAATTGCTGGCGAACTTGATGCCGTAGGGCGGGTCCATGTAGATCATCTGGACCTTGCCCGCGAGGTCTTCGCGTTGCGCGAGCGATGACATGACCTGTAGCGAATCGCCGAGGATGAGCCGGTTCGCCCAGTCCATCTGATGGCGGTAGAACTGAACCGCCTCGTGGTAGTCGAGTTCGGGGTCGGCGAACAGCTCGCGTTGCGGGTCTTGCCGGGCGGCGGCTTTGAGAATGGCCTGGGCGCTGACCCGTTCGTGGATGTGAAGCGCCACGGGGTCCACCTCGAAATCGCCCCGCTCGTGCTGCTCGCGTTTTTCCGCCCACTCCAGCCAAGGCTGTTGATGGCGCAGGGCCTCGTTCAGCGTGCGGGCTTCCTCGTCCGTAAGGGGACGCTTCCGGGCCGCCTCAAGCAACTCGGGCAAACGGTCCGGCTCCCCATCGGGATGCCAACGCAACGCCGGCGGCCGATGGGGATTGTAGGCGTAGCGCACCTTGCCGACCAGCGGAACCTGCCCCTCCGCCGCCAGCTTCGCCGGCGGGATATTCGGCCGCTTCGCCTCCCCGTGCCGGTAATCCTGAACCTTGCCCAGCGATTCCCCTTTGTTTCTGCTGCCCTTCCCAGATGCCATACGACGCGTGCTCTCCTCTGTTTCCCCGTGATCTAGTGGAGACTCTACCAAAAGCGGCGGCCCGTTATCACATACGCGGCGGGGCCGTTGGAAGGACGATATCCATCCCCGATCGTCTTCCAACCGGAACGTAGTGAGAACGGGCAGGCTGTTCAAGCCTTTTCGAAAGGGCTGGGTTATAGGTTCGTTTGGCGTTGGCGCGCAATCACCGCGGCGAGATGGCGAAGCGCTTCGTTGACGGAATCGTGGTCGGGAAAATATTCGGCGACATCCGGGTCGATAACCACGACATTGGTTCCTTCGGCGTAGCGTTGAACGTATTTGCCCTTCTGTCCGCCGGAGAAATCGTATTCCTCCAACATGTCTTCATCGTTCGGCATCTTCTTCATACTGGCGGCGCTCCTTTGCGGTCGCTCTTCGAGCGCTGATTATCCGCACCCGATCGCCCGTGTCCGTATGCACAACGACAACAAGCCGGCCACGGTGCGACGCCCCGATCAAGACGAAACGCGTCTCGTCCCTCGAATGAACAGGGTCAGGGATTGTCTGCGACAAGGGATCCTCGAAAGCGGTGCTGGCCTCGTCAAACGTGACGTCATGCTTTTCTTTGTTGCGCCGGGCCTTGACCGGATCCCATTCAAAAAACAGGGGCATGTGTATCCAACATCCCGGAGCTGTTGGCTGGGCGAAGCGTTAGCGTTATTGACAAGCGCGCCCGGCTAACCTCGTCCGATAGCCCTCCCGGCAGGGAGTGGCATCGTATCGTCTGTACCCCAGTGTACCAGATTCAGGCGGCGGCATCACTTGACGGCGCGGGCATCTACGACCTTGTCGAGGCGCCACCCAACAAGGTGCGCGAGGCCATTCGGGAAAGCTACAAGGAACTCGGCTACGGGGGGACGGCAAAGAGCGGTGAGGAGATGGAGACGCCGAGGTTCCGCCGTTTCTACGAGATTCTCAAGGGCAACGAGAACGAGTTGCGGCAAGTTTGGGATTTCGTTCATCGTTTCATCCCAGGCCGCGACCGATTTCGACACAGAGCTGTGGGCCGCCTATGGACGGTCCGGGCAGCGTGGCGCTCGGCCTCGGATTCTTTGCGGGAGAACATGTAGTCACGCTCCCCGCGCAACATGAAGCGCCGCAAGACGGCTTGGGCCTTGGGGCCAAACAAGACCACGCGGTTACGACCTTGCCATGCGGTCTTGTGGATCTCGGGGCGGGTTTGCCATGGGTCCGTTGACGTGTGTCAATATCACATGGCCGTAGGGAAAGGATCTCGCCTGGCCGCGCCCCTGGTCAACAGAAGCAAATCCACAAGGGCCGCCACGGGGCTGGTCATGTAGTGTTTTGCCGCCTCCACATGCTCCATGGGTACGGGCTTGACGGGCTCGGTTTCGGCGGCTTGGGTGCGGCCCTTGCGCAGGGGCGGGACAGTGCGCAGGGCCTCATGAATAGAGGGTTCGCAAAGCTCCTCCGAGACACACCACGCGGTAAACCGCCGCACATAGGAGACGGTCCGGTTAATGCCCTTGCGGGACAGTTCGCCCTCATTGACAAGGTGCTGTTGAAGGCTCTTCAAACGCTTGGGGCCAAGGCCGGTAAGGGGCAGCCGCCCAAAGAGCCCGCACAAGCGCCGCGATGCGCATTTCATGTGTTCGTGCTCGTTAGACGGCTGGGTAATAGCCCTCAAACGCTCTGAGAAAGCGCTCGCTGGCCTCCACGATAGTGAGGGCATTTGCAGGCGTGGGCTTAGTGACGGGCTCGCCGGCCTCATAGCGGGTAAGCGTTTCGGCAAACTTCTGGGCCGCGTGGGCGTAATCGCGGCCGAAGTAGACCTTACGGCCATCGAAGCGAGCGTAATACTGCTGGGGGCCTTTGTCGAAGGAAAGTTTCGGCTGTGCCATGGGCGCGTCCTTTCTGCCTTTGTCTAGCGACTAGACAATACCACAGGCGCTTAGGCCGCGCCGCGCTTTTGGGGGGCAGACAACGTAAGTCCTTGATTCGGCGGGGTTTACGTATGGTGGGCCGCGGAGGATTCGAACCTCCGACCTTGTGATTAAGAGTCACCTGCTCTGCCAGCTGAGCTAGCGGCCCCCAAAAAGAAAATGGAGCGGGAGACGGGATTCGAACCCGCGACGTCAACCTTGGCAAGGTTGCACTCTACCACTGAGTTACTCCCGC
>JBKHFO010000202.1:0-6609 GCA_046540175.1 Candidatus Hydrogenedentota bacterium
AAAAGGACTGAGGTGCTCGCGCTCGTGACCGGCGAGCCGCAGCAGGCTGCGCGTAAACAGCGCGATGGGACGGGTCACGGGCAGGAGCCCCACATGGAAGAACTGCACCACCGGCAAGACGGTCATGGAGAGCTGCGTGGGGTAAACCCGGAAGATGCTCTTGGGAATAATCTCGGAGAAGAGCAGAAACAGCGTAGTGGCGACAATGGTGGCGGCCGCCTCGGCGTAAGGGAAGCTCCCAAAGGCGCGCGTAATCGCCACGGTGCCGGCCACCAGCGTCAGGTTATTGCCTATGAGCAAAAGCGTGAGCATGTGGTCGGGCTGCTGGAGGTGGTCGAAGAGCCGCTTGGCCCTGCTGTTATTCTCTTCCTCGGCCAAGTAGCGCACGCGAATGGGATTCGAGGCAATGAAACCGATCTCGTACCCCGCGAACAGGCCCTGGAGAACCACGCTGAACAAGAAAAGCGCGATGAGCCCGAGCGTGACCGCGATCATGACTTCTCCTCCTCGTCATTCTCCTTCTGCTCGGGCAGGATTTGAAGGCGGACGTGGCCCACGCGCTTGTTGTCGCAGCTCTCCACCGTAAACAGGATACCGGAAAGCTCGACCTGATCCCCGGTTTCCAGGACCTTGTCGGTGTGATTCATTAGAAAGCCCGCCACGGTCTCGTGTTCCTCGTCCTCCAGCGTGTGGCCAATCAGTTCACTGAGGTCCTCAAGGTCCATGCCGCCCTCGACGCGATACACGCCTTCCCCGAGGTGCTCGGGACCGTCTTCCTCCTGTTCGTTCTCATCGAGGATATCGCCCACGACCTCCTCAATGGCGTCCTCCAGCGTGACAATCCCGGCGGTGCCGCCGAATTCGTCAACGACGATCGCGAGATGGGTCCGGCGGCGCTGCGCTTCTTTCACGAACTGCTGTACCTTCATAACCTCGGGCACGAAATGGGGCGGCCGGGCTAATTCGGCCACGGGCGTGTCCTCCTTGCCCTTGGCGAAGGGGGGCAGCAAGTCCTTCATCATCAACACGCCGGTGATGTGATCAAGATCGTCTTGGTAGACTGGCATGCGGCTGAACTCGTGTTTGCGGATCGTGGCGAGCGCCTCCGCCACGGTGGCTTCCCGGGGAATGGCGACAACGTCGAGCCGTGGCACGAGAATCTCGCGCAGGGTCACGTTGCTGAATTCGAGGATCCCGCGTATCATCTCGCGCTCTTCTTCTTCAATTACCCCCGCCACGTCGGTCTCGGAGATTACGGATTTGAGTTCGTCATCGGTAATAAAGGGAGCGGCGTGGCTTTCGTGAAAGCCAACCGCGTGAAAAATGAGATCAGTGAGCCGCATGACCCCCGCGCGCAGAGGGGCAAGCACGCGCGCCGCGCCCATTAAGGGCACGGCGGCTGTTCGCGCAAAGGGCTCGCTCATGGTCACGGCGAGGAGTTTTGGAAAGATTTCGCCACAGAACACGATGGCAATCGCCGCCACGCCCACCGCGATGGGATAGGCCAGCACAGGCGAAAGGCCAACGGAATGCCGGAACACCTGTTCAATGCGCGACCCGAGCAAGACGCCGATGAGCACATTACTGAGGATGTTTCCAACCAGAATCGTGGTCAAGAGGTGGCCGGGCTGCTCGAGCATGCGCGCGACGAGCCGGGCCGTGTAGCGCGCGTCCCCGGCCATGGCGCGCAAGCGGATCTTATTTATGCTGAAAAACGCCGTCTCGGACCCCGAAAAGAACGCCGAGAGGCCCAAAAGCCCTACGATGGCGAAGAGCAAGGAAACCGGCATGTACCGGGTCCACGGCTCACGCCCCGGGGGAGGCGTGGTCAGGGCTTCCCCCCACGTTTCGGCTTCCCGCGGCTCGCTTAGCTCGACGGCTTCCGGCTCCGGAGCGGCTTCCGGATTCGCCATCCCATGAAGGCCAATGAGCAGCCCCGCCAGCAAGGCGGCGATAACGGGCCACGCAACCGCTAGCCCGCCTACCGGCCGCTTGTGAAGCGGAGGAGGACTCAGGGGCTCTGTATCCTCATCCAAAGTGGCAGACGTCTCCTTCTCCCGTTTCATCCCCGGCTCCACCACTGTGCGGCGAGGCGCCTATCCATGCCGATTCGAGCGGACGGGCAAGGTAGCGGGCCTGACGTTGGGCCATCTCTCGCCGTTCAGCCTCGGTCTGGTGATCATGCCCGAGAAGGTGCAGCAACCCATGACACAATAGCAAATCCACTTCCCGGCGCATGGCGTTCCGATCGCCCCCGCTCCGTTCCGCCACCGTCTCAAGCGATATCACGATATCCCCCAACACCAGCGCCTCCTCCCCGGGATGCTCCTCTTGAGGAAAAGCAAGAACATCCGTCGGGGCGTCCACATCGCGGTACTGACTGTTCAACGCTTGGATGCGCGCGTCATCGCAAAACAGCAGGCTCACCTCGGCCTCTCCCCCATACCCTTCTCCCTTGTACACCTGTTCCGCCAGCTTTTGCAACTTGTTTTGCCGGCACAACCGCTTGACGCTGGACTCATTCAACACCAACAACTCCACGCTCATGACTCCGTCCCTCCGGTCATCGGAATGACATTGGGCGGCTGTTCGGCTGGGACGCCTGGTTCGGGGTATTCCGCTCGGTGATGATAATGGGTTAGGATGCGTTTGCTCACCACCTTCTTGATGGTATCCAAATCCCGGAGCGTAAGGTCGCATTCATCGAACTGGCCATCCGCCGCGCGCGCGTCCACAAGCTTGGTGACAAACTCGCGAACACTTTGTTCGTCAAGGTGCTTGATGCTTCGCACGCCAGACTCGACTCCATCACAAATCATAAGAATGGCTGTTTCCCGGCTTTGAGGTTTCGGACCGGGATACCGGTAGTCTTCTTCCGCGACGTCCTCAAGGTCATACTGCGCCAAGGCGCGTTGGTAAAAGCATCCAATCAGGGTCGCGCCATGGTGCTCGCGGATGGCGTCCACAAGGGGGCGAGGCAAACGATGCTGCTCGGCGATAGCCGCCCCATCGGTCACGTGCGCGGCGATTGTTTGAGCGCTTAGCCGCGGAGACAGCGAGTCGTGAATGTTAGCGCCGGTCTGGTTCTCGGCAAAATACTCGGGCCGCCGCATCTTGCCAATATCATGATAATAAGCCGCTACCCTGACCAGCAAGCCGTTCGCTCCCACCGCGCTCGCCGCGGCCTCGGCGAGTTGCCCCAGCATAAGGCTGTGGGAGTAGGTGGCGGGGGCTTCCATGGCGAGCCGGCTGAGTAGCTCATTGTTCAAGTCCGAGTATTCGAGCAATTGGATATCGGTCGTTACGCCAAACAACCGCTCCATCGGGGGCAGCAAGCCGGGAATGATGAGCATACAGGCGAACCCATTCAATCCTATGAGCGCCAGGGTTTGCGGGGCCATCGCCATGAACGGCGGCTCCGTGGCCAGAATCACCGCCAGCATCACACCCAGACCGGCGGCCGTCGCCTTGACGCCGGCGGCCGCCATGTCGCCGCGGCGGCGGACCGTGTGGACCGAGAGAACGCCCGTCAAGGCCATCGCGCCCATGACCACCAGCAGCCGCCAATCATAGTTGTATTGGATGGAAAGCATCACCACCGTAACCAAGCTCGTGATTGCCGCGAGGCGTGTGTTGGCGAGGATGGCCAGGAGCACGGCGCCGGCCATGACGGGAACCATGAAGCCCGATGGCGCCAAGAACCCGATCCCCCATCCCGCGATCAGTGTGCCGCACAAGATCATCAATGCGAGATAGAGGAAGGTTCGGGGATCATCCCTTCTCTGCGTTACAAGGGGCAGCGCATAATAGATGGCGGCCAAGACGAGCCCAGCAAATATCATGTGCCCGGCCAAGGGCGCCAGTGTTGCGGGGCCGGACTCCATGTTTGCGTGTTTACGCTCAAGGTAAGCGCGCACATCGGCACGGGACTGCTCGGTCCAAGGACGTCCTTCTTCTTGCATAATTTCCAGCCGGCGGATGGACTTCATGACGGGTTCCACGGCGTTGCGCGCCGTTTCTCTGTGTTTCGCTGTCGTGACGGGGTCATGCACGAGGGTATCCCGCAGGTCAAGCCGCGCCACGGCGGCCGCGGCGGCGGCCAAGCGAGCGCCGTCAATGCCGGCCTCCCCGCCGTCCTCGTCCATCTCCCGGCGGTCTCCCACCTCGTCTTCCAGCCATTCCCCCAACAAAACGGCGGCATCGCTCGCGGCGGGGATGGCGCTCAAAGGCTTCTGTTCGCTGCGCGGGAGCCCGGAGCTTCGATCTCCCCGCACAATATGAAGGCGCGCCGGCGTTTCGCTTGTTTCGGCCAAATCGTGGCGCGCCCCGGAAGTCAAAATCCCCGTGGTGAGGACGTGCTCAAGCCCCTCGCGCGCCACGGCGGCCAGTTCGGAGAGGTGTGCGAATTCCATCGCGCCCGGCTCCGGCTCATCCAGCCGCTCGGTCTCTTGGGATCCCTCGGCGTCAGTATTCGCGAACAGGCGGTTGGGCACGGTGTCCATGCGCGGCATTAACCATGGAATCAGTAAGGCGGGGACGTCCAAATCCTGAAAAAGGGAATGCCGTTCGCTTAAGCCGTCGGCGAAATCACGAACCGTCTGCCGTGTTATCTCGTCGGCGGACTGGGCGCTCGTGGATGCCAGCAGCGCCTCCCGGATGGCTCCTTCAAGGGCGGACCGCTCGTCCCGCAGCGCGGCAACCCGCTCGCGCAGGCTGCGGAGGCGGTTTTCCACGCGCTCCTCATCCACAATGTACACGGGGGCAACGCGGTCCGCGGCCTCCTCCCGCGCTTCCCGGGTGGCCTGAAGATCCACGGTTTCAAACGCAAACGCCGCCCGCCATTCCCGAGTGGCTATCTCTTCCATCTCAATGGCTTGACGCGCCGCGGCCTCGTCATCGTCATCCCCGCTGGGATACTCGGTTACCACGGCCACCAGCGTCCCAAAGGCGGCCAACAGGGCGAGCCGTTCCATCCAAACGCCCTGGCGGCTGAAGTGGCGAAGACCGTCCCCAACCCGTCTAAGCAGGGAACGGGCGCGCGAAGGGCCTACTTCCGAGGAACGAACAGAGGTCATTCGCGGGTATCCGGGGACGAGACGCCGCCACGGTCCCACCCCTTGGGGGCGTCCGCTTCACGCGCCGCCGCATCGGCCTCGTACGCGTCAACGATATTCTGTACGAGCGGGTGCCGCACCACGTCGCTCCGATCCAGGTCGACAATCGCCACCCCCGGCGTCTCCCGCAGCACACGGCGGGCCTCGATCAACCCGGACACCTTGGCCGGCGGCAAGTCAATCTGCGTAATATCCCCCGTGACAACGGCGGTCGATCCTTCACCCAAACGCGTAAGAAACATTTTCATCTGTTCAGTGGTCGTGTTCTGAGCCTCGTCCAGAATCGCAAACGAATGCGCCAACGTGCGCCCCCGCATGAAGGCGAGCGGCGCTATTTCGATCATCTCGCGCTCCACCAGCCGCCGGACCCGCTCCACGTCCAGCATCGAATACAACGCGTCATACAAAGGCCGCAGGTACGGATTTACCTTTTCTTGCAGATCGCCGGGCAGGAATCCCAAGTTTTCCCCGGCCTCCACGGCGGGCCGCGTGAGAATCAACCGGTTCACGCGCTTATTCAATAATGCCGAAACCGCCGCCGCAACGGCGAGGTACGTCTTACCCGTGCCAGCTGGTCCGGTGGAAATGGTTACGTCGTTGCGCTTTAGGGCGTCCAGATACTCCTTTTGACCGCGGGTGCGCGGCTTGATTTGCATGTCTTTCCGTAACGCCCGGGGCGCTTCCGAAAGCACGGAGCCCAAGTCTTCCGCGCTCTCTTCACGGGCTTCGTTCAACGCATACGTGAGGTCGGAAACATCGGGCGTGTGGCCCTTACGCACCGCCGACAAAAGCTCGTCCAGCATTTGCCCGACGACGGCGGTTTCCTTCTCCTCCCCGATCACCAATATCCTGGCCCCGCGGTCCACGATACGGACCGCTGTGTCCTGCTGGATTCGCTTACGCAACTCGCCGTTGCGGCCCAGCAGTTTGATGGCTTCCTCGTGACTGTTTAGTTGTATCTCGTGTGTCAGCTGCGTTCGTACTCCGTAGTTAGGCCTCTCCATGCCTAATAGCGGGCCTTAAGGGCGAGCGCCGCCAAACCCGCGTCTGGTGGAGAGGAACCAACCCCACTTGACTACCGTCACAACAAGCATGAGACCCATCTCAGCAGGAAGCGTTACTCCTCCTCGGACTCGCCGGGCAACTCCACGCGGTAGACGGTCTCGCCTTCCCGCACCATCCGCCGGCTGCGCCGGATCGCCGCCTCCAATTCCACGGGATCGTGTTCCAGCCCCCTGATCCGCTCTTCAAGGGCCTCGCGCCGTTCCTGGTGCGCCCGCCATTCGTTGCGTAATTCGCGCACTTCCTGTTCGCTTCGCTGGTATCCCTTATAGCGGCCCGGCAAATCCTGATGCCAGACATAAAGGGCGCTTAACCCAATCGCGGCGCTCAGCGCTAGCCAGTACCCCATTCCGGGACATCTACCCATGACCTCTTCTCCCGAGTGCGCCGCCGGTCCGCGTTTGAGGGGAACGGGCGCCGCCTGGACCCTAGC
>JBKHFO010000203.1:0-6557 GCA_046540175.1 Candidatus Hydrogenedentota bacterium
GCAGCCTCTCCAGCCATGGCGGCGTGTGTCATCTCGCTCTCTACGACATGAACCGTTCGAAGATTCGCACAAGAAAAAGCCAACGGGTAATCCGATCAATGAGAAGCAAAAGAGCGTCAAATGCGCCAGGATTCATGATTCATTTCCTTTTGTTTGTTGAGCCGCCCTCGTCAGGCGCCGCTGGCCGCGGCATCGTTTCTGAAACCCTATTTACCCTCCAGCGCCTCGTCGACCGCGTCTTCATGCGGCAACAGAGGCTGCTTCCAGGGCACAAACGCATTAAATAGATTGCGGATGATTGCTCCCAATTCAAACCCAGCCGCAAACCATGGGTCGTCCGTGACATCCGCCTCAGTGGGCAATGTGGGCCGTGTCACGCTGCCGAGATGCTTCTTCATTTCCCGCTCTCCTTCATCTTAAACCGGCGCCTTCTCCACGTTCGGCCAGACCACTGGCCGCGCTCCTTTCTCTGCATGGGATTATTATGGCAATTCACTGGAACACATGGCAAGTGGCGATTTCCTTGATAACACCCGCTTCCGTACGCAGTGGAGGCCTCAAGCGCACTCACTCCGGCGGCTGCATAACCTCGATAACGCGGCGGGCCAAGTCGTCCCGGCCGATGCCCCGCAACCGGTTGACCGCCAAAGCGGCCCGCTCGATAACGCGCTCGGGCGTAATATCTTCAGCGCCTTCAAGCCAAGCGCGATACTCCCGCTCCAACAAGCGGGCGGCCTCGAGGGCCTCCGCGGCCCCCACGGTGGGCTCTTGGCGTTCCGTCCGATACGCGTTGCGCAGCTCATTGGCCAGCGCCGTCACGAAGCGCTGGAAATCCTCGGGCCCGTCGAACTCGTCCGGGCTGTAATCGCCGTCGAACCGCGGCGGGTCCACATCCAGCCGGAAAACGCCGGCATAACCGGGCTCATTCACGTGGAACTCGGCGGGACATCCGGCGGCCTTATACCGATCCATCAAGCTCTTGATCATGCTGTTTCCTTATCCACTCCCCAGCCAACGGCGCGCGGCTCGCTCAGAATTGGCGCACTTTATCGCGCAGGGTCTCCGCCCGTTGCAACACCTCGTTGATCGCCGCTACTCGGTTGGACTCAGCCCGGTTGCTCGCTTCATCGCGCGCCTTTTCAAGCGCCGCAATCAGCTGCGCGATCTGTTCATCCATGTGCTCCCGCAATTGATCGCGCGAGGGCAGCCGCGTTTCCAATACGACACAGCGTTCCATGCCCAGCCCAGCCTCCTCCAGCATTTGGCGGCCTTCGGGGGAAGCCCCGAGTCCGGGGGGATCCAACACCTCAAACAGATCGTGGCGCCGCAAAAAATCAAGGAGTTCTCCCGCCTGAACATGCTCGAACTCCTGGTGCTCATGCAAATGCCGGAGCAACCGCGACATGGGCACGAGCGGATTGCTGACTTGTTTGAGATAATCCAGACAAGCTTGCTCGATTGCTTCAAGATTCATAGAAACGATCCGCCCCCCCTCCATCAATACTGCGCTTCGATTAACCTGGATCATACTAGCGGGTTTACGAACGCGCATCAAGGAGCCAAGGCAGGGCAATCGCCAGATAAGAACCCTGCTCATCCCCGGCCCACCCACCTACCCTAAACGCCGATTTTGGGGGTCTTCGTCAATGTGGACAGAGGGCGCTTTCGTATGGTATCTTATGGGCGGGTTAGGGGTGGCGGCCCAACTTTGCGGTCATCCCCGGGTCAGGCGTTTCGTGTGCCGGTGTAGCTCAGCTGGTTAGAGCGGTGGAATCATAATCCACGAGTCCGCGGTTCGAATCCGTGCACCGGCACTTTTTTATTATCATTACAGCGGTTTACCGGTGGTCCTCGCGCACGGGGTAAGCCGTGCTTTGAAGGGTCCCTGACTAATAGGGAAGCGGTGTTTTCGCCCTTGACAATGGGGAAAACACCGGCCTGTTTAACCGCTCAATTCGGAACCTGCGCCGCCGTGTCTTCCCCTTCCACCACGCTTGTTGATCAAGCCGCGTCTACCATTGCTTCCCATCAACTTCTGCGCGCTGGTGAAAAAGTGTTGGTGGCGTGTAGTGGCGGCGCGGATTCCGTGGCTTGCCTTTCCGTCTTGCGTGAACTCGGCTACGCCCTCCATGTGGTCCACTTTAATCACCGCACGCGGGGCGCGGAGAGCGAAGCCGATTGTAATCTCGCCGCGGACCTCGCCTTTCGTTGGGGGCTGCCCTTCCATGTGATCTCCCGCCCCGTCCTGGATGAAGCCGAAGCCGCCGGGGAATCGTTCGAGAACTATGCCCGCCGGGCCCGGTACGCGGCGTTTCTCGATATCGCGCGGGAAACGGGATGCGCGGCGTTGGCGACGGGGCATCATCAAGGCGATCAAGCAGAGACCGTGCTCATGCGTCTGCTGCGGGGTTCGGGCATGCGGGGTCTCGCCGGCATCCCCCCAGGGCGAACGGAGCAGGGCGTGCGCATCATCCGCCCGCTGTTGGATTGCTCGCGGGAGGACATCAAGCGCTATTTGCGGTACTGGGAACTGCCGTGGCGCGAGGATGCGAGCAACGCAAGCAACGCCTATACCCGAAACCGGCTCCGCCACGAAATCCTGCCCTTGCTGCGGAAGTCATTCAATCCGAGCGTCGAAGAGGCCTTGGCGCGAACCGCCGCGTGCCTGCGCGACGACGGGAACCTGCTGCGGGAGCAGGCCGAGAGCTTGCTGCGCCGTTGCCGCCGGAGCGACCACGAAATCGACCGCCAAGCCTTCGCCCAGGCCCACCCGGCCTTGCAACGCCGCGCCATCGTGTTGCTCGCCGAAAGGTATGGCGTCACCCCGGCCTTCGAACGGGTCGAGGAAGCCCGGCATCATCTCGCTCACGGCGCAACCGGCGCCTCCTGCGACGTTGGCGGCCAGCTCCTGTTGCGGAACGGCCGCCGGACCGCGGAGTTCGTGGCGCCGGGAAGCGGAATGCAATGGGGCGTGCGCCAGCCTGTCCATCTGGCCTGTCCCGGGGAGACGGTGGCTTTCGGCAAACGTTTTCGGACGCGGTGGCTGCCGCGGCTTCCCGCCGAATCCCTGAAGACGTATTGCCATCCCGGCCGGCAAGTGTTCGACGCCGCTCACGTGGCGGGTCCCCTCATCGTGCGGCCCCGTCAGCCGGGCGACCGGTTCCGTCCCTTTGGCATGGAAGGGCGCCGGAAAGTAAAAGATTACCTGGGCGGCCTCGGTCTTACCCCGAGCCAGCGCGAGACGCAACTCGTGCTGACGGATGGCGAAGGGATCCTGTGGATAGTGGGGCGCGCGATAAGCGGGGACGCAGCGGCGGGACCCCATACCCAAACCTTGCTCGAAGTGGAGGTGGACGATGCGTCCATGTGAGCCGCCCCTTATCCCGGCGGAACGTATCCAGAAACACGTGGCGGAATTGGCCGCGGCTATCGACCGGGACAGCGGCGGGCGGGATTTGGTGCTCATGGCGGTCCTCAAGGGGGCGATGTACTTCGCCGCCGATCTGTCCCGCCGGCTGGAGACGCCGCATCGCCTTGAATTCTGCCGCGCCCGGAGCTACGCGGGGAATGAATCCACGGGCCAGGTTCACATCCCCGTTTGGCCGGAGAAAAGCCTGGCGGGCCAGCGGGTGCTGCTCGTCGAGGACATCCTCGACACAGGACGGACCACCGCGGCTATTTTGGAACGGCTCAAGCAAGAAGGCGCGGCGGAAACCCGCGTCTGCGCTTTGTTGAACAAGCCTTCCCGGCGCGTGATCCCGATTCCCGGGGATTACGTGGGAGTAACTATCGACAATCAATTCGTGGTGGGGTATGGGCTGGACTACGAGGAACGTTACCGGGGACTTGAAGCCATTCACGTGCTGGAAGACGATGGTTCGGCCGGTCTCGACAGCGCTTAGCCGCCCCTAATCCCCTTCTCCTCCGAAGTCCTCCGGCCACTCGTATTCCTCGACCTCGTCCCCCCGGATGAGCAGGATGACATCGCGCCCCGTACCGGCGTGTTTAGAGACGCTCAACACCCGGCTTCCGGGCGGGGCCACGCTATTCTCGGCGAATTCCTGAGCCGCCCGCGCGCCCCTAAAGAACTCGATGTTGATGTTGTCGTAATCCCCGTAGCGTTCGCGTAAGTGCGCGGCAAAATCAAGCAGCTCCTCCTCGCTGGCATCCGGTCCCACCGCGCCAATCATCCCTTGCAGGGAGGCCGCCTCCTGTTCTGATTCACCTTGGGGCTCAGGATCCCGGCCCCATTCCCGCGTCACGGTATACGTGAGGGAACCATGCGTTTGGATGTCGCTATCCCCTGTAAGGTCAAGCTCCGCCGGCGTCCCGGGCCCGGCGGATTCCTCTTGAGGGGCCGCAGCCTCGCCTTCGGCGCCTGAATACGCTTCCAGGGCGTCGCGAAAGGCGGCATCCTCCCGCAGGCGCGGCGCAACCTCGGCCAGCCAATCAGGGGGGCGGGACGAATCCTCCCCTGTTTGCGCTTGGATCATCTCGTCGAGCCAATCCTGCTGCCGCGGCTGGGGCACGCCCGAGGGGGAAGCGCCCTCAGTGGCCTGACGCTGGGCGTGAAGCTGCTGGAGTTCTTGGCGCAAGCGGGCGTTTTCGGATTCGAGACGGCCCACCAAACGGTTCATATATGTTTCAAGACTGTCTTGAAGCTGTTCGACCTGCTCCTGTAAGCGTTCGATATCTTGACGCAGGTCAGCGGTGGACTCGGAGCCACCCCCTTGCCCAACCACTCTTCCCGGCGGAACCCTGGGAAGAGTGGCCATATCTTCGGCCCGTTCCTCAAACGCTCCGATACCGTCTTCCGGCAACCCCGCTTCCTCGGTCAACGCCTCCGCCGGCTCCTGGGCGGGTAAAAGGGCCATTAACAAGCGCTCCATCTCGGGGGATTGAGC
Organism: Candidatus Hydrogenedentota bacterium; assembly: GCA_046540175.1. Taxonomy (GTDB): domain Bacteria; phylum Hydrogenedentota; class Hydrogenedentia; order Hydrogenedentales; family SLHB01; genus SKRY01. The sequence goes on from JBKHFO010000203.1 coordinate 4,905, forward strand.
GCTAAGCCGGATCTTCTCCAGCTTGGGGAGATAACCGGGCGGAATCCACTCACCGGCGAGCCCATCGCCACGCGCCCGCCACGCCCCCAAGAGGGCCTGCTCTTCCTGACGAGAGGGTTCCGTCTCCACCAGCGCCTCACAGGCGTGAGGCGTCTCAAACAGTTCCTCCGGAGGCCCGCCGTACCCCGTGGCAGGATCACTTTCAGCGCCAGAGGGCTCCTCAGGCGTGGAATCCTCCGCCTCATCACTTGGCGCCGCCTCCTCATGAGTAGCTACCTCAGCGGGCTCTCCGTGCTTTACGACCCACACCCCTAGCCCCACCGCCGCGAACACTACAACAAAAGCGGCACAAGTGAGGACTATAAGAAGCTTCTGGGATTCACGTGTCACGGAAATGTAGACCCTGCTTGATAACGGCGCTGCATCAGCCACGCGTCCGGCGCGCCCGCCTTTTTTCAAAAACGGTTCCGCTTACAGGACGGTTGACCTTTCCAACGCCACACGCCCCCGGTTTGCCTCACGAGATAATGCCCGCGGCCTCCACCGCTTCTTTCTGCGTGAGATACTCGTCTAAGAGACCGTTCACCTCCGTGGGCTTAATCCCTATCAGTTCCAGGTTGGTGTCCTGACCGGCATAAAGATTGCTTGTGAGGTCCACCCCCGCATTGTCGGCGTCAGCCGCTATACTCGCCAAACCAATCAAGGCGGCCAACTCTCTGTCTTCTTCGGCTTCTTCAGGCCTGTGATGGAAGCGAATCGCGGTTGCGATTTCCCGAGGCAGCTCCCAATGCAGAGCCAATTCATACCCGGCCTCGGCATGCGTAAGTCCCATCACTTCCTGTTCGGCCTCCAGAAGGGCCTCACCGTGAAGGGAGGAATCCACCCGGGCGTAGCGATCGTTCGCCAGCTCCGCGAAGACGATCCGCCCAATGTCGTGAAGCAAGCCCGCGGCAAAACTCCCCCTGAATTGCTTCGCCATGGCGCTGGCTTTGGCAAACACCGATGCGGCCGCCGCACAGTACAGCGACGTGCGCCAAAACGCCCGGTAATCAAAACTCCCGGCCTCATTAAACATTTCAATCACCGTGGCCGCCACCACGATCGCATAGGTTTCGCGCAATCCCAGCAGACTGACAGCGTGTCCCACCTCGACCACTCGTTGATGAAAACCATACGCGGGTGAATTGGCCACGCTCAACACCTTGCCCGCAATCGGCGGATCCCCCGACAAAAGCGCGGCTACATCTTTGACCGATACTTCGGGATCCGCCATGGCCTCCTTTACGCGGTAGACAGTGTCCGGCAAACCTGGCAGGTACTGGATTTGGCGGACCATGTGCGCAACCGAACTCAACCGCATGGGAGCCGCCAACTCCTCGGCCTCTTCTCCGCCGGCCAAGTCTTCGTTCGACTCGTAGTCCCTGGTCACATCCGAGGGTAGGCTTTGGTAATAGCGCTGAATGGCTTGGCGGACGTCAGCCGGCGCACACAGGAGCGGCTTGATCCGCAGCCCTGTTTGCGCTTCAAGTTTTCGGATGGTTTCCGTGTCGAGGGGACACACCATGGCAAGCGTAAGCAGGTTACCCATCCGATCGACGGGAAACACCTCGTTATTGATAGCAAACTCCCGGGGCACCAGCTTCAGCATTTCCC
>JBKHFO010000204.1:0-6540 GCA_046540175.1 Candidatus Hydrogenedentota bacterium
GGAACGCGTGGAGCCGTAAGGTGTTTGCACGCGGGCGTTTGCAACCTTTGCCAAGCCTTGGGGTATTATATCCTTCAAAGAATCTCCGCGGAGCGGCATGACATTGTTGTCCTCCGCGGCGCGTTAGTTTAAACCCAAAAAGAGATATCAAAGGAGTGTTTTACCCATGCCTGTTGGTCCACTGTTGCGTGGGAGCGCGTTGTTTTTGCTCACGGCCGTAACAGCACGCGCCCAGGAAGCGGCGGCCCCCGGCCAAGGATTGGAAGGACCCCTCATCGGTCCGGTGGAGGGGGACCGGCTTACGCTGTGGACGATGATCGAAAACGGCGGCGTCATTCTCGGGGTGATAGGCGGGCTTAGCGTCATCGCCGTGCTGATGATGCTCTATTTCTTCCTCACCATCACGCCCCGGCGCGAGATCCCGCGGCGTTTCAGCAAGGAGGCCCGCAAGCAGATCCGCGCGGGAGAACTGGAAAACTTGGCGCGGCAGTGCCGCAAGCGGCGTGACCTTTTGTCGAAGGTGCTGCAAGCGGGCCTCAAAGTGGCGGGCCATGATCGTTTTGTCATTCAGGAAGCCATGGAGAGCGAGGGCGAGCGCGGCGCCACGCTGCTGTGGCAACGCATTTCCTATCTCAACAACATCGGCGTCATCGCGCCCCTGCTGGGCCTGCTCGGCACGGTATGGGGAATGATGCAGGCCTTCGGCGCCATCGCGCTGGACGACACCCAGGTGCGCGGCTTGGCCATGGCGTATAGCGTGGCCCAAGCCATGACCACCACGGCGGCGGGGCTGGCCCTCGCCATTCCGGCCATGGCGGTGTATTTCTACTTGCGGGGCCGCGTCACGCGCATTGTGTCGGAAGTTGAGGCGCACGCCAGCGAGTTCGTCGAATTGCTGTCGGAAGAGGGGCGCTCATGAAGATCAGCACGAAGTTCTCGGAGCAATCCGAGCCCGTCCCGATGGCCCCTCTCATTGATATCGTGTTCCTCACGCTGGTGTTCTTCATGACGACCGCCGTCTTCAGCACGATGGAAAGCGAGATTGACATCGACCTGCCCACGGCGGACACCGCGGAAGAACGCACGGTACGGACGCACGGCGAGATCTACATCAATTTGCGCGAAGACGGCGGCATCGTCTTGAACAACAGGGAACTCACCTTGGCCGAATTGGAGGAAGTCCTCAACCGCGTCGCCGAGTATTTCCCCGGCGGCTCGGTGATCATCCGGGGCGATCGCGAGTCCCGGCACGGCCGGACGATCGACGTGCTCGATTTGTGCCGGAAAGCCGACATCCAACAGGTCTACTTTCAGGCCGTCCGGCGTGAAGCGGAAGCGGAGGCGGGATGAATTCCATGAGCATGCGAAGAACCGTTTTTATCGTGGGATGGACAGGGATGGCCATCGCCGCATGGGGCGCGGGCGAGGACCAGTTCAACTTCGCCAACGGCCTCATGACACGCGGGTTCTTTGAAGAAGCGGCGGATGAATATCAACAGTACCTGGACGACTACCCCGACGGCGAACATGCCTCCACGGCCCGCTTCCGCATGGCCGAGACCCTCTACGGCGCCGGCGAATTCGAGGAAGCGCTGGAAGCGTTCCAACATATCGTGGAGACGGAGCCGGACACACCGTACCGGGATCGGGTCCGCATGCGGCGGGGCGAACTCTTCTTTCGCACGGAGCGCTACAACCAAGCCATTCTCTCTCTTGAACCCGTTAGCGGGGAAGATCAAGAGGACCGGGTCCGGGCGCCGGCCTTGTTCTATCTGGGCCGGACCCACTTTGAACTCGGGGAGTACGAAGACGCGCGCGAACGGTTCCGCGCGTTCGCGGACAACTTCCCTGGCCACAACCTCGAACCCTACGCGCGCTATCAGTTGGGCCGGGCGCTCATCCAACTCGAGGAGCACCAGGAAGCCGCCGGGGTGTTCCGCAGCGTGGCCGCCATGGCCGAGGAAGACGCCCTTCGCATGGAGAGCCGGTTACAGGCCGCCGAACTCTACAATGACCTCGGCCGGCATCGCGAAGCGGCGGAGGCCTACCAGCAATTCGAGGAGGAATTCCCCGATTCGCCTTATCAAGAGCGGGTCATTTACGGCCGCGCCGCCGCCCAGTACCGCGACGGCCAGTACGAAGCCGCGCTCGAATCCGCGAACCGGTTCGCCTCCGAATTCCCCGATTCGCCCCATGGGGCCGCGGTGGCCTACATCGAGGGCGGCAGCCTGGAACAACTCGGCCGGGAAGAGGCCGCCATCGAGGCGTACCAGCGCATTGCAGATCAGCATGCGGGCGACGCGCATGAACCGTTGGCCCTGCACCGGGCGGCATGGCTTCTGTACCGGACGAATCAATACGGCGAGGCGCAACAGTACGCAGCGCGATTCCTCGACCGCTTCCGGGATCACGAGCTGGCGGGCGAACTGGCCTTTCTCGGGGGAACGCTCGCGATGAACACGGGCGATACGGCCGAGGCGTTGGAGGCGTTCGAACGGGTAGCGGATGAGTTCCCGGAAAGCGAGTTCGCGGCCGACGCACAGTATCAGGCGGCGGCGTGCGAGCAACGCCTGGGCAATCCGGAACGGGCCGCGGAACGCTACGAAGCATTCGCCGAGGCCCACCCCGAGCACGAACTGACGCCCGACGCCCGGGCCCGCGCCGCCGACGCCCGGTTCAACGAGGGGGCGTTCGAGGCGGCCGCGGAAAGCTATGAGGCCGTACTTGCGGATGATCCGGCGCCGGACGTGGAAGAAGAAACCTTGTACCGCCTGGGCGCGGCGTGGCACAACGCCGGCGATCACGCCAAGAGCGCGGAGGCCTTCGAGCGGCTCCTGGACGCCTACCCCAACACAACCTACGCCGCCGAGGCCCACTTCCGCCGGGCGGAACACTTGCTGCGCGCCGGCGATGACTTCGAAGGGGCCGAGCAGGCCTACCGCCGGGTCATTGAGACGGACGCCGATGGCCCTTATGCAGGCCGGGCCCGGAAAGGACTGGGACTCGCCCGCTACCGGGCCGGGGATCACGAGGCGGCCGCGGCCGCGTTTCTCGACCTCATCCGGGGCGACCAGGCCGCGGACCTGGAGGAAGACACCTACACCTGGCTCGCCCAATGGCTTTACGACCGGGAGCGCTGGGCGGATGCCGCCGAGGCGTTCGAGGCCCTTCTCGACTCGGATCCCGTGTTCGTGTCGCCGTACCAGATACGCTATCAGCTCGCGCGGTGCCATGAAGCCCTCGGCGATTATGAGGCGGCGAGGCCCCACTTCGAGGCCGTGGTGGACGAGGCGCCCGCCGACAGCGTGGAACGGGCGGAAGCCGGGTTTCGGCTGGGCGAGGCCTACGAAGAGGAGGGCGAGCTGGACCGGGCGCGCGAACGCTATCTCGCCGCGGCCGAAAGCAACGTGGGCGATCTCGCGCCCCGCGCGCGGTTCCGGCTGGCCAATCTCCGCAAGGAACAGGGAGACTACGCCGAGGCGGGGCGGGAGTTCATGCGGGTCGCCATTTTGTTCATGGACGATGACCTTACGCCGGAAGCCTTGTGGCGGGCCGGCGAATGCTTCGAGGAAGCCGGCGAGCTTGACCGCGCCAAGAGCGCGTATGAAGAAGTGGCGCAAGATTTTCCCGAAAGTGAGTCCGCCGGCAAAGCACGGGAGCGGCTGGCTCAATTGGAGTAATACCCTATGATTAGCCGGCGCTTTTATTTCGCCGTTAGCGTAATCCTCTCCGTGGTCCTCCATGCGGCGCTTCTCCTGTACGCCCCCCGCATTTCCATGCTTGAGCGGCGCCATGAGATGCCGGAACCTCTTGCGCGGTTCGAGGTGGATCTTCTCGAAGAGCTCCCGCCCGAGGAAGAGGAATGGGACGAGCCCAATCAACCAGTCGACCCGCCGCGGCTGCCGGACGCGGAGCCGGCGATGCCGGGCGATGATTCCCCTGCCGAACCGGAAGAGATGGAGCCTTTGCCCGAGCGCCCTGAGCCGGATCCCAGCTGGGCGGAGCGCACGCAACCGCGAACGCCCGAGGATACGTTGCCCGCTCCAGGCGAGCCGGGCGAGGACCTTGTGGCTGAATTGGATCGCGACGTGCTGGCCATCTCCCAAGAAGACGCGCGGGAGGATATCGACGTCGAGCGCCGCACGGTGGAAGAGCCGTCCACGCCATCGCTGGCGGAGGACGTGGAGCCCTCGCTGGGAAGCTCGCTCGCCCCGGTCGACGACCTTCTCTTCCCCCGTTCCGCCCTTCCCGCCACGCGCGATACGGGCGAGCACGACACCATGGACGTCATCGCGGACGCCTTTGGGCCGCCCCGTCAACCCTTGGAAGGCGCGGTTGGCGATCGCCCCCCGGCGTTCCAAGGACTCCCCGACCTCCCGGCGGACACGCCGCTGGGCGGTGGCGCCTTGCAGGCTGAACTGGAAGGCGACGGCTCGGACTACGAGACGATGGACGATCTCTTGGACATCCGCGTCGAATCCTACATCCCGCCCGAGGGGGGCGACGGCTATTTCCGTATTCAGATCACGCCCCAGCCGGGCACGGGCCTCGATGTGTTGCCACGCGACATCACGTTTGTTATCGACGCCTCCCGAAGCGTTCAGCAGCGCAAGATGGACCTCATCACGCAGGGGCTCCGAGAACCAATCTGGCGCATGCGCGATGAGGATCGGTTTCAAGTCATTGTCTTTCGCGACACCGCCACCCGCTTCCGTCAGGACTGGGCCAAGGCCGCCACGGAAGCCCGGGAGGCGGCCCACGCCTTCGTGGAACGGGCGGAGACCCGCGGGGAGACGGACATCTACAACGCCCTCCGCGAGGTGATGGAAACCTCCAGCCGCCCCGGCATCCCCAGCATCGTGCTGCTCATCTCCGACGGCTACCCCACCGAGGGGGTGGTGGACGGACGGACTCTGATCAACCGCATCTCCGAGGAGAACCAAGGCGGCCACACCATCTTCGCCTTCGCCGGCGGCCACGCCATCGATCGCTATCTATTGGAGCTGCTCGCCTACCGCAACCGGGGCGAAGTCCATATAGCGCCCAGCATCAGCGATGTGGTTCAGCACCTGCCCCAGTTCATGAACCGGTTGCAGGACCCCGTGCTCGTGGATTTGGACGCGGATTACGGCCAGATTGACAGCGAGCGGATCTTCCCAAAAACGCTGCCCGACTTCTACCTGAACCATCCCGTGAACGTCTACGGCCGCTTCGACCCGGACGGTGAAACCGTACTGACCATGCGGCTCACGGGCTGGGCCGAACAGGAACGGAAGGAGGTGGTCTTCGGCGCCGATCTTATGGAAGCCCTCACGGATAACGCCAATATCGCGCGCGGTTGGGGATTCCGAAAAGCCTACGACCTCATCGGCGAGATCGCCCGGCAGGGGGAAACGCCCCCTCTCATGAACGAACTCCAATCCGTCAGCCGCCAGTACGGCATCCGCACCAGCTACGATCAGTGACGGCCTGGCGCCTTTTCCGGGCTAAAAATATTGGACGCCCCGTAACGCCGGCATCCTGCCGGCTTTCAAGCACCATTACCCCTTGGAAAGGCCGCACGCGCCCTGTGGTGTGGATCCCCGCTTTCGCGAGGATGACGGTGGGGGGGCGAAGCTACGGCGTAATGCAGCCTTGCGTGCGCCGGGCCTTTGGGGTACACTCCATCCATTCGCGCTGTAGGCCCGCAATCCCGAGGCCACCAAAAGGAGAACCGCCCATGCGTTACCACCGGCGTTGTCTTATCCTTCTTGTTCTTTTCGCGGGCATGGCGTGGACCGCCCACGCCGAGTATGAACCCACCGAGAGCTATAACATACGTGAGATGCATGGCCTCACGGTCCGTGTGAACCCTGAACTGTTGGAGCGGGAAGAACTCGCGGAGGAAACCTTGCTTGTGTTGGAGACGCAAGTGTTTGACATGATCCGGCGGCTGCCCGATCACGCCATGGAAAAGCTCCGGGATATCGAGATCTGGGTCGAATACGAAACGGAAGACGCGGCCGCCGCCATGTGCTACCACCCATCCGAGGGATGGCTCAGTGCGAACGGCTACAATCCGGAGAAGGCCCGATCGGTCGAGGTTTCAAACGCCCAAACGTTCCTGAATCACACCATCAAGCAACCCTCCATGGTGCTGCACGAATTCGCCCACGCCTGGCATCACAATTTCCTGCCGGACGGTTATGGCAACGCCACGATCGAGGCCGCCCATGAAGCCGCCAAGGAAACCGGCGATTACGAGGAAGTCCGTCACATCCACGGCGGCACGCAGCGCCACTACGCCTTGACCAATCCCATGGAGTACTTCGCCGAGCTAAGCGAGGCCTACTTCGGCACAAACGATTTCGAGCCGTTTGTACGTGGCGAACTCGAGCACTTCGATCCCAACGGCTACGAACTGATCGAGGAAAAGTGGGGCCTCTCTGATTAGACGCCAGCCAGCCCCTTCCAGCCGGTCCCATTGGGACGCTACAGAATGCCCCGTTGGAAGGGGTCTCTTAGCGCCTTAGCGTGAGGCGGGTTTCATCTCACGCAAAG
>JBKHFO010000205.1:0-6522 GCA_046540175.1 Candidatus Hydrogenedentota bacterium
TTGCCGCCCTTCGAGGCCATGGACACGTGCGTGTGCATGGGCGCCAGCATCGGCGTTGGGCTGGGGTTGCGTCACGTTCTACCCCCTCATCAAGCCCGCAAGGTGGTGAGCGTCATCGGCGACAGTACGTTCGTGCACAGCGGATTAACCGGGCTCGCGGAGATGGCGTATAACCCGCCTGAAACCGGCCACGTTGTCATCATCCTGGACAACCACACGACGGCCATGACAGGCCTTCAGGAACATCCCGGCACGGGCCGCCGGCTTGATCACCATCCTTCGGAACACAAGATGAACTATGAAGCGCTGGCCTTGGCGATGGGGATCTCGAACGTATACACCATTGACCCCACGGAGCCGGACGCTGGATTCGAGAAACTGGTGCAAAACTGCTTGGAGAGCGAGCAATTGACGCTCATCGCGGCGCGCAAACCGTGTCCGCTGGCGAGCCGGCATCTCGCGAAGTTCCAAGCCCAATGCGAGTCCGCGGAATCATGAGGGGGCGCAACGCAGTCACGAACATTGTTATTGCGGGCCTGGGCGGACAAGGGATCGTCACGGCGGCGGATATTCTGACGCGCGCCGTCTTCGCCGCGGGACACGACGTCAAGCAAAGCGAGATTCACGGCATGAGCCAGCGGGGCGGCTCCGTCAGCAGCGACGTGCGCTTCGGGGAACGGGTGCATAGCCCGATGGTTCCGGCGCGCGCGGCGGATTTCCTCGTGATTACCGAGTCCACCCAAGTTGGCCCTAATCGTCATCGCCTAAAGGCCGGCGGGCGCCTTATCACGCCGGATGCGGCGCCCTTCTTGTTTAAGGATGACGACCCCAGCGGCGCCGCCAAGGCAGCGCGCATGATCAACGTGGCGCTGCTCGCCGTGTTGAGCGCGCATCTCGACGTTCCGGAAGGCTGCTGGATGGACGCGATTCAGGAATGCCTACCCCCCGCCTTGCATGAGGACAATCGGCGGATGTTCTTGCACGCGCGCCAGGTGGAGCGAATCATGGGCGAACTCAACGCTATGTCGCGCCCGAACCAATACGAGGGATAGAGGGGAACACCATGCCCGAACCAACGCTGGAAGATTGCCCAAGGCATGCATTTCACATCGTCAGCGCGCCGGATTATTTACCCAAGGCTCAATTGCGCTGCCTTCAGTTGGAGCGGCTACGGGAGATCGTGTCACGCGCGTATGCCCATGTGCCTCTGTTCCGGGAGCGGTGCGAGGCCCGGGGCGTTACGCCTTCCGATGTGACCACACTCAAGGCCGTCGAGGCGCTTCCGTTCACGGTCAAGGATGATTTGCGCGACACTTATCCCTTCGGCTTGTTCGCCAGCCCCATGAGCGAGGTGGTGCGCCTGCACGCCTCAAGCGGCACAACGGGCAAGCCGATTGTCGTCGCGTATACGGAATCCGATCTCGCCGTTTGGTCCCAGGTAATGGTGCGCACCTTCGCCGCCTGCGGCTTGCATCAGGGTGACATCATCCAAAACGCCTATGGGTATGGACTGTTCACCGGCGGGTTGGGCGCCCACTACGGCGCGGAAGCCTTGGGCGCCACCGTGATCCCCATTTCGGGCGGCAACACCGATCGCCAGATCATGGTCATGAGGGATTTCGGCGTCACGGCCATATGTTGTACGCCGAGTTATTTTCTTTATCTCATGGAACGCACGGCGGAACTCGGGACTCATCTCTCGGAGCAGTCCGTGCGCGCGGGCATTTTTGGCGCCGAACCGTGGACCGAGGCGATGCGGGATCGCATCCAACAGCAGACCGGCATTCACGCGTACGACATCTATGGGCTGTCCGAGATCATTGGGCCGGGCGTGGCGAGTGAATGCGGCGCGCAACACGGGCTTCACATTTTCGAGGATCACTTCTACCCCGAAATCATCGATCCGGAAACGGGAGAAACGCTCCCCGACGGCGCGGAGGGCGAGTTGGTGCTTACCACGTTGAGCAAACAGGCCATGCCCATGATCCGCTACCGCACGCGCGACATCACGTCCCTCATTACCGAGGCCTGCTCCTGCGGACGCACCATCCGCCGCATGCGCCGCATCAGTTGCCGGAGCGATGACATGTTCATCATCCGGGGCGTCAACATCTTCCCCTCACAAGTAGAGACCGCCTTGCTTGAGGTGGAAGGCGCGCAGCCCCATTACCAGATCGAGCTAACCCGCGCCCATGGCCTCGATCAGATGGAAGTCGCCGTCGAAGTAACCCCGGAGGTGTTCAGCGACACCGTCCGGGGCATGGAGCATTTGCACCAGCGCTTGTCGGATGCGCTGGAGCATGTGCTAGGGTTACGCGTCAACGTGCGCCTGGCCGAGCCCCAAACCCTCCAACGCAGCGAAGGAAAAGCCCGCCGAATCATCGATAAACGCGAGAGCTGAACTCCGGTCTTGAAACCGATCCCAAGGGAGTGAGCCATGAAATTCAAGCAGTTGTCCCTGTTTCTCGAGAACAAACCCGCCCATCTCAAACACCCTTGCGATGTGCTGGCCAAGGCGGGCGTCAACATCCTGACGTTGTGTTTGGCGGACGCGGAACAGTTTGGCATTCTGCGCCTCATCGTGACGGATTGGGAGAATGCCAAGGCCACCCTCGAAAACGCGGGGTGCGTCGTGCGGGTAGATGAGGTCATCGCCCTTGAGGTCCCGGATAAGCCTGGTGGTCTGGCCAGTGTGCTCAACATCATTGAACAAGGCGGCCATAACCTTGAGTATATGTACGCCTTCACGTTCGGACGCGTCGGCAGGGCTGTTATGTTCATGCGGTTCGAGGATACCGACGGCGCCATTGCCACCCTCCAGTCCGGCGGCATCAACGTCCTGAACCCCGTCGAGTTCCTGCCCGCCTGACGCCGCTGTTCCCAAGGCCACCGGCGAGTGAGGAATAAGATGAACAATTCCCCCTTTTGAAGGGAATGGCCCGCAGGGCCGGGGAATGTACACCACCAACCTGCCCGGCGATTGGGACTCGCCAACCCAGTTGTCCTTCCCCCTGGCGAGAATCTACAATACACCCCTCGCTTAAGACCACGGCGAGCAGTTTTGAGACGCTTAACGAGTGAGGCCACGGCCCGTCGCCAAGGGGGCCTTATTAGAGGAAGGAGGACAACAAATGACAGCACGTGCACTACTATGGCTCCCGGCGATGGTATTGGGCTTGGTTGCCGGGATGGGCGCCTTCGCCGGCGCCCCAATAGAAATGGACGCGTCCCGGGCGGAAGCGGAGGGAGAATGGGAACATTCCACTTCCCAAGCGTACAGCATTGGCGACGGCTACTTGCACGACGGGGACGCAAACAAAGGCGAATCCTCGCTGCGTTTCACCGTGACAGCTCCGGAAGAGGGGACCTACGAGCTGTCTTTCTTCTATCCGTCGCACGAAAACCGGGCGGCGGAAGTTCCTGTCGAGGTCACCTTGCCCGACGACTCCACGGAATCCATAACGGTGGACCAGCGCACAGGTGGGGACGAGGGCAAGCTCCGTCTAGGCCGGTATGAGTTGGACGCGGACGACACGCTCAGGGTGACGATCGCTAACACGGGAACCAGCGGTCACGTCGCCGCCGACGGCATCCGCCTCAATCCGATCCATATCGAGACACATGATGTGGTCATTGTGGGCGACACGCCCGGCGGCATCATGGCGGCTATTGCCGTTGCCCGGTCGGGGCATGAGGTAGTCCTTCTGTCGCGCTACGATCACATCGGCGGTCTGCCTGCTAACGGGTTGGGACGGACCGACATCGCCACGCGTGGCGTGGGCGGCGGCCTGTTCCGCGAGTTCGTCGAGCGGGTGTATGAGCACTACGTCACGACGTACGGGGAAAACTCGCCCCAAGCCGCGGACGCTGGGGGCGGATTTCTCTTCGAGCCCCATGTAGCGGAACAGGTCTTCAACGAGATGGTGGCGGAACATCCGGAGATTACCGTACGGGTCATGCGCCAGTTTGACGCCGAACCCCAGTATGTCCGCGAGGACAACGGACGCATCATGGAGATCCGGTTGCTGAATCGCGAAACCGGTCAAGATGAGTGGTACGCTGGGGACATCTTTCTTGACGCCACGTACGAGGGCGACCTCAGCGCCGCGGCTGGCGTGCCCTACCGGTTGGGCCGGGAAGGCCGGGACGAATATGATGAGCCCATGGCCGGCGTGATCTACAAGCAATGGGGCGGTCCCGTGGGGCCTCATTCGACGGGGCTGGCGGACAACGGCATTCAGGCCTACAACTACCGGCTTAGCCTGACCCGCGACGAGGACAATCAAGTCCCCATCGAAAAGCCCGAGACCTATAACCGCCACGAGTACGTTTCGTTCATCACGGATTTGGAGGAAGACCGCATCCCCGTGCCCAACCCCGATCCGGAGGCGCGGGGCGAAATGGCCTTCGACGGCATCGGCCGGATCACGAACATGGCGAGCGTGCCCAATGACAAGGTTGACGCGAACAACCAGCATGCCGCCTACATCTCAACGAATTTGCCCGAAGAGAATTGGCCCTGGCCCACGGCGTCGTGGGATTGGCGCGACCAGTACATGGAGCGTCTGAAGCACTACATCCAAGGGTTGGTGTGGTTTGTGCAGAACGACCCCGAATTGCCGGAAGATTTTAGGGAACGCGCGTCGGAATGGGGCTTGTCCGCCGACGAATACCCGGACAACGATCATTGGCCCCGGCAACTCTACGTCCGCGAGGGACGCCGCATCAAGGGGCAATACACCTTCACCGCCCACGACGCCTTGGCCGAAGAAGGCAGTCCGCGACCGCCCATTCACCAGAGCAGCGTGACCGCGAGCCACTATCCCATCGACTCGCACTCCGTGCGTAAACGCGAGCCGGATCGCTATCACCTCGACGGCTTCATGAGCTTCGGTACGGAACCCTATACCGTGCCCTTCGAGGTCATCGCGCCGGACGCGCCGCTCGACAATCTCTTGACCCCCGTCGCCGTGTCCGCCACGCACGCGGGCCTCGGCACGCTGCGCATGGAGCCCTGCTGGATGGCCTTGGGCCAAGCCGCCGGTAAGGCCGCCGCGATCAGTCTGGCGGACGGCGTTCCCGTCACGGACGTCTCCCGGGACACGCTGCAGGACAAGCTCGTGGAGGCGGACGCCGTGCTCATGTACTTCCGCGACGTGGCGCCAGGCGATCCCCATTATGCCGCCGTGCAATACTTTGGTCTGCGCGGGCTTCTTGAGGACTGGGAGGCCGATCCGGACGAACCCCTCAGCGCGGAAACCGCCGAGGACTGGATGGAAGCCGTGGACGCCGAGGCGGATTACGAAGCCGAGGTCACGACGCGAGGTGAGTTCCTTGACGCGCTGCACGAGGCGGTGAAGCAATAGCCGGATTTCACGCCAAGGAATTACGAAGGACCAGCCGTCGTATGGCCCGGCGGCTGGTCCTTATTGTTCGATTGCTTACGGGAAACTCAAGCGCGGCGCTGTATCGCTACAGCCCCGAGGGGTCTTCGTCCTCGTCTGGGACTCTCGGCTCCTTATACAACGGATCTTTGCCCTCCGCCAGCTGGAAGGTCTTTATCAAGAACTTCTCCGACGCTTCCGCTTGAAGGGGCATCATTTTTGAGACCTGTGCCACATGTTTCATCATCGTTTCTCCTCTCGAAATCCGTCCGCCGCGCCTTCCCCAACCCGCCAGGGCGGCGGCGCTGTCCAAACACGGCGGGACCCTACCCTGCGATGACGGCTCTGGCCGCCCTCGCTTTATCGCTTGCATTAATGTCTGACACGATAGCATGCCGCCGGGCAAATGTTAAGCATGGCGTGGAACACGCCGCGCTACGCCATCACCACACCCAGTCCTATGACGAAAACAACCCATATAAGCGCCAGCACAAGCAAGGCTACGTTAATCCAGCCCAGGATGATCCCGGCTTTTGCCAGCCCGTCTCCGACGAGCGCTCCGCGCCGGACGCGGATCTCCCCCAGGGCCGCATGCCCCAAGGGAATCGCAACAATTCCCAGAATAGCGCACGTGAACGGCCCCAAAATACCCAACACTAGCGACGCGATCGCCTTGCCCGACGTTTCGGGCGCAGGCTGCGCGTAGTGGGGCGGATACTCTTCGTTCATAATAGAACTCCCCATTTCACATGTTTTTATAAAGGAAAGCAAGCGGCGTTGCCGCGCGTTAACGCCCAGCACACCTTATGATACACATGCGAAGCCAAAATGGGAAACACGGCGTTTGCAGTTGACACCGCCGCTTCAAGGTGCTACGTTGCGGCCTTGGGCAGCCGTAGATGAACCGCGAATGAACGCCAATTCACGCGAATTGCGCCGTGGCAGGGCGTGACCTTTCGGGGGTGGTTGCGGTCGCCGTGTAGTGGCGTTCCTTGGGGTGTGCACGCTAACGGCAGGCGCTTGGCGCCGGCGCTACGCTCAAGTTTCGAGCGGTATTCGCGTCAGTTTATCAAGCTCCCATTTTTTGATGTACCGGCTGAGCTGCGTGTCCACGCACTCCGCCATCGACGATAAAGGC
>JBKHFO010000206.1:0-6518 GCA_046540175.1 Candidatus Hydrogenedentota bacterium
CTGAAAGCCTGAACGGGATAGCAGATCACCGCTGTTTAGGACAGTAGTGATCCCCCTTCAAAAGAAGAATTGTGCTTGAAAGCTGCTAAGATGCCGGCGTTACGGGACGTCAGGAAAGAACGCCGCCTCGACGAGGGCGCAGAGGGTGTGGTAGAGGGCGATGTGGGCCTCTTGGATGGTCTTGACGCTGTCTCCGGGGGCCTTGATGGGGTAATCGGCGCGCTGGGCCATGGCGCCGCCGTGAGGCCCCGTCAGGGCGATGGCGCGGGCTCCGGCGGCGCGGGCAACGGCCATGGCGAGGAGGCAGTTCCGCGCATTGCCCGAGGTGGAGATGGCGAGGAGCGCGTCGCCGGGCTTAAGGAGGGCGTGGGCTTCCTGGGCGTAGGCCATTTCGGGGAGGGCGCTGTCGTTTTCCACCGCGCTCTTGAGGGCGCCGTTGAGGCCCAGCGTGAGGGCGGGCAGGCCGGTTTCAAGGCAGCGGGCCAACTCTTCCCCGCCGGGTTCCTGGGACAGCCGGGCGGCGACAGCCGGCGGGAGCGGCCGCTTGCGTTCAAAGCTCTTGCAGAGTTCCCCTACGATGTGCATGGCGTCCGCGCAACTGCCGCCGTTGCCGCAGGTCAACAGCTTGCCGCCCGCGCTAAAGGTGTCGCGCAACGCTCGATAGGCGGCCTCCAGGGCGGGTATACACCCTCCAAGGTCCGGGCAGCGGGCTTTCAGTTCCCCGATAAGCCGCTGTTCGTCTGACGGGCCGGCGCTCATGAGGCGTCTCCTTCCGTATGCCGCGCATGCAGGCGCTGGGCGAGGTGTAGAAAGAAATCGCGATTATCCAGGGACATATACCGCATGATCCCGCCCATGCGGGAGAAACTCTTGTTGTATCTCAGGTAATAGTCGGGGTTGGTCTCCGGCGGTTCGCCTTGTGTCCAATCCCAATGGGATTTCACCAAATCCACCACGGCAATGTAGTGATCGTGAATGCGTTTGCCCTGTTGGATCGCCCTATTCTGGGCCATGCTCATGGCTTTCTCGAAGATCATGGGCGACATCACGGCGGACCCCACCGACAGGTAGACGCCGCCCGAGATATTCTCCACCCCTTTCGCGAACACCAAGAAATCGGTCTGGGCGGTTCGTCCGATGGCGGCGCAATGGTTCATGGGATGAAGATAAATGATGTCATGACCTATCATTGGATGGCCCGTGAAAGGAATTCCCCCTTGATAGGCCGCGGCTTGCAGCGCGTAGTCTTTATAAGGGTGAGACACCGCGGCCCACCCCGCCGAAAGCTCGAATCGCTGTATGGCGCCAAGCAAGTCAAGCGCGGCGGCGGCGCGGTTCGCGTCCAGATCCATTAACTGGGCGATCTCCCGCCTTAGAGAATGCTCCGCCGGTATTTCCAATCCTTCGTGTTCGGTCAAGGCGGCCACGGCTTCGCCATAGCCCATGCCCTTATACGCGCCGATGATTTGGGCTAGGTTTAAATAATATCCCGTCTCTTGCCACATCCCGAACCGGCCCTGGCCCACATTCTCCTCCACATGTTCGCTGGTATGGCCTTGAAAGGCGAATTCCCAGTCGTGGATGATCCCGGCTCCGTTGGTGGCGAGATGCGTGAGCCATCCTTCCCTTAAGAGCTGTTGAAGTATAGGGCCCAGCCCGTTTTTGATAGCGTGCGCCCCAAACGCCAACATGCGCGCCGCTCCCGCTTCCCGGGCTTGTACAATCCGTTCGACGGTCTCGTCCATGAGCGCGGACTGGTATTCCCCCAGCGGCTCGGGCGCGCTGTCCGGCATAATCCGGTCTTTGTCGATAAAGACCCGGTCTCGCCGTTCCTTTAATGATTCGAAGCGAAGCCGGCGCCGGTCTGTCTGGAGATAGTTCATGAGATCCCCATGGATTCATTTTTTTTCGTGGTTGCGTCTTAGTGAAACGCTCGCCCCCGGCCAAAGCAGGGCGGACGAAATGTTATTCCATAATACCATGTCTCCCTTTGGCGGCCAAGATAGACCATGCCTGAGGGAAAACAGGAAAACCTCTATCCACCTCTTCGCCCCGCGCTGAACCCGTTACATACGCGTCCGCCATGCGAGCGGCGGCGAACATGAAGAACGGATTGCCATTCGATCCTGCTGTTGGATCACGCCGCCTTGTTGTATGGGAGATCAGTGTTTTGTATACTGCGGAAGCGCTATGTATGAGTCCGCCGTTAAGAAGCTTGGAAAAGACTGGCGAAAGACTCCTAGTATTGGTTATAATTGGCCATAAGACGAGTCATCACTCCATCGCCAAGGCCCATAACGGGTACGGATTGGATAAACCAAGCGTCTTACAGAATCATTGTTGTGTGTGTGTTTGTTCCAAGAAACCAAAGGAGGAAAGTTTACATGCCTGCGCGCGTATTAACAAAAGAAGAAGTCGAGAAGATGGGGTTGAATGCCAACAAAAGCAGCCAAGGCGGCAAGGAGAAGCGCGTCAACCCCCACATCCAAGAGATTATGGACCAGGTGAGAGGGACGAAAGCGGGCCAGTTCGTGATTTACGAACCCGCTGATGGCAAGAGCTACCAAAGCCAAGTGCTGCGTGTCCGCAAGGCCTTTGATGAATTGGGCAAGCCGTGGCCCTTGACCAGGCCGGGGGACAAGGGCGCCTACACCATAATCAAGATCCTCTCCAAGAAAGAAAGCTTCCAGAAGTATCCGCAACAGCCCTTAGCCCCGCACTCCGGCGCGAAGAACAAAGAAGAATCCGCCTAAAGGAACAAGGCTCCCCAAAAAGGGCGTTTGACAGAGCATGCGTCCCCCTCGCTTTTGTCCTCAGAGGCGAGGGGGAACCCAATCACCAATGTAATCTACCGTGTCCGGCCTCCAACTGCAAAGAATACACCCCCGTGTGGCTCGTCTGAATCTCTCCCTTCAGTCATTCCGGGGCGAGATTACAACTTCATCGAGTTCCAGGGCATGGCCTTCTTCTACGCGGCCGGTGTCCTCGGCCCAAAAGCGAAGCCCTTCCAGCACGTCCACCTCGGGGTGCGTCTCGCGGATATCGCGGGCGTCGAGTTCCAGGACATGCCATTCGCCATCGTCCTGGAGCCGGGGGAGACCGGGATCGTCCTCCGCGCGGGCCGTAGCAGGGCTAGACGCGAGCCAGACTTCCCGGCCGCCGGTCTCCGGCGTGGGGAAAGCCCGGACATACACCCCCACGGGCGTGTCTGGTTCAAGGCGGTACCGGATGCGTATGCGCGGGTACGTATCGATAGCCCAGCGCCGGGGATGAACCCGCACTGGCAAGCGGCCGCCGTCTTCCGGCGCGTACGCCCGGAGCCAACCGGAGCCCGCGGGGTTGTCTTCTTCCGGTGGAATCACGCGGTTGTCCCCGCGGGGATGGCTCCACGGCGGCGGCACATCGTCCCCTTCTTCCAAGACGAGAACCCGTTCCCAAGCGGCGGGCATCGGCCGGTAACTCTGCCAGCGCCACCACCACTCCTGATCGTCCGCGCCAAACGTGCTGTGCAGCAACGGCTCGCCGGGGTTGGCGGGTTCTTCCACGACGGCATAGCCTACGCCGCGGTGAATCCGGCCTTCCCCGCCCGTCACGCGAACCCGAATCGGGTAGTCATAGGCGGCGGCGTATTCATGCGTGAAGCTCGTCTTATCCCTCACCAGGGTTCCGTCGCCAAGCCGCCATTGAATGGATTCCACCTCCGGGATTCCGTGCAACACCGCCTCCATGGCCACCGGCTCCCCAGGCTCGACTTGGAAAGGCGTTACGCGGACCTCGACGGAGGGCCGTCCATCCGCGCCATGTTCATGGACCCCGATATCCGGCTTGGCGCCGCTCCAGGGTAAGCTCACGGGATCGCCATCGGCCCAAGTCATCTCCCGGTCAAGGATGAGTACCCCCTCGTCCGAGTCCACTTCGGTGACGCGCGCGAGCTGGTGTGGTGTCCCCACAGCGACGAGGTCGCCTTCTTCGCCGGGAATGCCATAGCCGTCGTAAAAGGCGCGGGGATCCGTCACAGGAAGGACATCGTCCTCTTCGCCATCGCCTTGCGCATGGGCGAGAGGCGATCCGGCGTTGCGGAGCGGGCTGTCCTCGCTGAGACCGTGCTGATACTGCGCCGCATCGACGAAGCCGGGCTGGGCGTCCCGCGTATTATGGAACACCTCGCCATGGTCTTCCCGCCAAGCCTTGGCGCCGACAGCGTCCGCGGAATATCCTTGGCCGCCCCAATGGATAACCTGATCCCGGTCCGGCTCTCCCGCCCACAGCGCATTGGAGCGGAATTCCACGGATTCCGGAGATTCCCCGCTTACCTGAAGTTGCGTCCAGGCCCCGTGAGGATCGTTCTCCGCGAGGATGTTGTTTTGAAAGAGAACGTCCCGGGTTTGGCCGCCGCCGCGAACGCTAAAGCCGTAGTGGGTGTTGCCGTGAAAGACGTTGTGATACGCGCGGATGGCCTCCATCGTATCGTCCGCCCATGGGTAGAAGTGAAGGGCGCCGCCCCAATTGCGGAAGACGCGGTTGAACCGGAAGATGCCCCCTTGCACGGCGAACTTTGCGTTGGAGCTGGCCGACCGTCCGCCGTTGTAGGCGTTTGTGATGATGTTGCCCTCGAACAACACGTCTTGGGTCGTGAAGAATTCGAACGGCCGGCCCCAGGCGGCGTGGAACACGTTGCCCCGGACCACCAAGGCGGCGTTGGAGCCGGGCGGATAGATTTGCAGTGGCGAATGGCCTGCCCGGCTGACGGCATTGCCTTCAAACACCACCTGTTCGGAATCGCTTATCCGCGCCATGTTGAAGGCGTTCTTGCGCAGCACGGAATCCTGAACCCATATGTTCCGGCTGTCGATGATGTGGAACGGCATGCCGCTGTAGCCCTTCTCGAAGAGGCAATCCGCCAGCACGATGTGGCGGCAATCCTCCATGCGGAGCCAGCGCCCGCCCCGCTCGGCCGGTTCCACGTGGACGCCCTCGATGCGCACGTGTTCCAGGCCGTCGAGCCGAATGGGATAGACGCCGTCCCCTCTTCCCACGAAGCGGGCCGTGCGCCGTTGCTCCGCCTTGAACACGATGGGCGCCTCCTCGGTCCCGCTGTTTTCCGGCGCCAGCACGCCCTCGTAATCGCCGGGCAAGAACACCACCGTGTCGCCCGCTTCCGCAACGGCGCCGGCGTGTTCCAACGAGGCCCATGGGGCGTCTTCCGCGCCGGATGAGGCGTCATCCCCGTGGGGCGCAACGTAATACTCGTTGCCCTCGGCGTGCGGCGTGCCCGCGAGGAAAACACCGGCCGCCAGTGCGGCGATGGCGAACCCGGACAAGGTGCGACACAGAAGGTTGCGCGGCATGATGGGTTCTCCCTTACTCCGGCGAGGCGAAACCGAACGGATTGGTGAACGTGCGGTAGATCTCCTCGCCGTCCTCGCGGTGCAGCTCCACGCGCACGTACCGGTCGAGTTCCGGCGTTTCGCGGTAGTTCAACGCGGAGCCCTCGTGGACCACTTGGCCCAGGGGCCAAGGTTCGTTGCTGGTTTCGTAGTCCGCGACAGGCTCCAGGGATTCGGGCGCGGTGATCCACTGGATGACATCGTAATTCGACGCGTCCACGGTAATCACGCCGGCGTCCTCGTCCACATCGATGGCGTGGATCAGCGGGAACAACTCGTCCGCCGGCGCCCGTTCACGCAGATCATTGCGCCGGCTCGACTTGCGGAAATAGAACTGGCCGTCTTCCATGGCCTCGCGCACCGATTCGTCAGTGAGTTGGTCAACCACGAATACCGAGTGCGACTCCCGCACATCCGCCAGCTGGTGCATGTCATCCGTCCCGAATCCCCAGATGGGCCGTTCCGGCATGAACCGCGCGAGCAGTTGATCCCAGAGGCCTTCGTCGTACTTCTCGGTTTCGACCGAGCAGTTCGTGACTTCGATGCCGGCGAGGTACTCAGGGCCGTGCGCCTCGAAACGTTCGGCGTACCATTCCACGGGCTGGCGCGTCCACCAGTCCGCGTCGATCCCCGGATGATTAAGGAAGGCGAGACCGGCGAGATCCCGCACCTCGAACAACTGCTCGTCCTCATCTTTGTCCCGGTCCAAGACGCCGTACCCGTTGTACAGGCTGTTCATGTGATGCCTGTCCGACAGCTCGTTGCCCTCGATGCCCACCATGCCCAATTCTTCGGGGGCGGGTGCGCCATAGTCTGACCATGGCCACGTCGTGTTGGCCGGGTAATCGTCCGGCTCGGGATCGGGATAGGGCGTGTCCTCATTGGGTTCGTGCGTGTCGTGATCCGTGATGGCCAGGATGGTGAATCCAGGGTCGTGATACGCCTGGACCACTTCTTCGAGCGGATGATGCCCGTCGCTTTGCAGGGTGTGCGTGTGCAGCGCCGCCTTGTGATGTTCGAAGGTTTCCCAGTCCACATCCGCATACGGATTCAGCACCAGTTCGGGCGCGCCGTTTTCCCCGCCTTGCGCCCAGGCAGCGCCCGTGAGTGCGAACAGGGCGGCGGCCAATG
>JBKHFO010000207.1:0-6477 GCA_046540175.1 Candidatus Hydrogenedentota bacterium
CGGCGCCGCTCATTCGGAAGAACATGACGTGGGTTCCGAGACGGACGCATCGATCTTCGCCCCTGGCGGCACGGCTGGCGAGTATCGCGTGGAGACCGAGACGCTGCATGGGACGCTGGGGCTAGAGGGGAGGGCCTACGGTCTGCATCCGCTGCATCATGCGCCCAGTGGCGTCTCGTTAACGGGCGCGGCCTATGGCATAGCCAATTACTATCGCGTGTTTACCGCAGGCCATCGTTACGAAGACCCCCGGGCGCTTTCGAGCGAGAGGTCCCTGGAAACGTCCGATACCGTGCGCGTCCATTGGCCGGCCACGGAAGACCAGCCTTTCGCTTTGACAGGCATCTACCGTTGGGTTGCGCCCGACACGCTTGATTTGGAGACGATTGTCGAGGCCGAAGCAGACTTGCCTGATTTTGAGGTGTTTCTGGCTTCGTATCTCTCCTCCGCGTTCCCGGCTTCATCGGTCTATGCGCAGACGGACGAGGAGGGGACCGGCCTGGTCACTGCCGAGCCCGAAGAGGGCATGTGGCAGGCATTTCCCCGGGATGCGGAGGCGCTCGCCATGGTGGAAGACGGCCGCTGGGAGATCCCCCCGAATCCGGTGGATTGGACTGTCCGCCCGGATTTCGCCGGGGCGCTCATTTACCGGCGGGCCGAGGATTCGGACTTGACCGTCGCCATGATGGCGCCACCCCAGGACTGTTTCGCCCTGTTCACTCCCGAACGCGGCGAAGCGCATTACTCGATGTATCTCTCGTTGTTCGGCCGCACCATCGAAGCGGGTGAGAGCGCACGCGCGACGGTGCGCATTGTCGTTGATACCCTGGATGAGGAGGCATTGCTGGAGCGCTATCAAGACTTTCTGGACGAGCATTCGGACTGAATGACAGGTCCCGATTGGGTCTGACTTAGCCTGACATGCTGTCAAAAATTAATCCATCCCGTAGGGATGAAAGCTGGTAGCCGGGGGTTGAGCCCGCGTGCGATAGCATGCGGGCGATACCCCCGGAAAAGACACCCTCCCTACCGACCCCTTTAGGGGTCGCAGAACCTTTGTGCATACAGCTGCTGCGACCCCTAAAGGGGTCGTCGGAGGGGGCTTGCGATCCTGGGGTATCCGCGCGCTGCGCGCGCGTCAACCCCAGGCTACCATCTGTGACCCCGCTGGGGTCGTTTTATGTCTACCCGCGCAACGAACAAGGGTCCAGCACTTATGGTGAACTCCCAGCGGAGCCAAGCCAGTGGCGTAAAGCCCCCCTACCCTCAATAAATGTATGGGCTGAGCCCGGGTGGATTGCGCCCCGCTGTCAGTCGTTCAAGCGATCGCTAAGATAGGCCTCAAAGCGTTCGGCCACCTCGCCTTCCTCCGCGTCGCCGCGATGGACGTAAAGGCGGTACTTCAAGGTGACGTCCTCGCCGGGCTCAAGCACATAGGGATCGTCTTGTGGCCACGCTTGGCCAAGGAAGCCATAGTGCCGCAATGTCCAGCCCTCGTGGGGGTAATCCGGGTTGTCCGGGTGCTGGAAGACGCTCGTCCCGGAATAGGGGCCGTCCTCCTCAATGCGCGACGAGTAATCAGCCCACGGTGTGTCCGCCGTGTTCGCGTCCTCCAGAAGCCCCGGCGCGCCGGCAAGCTGTTCGTCGGGCCGGCTGCTGTCGGGCCGCACGTTGAACCCGCCATATTCCCCCGCCAACGTCACCTCTTCTTCCGACACGTTGGTGAACGTGAGTTCGAAGTCGATGGCGCGGCCGATATCGTCCGCGGGATGAACCGTGAAACGGACATCCTCTCGAACGAACGGTTCGTCTTCCTCGGTGAGCTGCCAGCCGTTACGGACATGCACAAAAACACGGTCCTCCCGCACTTCTCTTTCCACCCATTCTTCGAAGAGCTGGCGCACGCCCTCCACGTGCCAAACGTCCACAGGTTGGTCCCCGTATTGGACGCCAGGCCAGCTCCAGAAGACGCCTCGGTGATGGGGATGATCATCCGGAAAATCCTCCGTGAGCACATCGCCATCCAGCCCGAAGAGGGGGTGGATGTAACTCGAGCGGCGGTAACGTTCCCGGAATTCCGTGTCCGCATTCTCAGGCTCAATCGTGTCATGATTGTAGCCCAGGACGCGTTCTCCGCCCTCGGAAATCCACAGCGTCGTTCCGTCGTCTTCATAGGCGAACTCAGCGCCCGCCGCAAAGCTCACGGCGAGGCAAAGCCCACTCAATGCGGCAAGTATTCGTGGCATCGTAATGTTTCTCCTTTCTGTTGCGTTCCGCCTAAAGGGGGGACGGCCCTGACATTCCGCGTCTCAATATGCCGCTACTGTAGCAGGTTCCGCTAATAAGCCTCAAAAGCCATAAACTTGGCGTAGAGTCGCCCAACCCTGCGTTAGCAAGCGCGCCGGGCCTTTCGTTTTCGCCTGGCGGATGCGCAAAAGCGAGATGAACGGCGCCCATTAAGTTGAGAGCAGCTCCACGCCGTAGTATACTGCCCGGCGTCTAGCGACAAAAAACTCTCAACGGACCCTAATCGGCGGACGCTCTCGCGGCGGCGCGCGGTTGCATCTCCCGGCCTTCCTCAGAAGGGCTCTCGAGCCTCATCCGCGGGTGGGACGCCGCATTACCCCGGTTGCGCCGGGGGGCTGTATGTCTTCCTAAGGTTTGGGAAGGGGGGATGTGCTCTCCGTGGGGTACGGCTGGTCCGGCCGACTGGGGATAAGCCGCGCTGGGGACAGTGGTTGCTGTTTCGGCGCGCGACGGTTACATGTGGAGGAAACGTTTATGAGCAAGACCGATACGGCGAAGTTACGGAATGTAGGGGTGGCGGGCCATAGCGGGACGGGCAAGACCATGCTTATCGAGCATGTGCTGCACAAGGTGGGCAAGACGTCCCGCGTTGGCCGCATCGAGGACAAGAACACGGTGGGGGATTATCTGGAAGAGGAGAAAGAGCGCCAGCAGACCATCTGCATGAAGCTGATGCATTTCGACTGGAAAGGGGCCCGCATCCATCTCGTGGATCATCCCGGCTACGTGGATTTTCAGGGAGAGATGGCGGCCAGCATCCCGGCGTTGGATGGGGTAATCATCATGGTGGACGCCGGCACGGGGCCTCAAGTAGGAACCGACCTCGCCTACAATTACGCAGCTGAGCACAACACGCCCAAGGCTTTTTTTGTCAATAAGCTGGATCGCGAAAACACGAGTTTTGATGATGTGGTCTCGAACCTGCAGGACATTTATGGTCCGCAATGTGTGCCTTTCGTACTGCCGGTGGGTCAAGGCGCAAGCTTGGAAAAGGTGGTGAACGTCCTTAAAGGCAATGATCCCGCTGTGGCCGGCGAGGTCAGCAGTCTTAAGGAGAGTATGTCGGAGGTGGTCGCCGAATCCAACGACGAGCTTCTCGAAAAGTATTTGGAAACGGGCGAGTTGACCGAAGAGGAGTTCACGCGGGGCTTGCAGGAAGGGCTGGAAAACGGAAAGGTGGTTCCCATCTTTGCTGGCAGCGTGGAGAAGGACATCGGCATCGACGAGTTGCTTGACGAAATCGTTGAGGTCTTTCCTTCGCCTTTGGATCGCAAAGTGGTGGCGTACAATGCTTCTGGAGATGAAGTCGAAGTAAAGGCCGATCCCGATGCGCCTTTTCTTGGCCAGGTTTTCCGTACGGTCATTGACCCCTACGTGGGCCAGCTCACGTATTTCCGCGTGTTCAGCGGCACGCTCAAGTCCGACAGCGAGTTCCTGAACGTCACGCGCAACGTGAAAGAGCGCACAGGCAAGCTGTATTTGATGTGCGGGAAAGAACAGGCGCCCGTGGACGAAGTACGGCCCGGCGATCTCGCCGCCATGACTAAGTTGAAGCATACGGCGTTTGGCGATACGCTTAGCGCGCCGGGACAAGAATTGCGGTTGCCCGAAATCAAATTGCCGGAGTCGATGGTGAAGTTGGCGATATCCGCGAAGTCGAAGGGCGACGAGGATAAGATCGGGGAAGGGCTCAACCGGCTTGCCGAGGAAGATCCCACCTTCACCCATTACCGGGATCCCGAGACCAACGAGCACGTCATCCGGGGGATGGGGGATTTGCAGTTGGAGATTCTCTTGAACCGGTTGAAACGGAAATTCAACGTGGAGGCCGAGACGCGCACGCCGCGGGTGGCGTACAAGGAAACGGTCCGGGGCAAGGCCGAGGTCCAAGGCAGACACAAGAAGCAATCCGGCGGCCATGGCCAGTACGGCGATGTGTGGCTGCGGCTGTCTCCAAACGAGCGCGGCGCCGGCTACGAGTTCGTCGACAGCATCGCGGGCGGGGTCGTGCCCCGTCAGTTCATTCCCCATGTGGACAAAGGGTGTCAGGACGCCCTTGAAAAAGGGGTCATCGCGGGCTACCCCGTGGTCGATGTGGTCGTGGAACTGTATTACGGTTCGTACCACGATGTGGACTCCTCGGAGATGGCGTTCAAGATCGCGGCGTCCATCGCCATCCAGAAAGGCGTGCGCGAGGCCAATCCGTGCATCCTTGAGCCCATCGTCCAGATTGAGGTCACGGTGCCCGAGGAATACATGGGCGACATCAACGGCGACCTGAGCAGCAAGCGTGGCCGCGTGCTGGGTATGGAGCCCGTGGGCGGTGGAAGGCAGCGCATCCGCGCCCTCGCGCCCGAAGGCGAAGTGCTGCGGTACTCCACTGAGCTGCGGAGCATGACCGGCGGCCGGGGCAGTCACACGCTCCAGTTCGACCACTACGAAGAAGTGCCGGAGCACATTGCGCAAGAACTCATCGCCGCCTACGAGAAGAAGAAGTCCGCGGGCGAATAGCGGTCCGGCCCATCCAAATACATGATGCAAAAACGGCCCCAAGCGGATGAAGCGTTCGCTTGGGGCCGGGTTGGTTGTGGGGGTGGATGCGCGGCTACTTGATAATGCGCCAGTTGAAGGGGTAGCGGTAGTACTCGCCGCTGTTCGCCTTGACGCCCGCCAGGATCGCGAATACAAGCAACACAACGAACAGGATAGGGTACAGGAAGACCCCGATACCAACAAACATGAGCAGACCAATCACGATCCCGATGACGGACAGCAGGATTTGGAAATTCACGGCTTCCTTGCCCTGGTCATCCACAAAGGGATGGGTTTCGCGCTTCACCATCCAGATGATGAGGGGCGCTATCAGATTGGCGAAGGGGATGCAGGTAAAACCCA
The DNA here is from genome assembly GCA_046540175.1 of Candidatus Hydrogenedentota bacterium. Classification (GTDB taxonomy): domain Bacteria; phylum Hydrogenedentota; class Hydrogenedentia; order Hydrogenedentales; family SLHB01; genus SKRY01. The sequence goes on from JBKHFO010000207.1 coordinate 5,203, forward strand.
GCAGCGCGCTCAGATGACACAACATCCCCCACAGGCGGGCGTCCTTGTCGATGGGCGCGCCACTGTCCGGCGTCAGACTTTCGGGCCCCATGCCCGGTTCGTCGTTTGTCATAGCGTATTCTCCTTCCGTTGGTAAGGTTTTCAAGGGAGGTGATATGGGCCTCTCTTTTTGTGGCGAGGCGGGCCGCCCCTTGACCATAACGGTAGTAGTGTGCCTTGAAACAGAGCAATAGTCAAGCAACTTCGCGGCCCCATCGCCGGATAAAGTGGCGCATCGGCGTTGACATCCCCCGGCTTTGCGGGCCATCCCCATCCGAAAGGGGATCGAGGGGGGGATGTTCTCCCCTCGGGCAGCGTTCTTAGCCCGGCGATTGGCGCGCGTTGAGATTTTGACATTGCTTGCCTAAATGTGCCTAATATAGGGGCACGTTGAAGCGCTTCCTTTGAGCCCCGGGGGAGGACGTAATCGATAGTAGAAAGAGTGGGGCAGGTTCAAGGCCTTGGCGGGGCGCTCCGCGGAGGCCGTTACGGAGGTAAGGAAAGTGGCGACAGGTACAGTCAAGTGGTTCAGTGATCAGAAGGGGTTCGGGTTTATTGTGCCCGACGATGGGGGACAGGATCTCTTTGTCCACCATACAAACATTGATCAGGAGGGATTTCGTTCATTGCAGGAGGGACAGCGGGTGATCTTTGAGCCCGCCGAAGGCAAAAAGGGGCCCGAAGCGACGGCGGTGCGGGCCGAGTAGCAGCGCATGGCCTGAAAACGCTGTAACGGGCGCGCGCCGGTTGATGATTTCAAACGCTGCGCGGCCCCGCTTCACAAACAGAAAGCCACACGAGCTTGCCGGGCGTGATTGCGTCCGGCAAGCTTGTTTCTTTGCGTACCGCGTGGCGGCTCCTTTCCCTATCCTCCCGGTTGTGTACGAGGGTAAACGGTTTACCGGTTATCGAGGACTTCGCGCACCTTGGTGGCGAACTCCCTCATGGAGAAGGGCTTTTGGATGAAATACCCCTTTTCCTCGAGCCACTTGTTGCCGGCCGTGAAGGTGGCGGGGTAGCCGGACATGAACAGCACGCCAAGCTTGGGGTATAGACTCACCAAACGATTCGCCAGTTCGGCGCCGTTCATGCCGGGCATGATCACGTCGGTGACGAGGAGGTCAATCGCGCTCCCGTGCTGCTCCGCCAGGGTGAGGGCTTTTTCGGGGGTTGCGGCTGTCAACACGGTGTAGCCCTGCCGTTCGAGCACGATTTGGGCCACGTTCAGAATCGCCG
>JBKHFO010000208.1:0-6459 GCA_046540175.1 Candidatus Hydrogenedentota bacterium
CTTCCTCGTCTTCGGTGGCGCCTTCCGGGCGCGGCGGACGGAGCAGGACTTGTTCGCCTTCCTCGACACCGCTCTTGATTTCAATAAAACGGTCATTGTAAACGCCCGTTTCCACGGGGCGGACTTGTACCGTTCCGCCCTGGACCACATAGACGTAGCGTTGACGGCCATCGGAGACCACGGCCTGCATGGGCGCGTAGATGACGTCCTCAAGGTAGTCGATGATAATCTCGACTCGGGCGGTCATGCCAGGGCGGAGCCACTCATAGGAGCCCTCGATGGCGACCGTGGTGGGGAAGACCCGCAGGTCGGGATTGAGCCAACGATGGCCAGAATCCGGGACCAGCGCGAGGCGGGTGAGTTCGCCTTGAAGGGTGGCCTCCGGGTACGCATCCGCTCTGACCCGCGCGGGCAGGCCGGTGCGAAGCCGGTTCACCATGGACTCATGGATTTCCACATCAACGGCCATACTGTTCATATCGGGAATTGTTAGAATCTCTTGGCGTTCCCGCACTTCCGTGCCTTCCTCGATGGGATCGTCGCCCCGGCCGCCCGAGGCGTATACCACAATCCCCTGGCGCTCGGCGCGGATGATGCACGCTTCGATTTGTTCCTTCAGTTCTTCGAGCCGGCGCTCTTGCAAATCGTAGGTGGCCTTCTGGGAACGGAGGTTCGCTTCCGATTGAGCGACCCGCGCCGAGGCTTGGCGGTGGGTGCGCTCCAAGCTGCGCTTGCGCTGTTGGTAATCCGACGCCAGACTCTCCAATTCCTTGGGGAACTCATAGGTCCTAAAGAGGTCTCGCGAGGTTTGCGCGGCGTCGCGCTGAATCTCGCGGCGCTGCACCGAGAGGCGGTCCTGCTGCTCTTCCGATGACGTGACAAACCCCTCCGTCAGGAGTTCCTCGGTCCACTCGTGGCGGGTTTGGGCCTGGCTCAGTTCTTCTTCGGCCAGCGTGATGTCCGATTCAAGGTCACGCAAACGTTGCTGCGCCTCGCCGCCCAAACGGGGATCGCCCAACAGGTTTTGATAATCGAGTTCAATCTCGATTTCGCCGTCTTGTTCAATGCTGTCCATGTCGATGGGCGGCATGGCCCCATCCGGACCGGCCGCGGCGGCATAATACTCGCTGGCCTCGTCCTCTTCGGTGGTGTTGTCCAGTCTCGCCAGCAGCTCGCCTCCTACAGCCGAACCCAGATAACGTTCGAGGTCCATCCGCGCGAACGCCACTTCAAGTTCGGCGTCATGGATGTCGCTCTCGTTTTGGCTGATTTGGATCTCGTGCTGTTCGCGGGCTTCGGTGAGCGAGGCCAAGGCGTTTTCGTAGGTAATCTCTTGCTGGGTAAGGTCGTCCTCGAGTTCCGAGGAGTCCAGCTCCACCAGGATTAGCCCGTTCGCTATGTCATCGGCCGTGACGGTGTATCCCTCTTGGATGATGGAAAGGATGGTAGTGCGTCCTTGCACCTCCGACCGGATCTCCTGGCTTTCCCGAGAGGTGACTTCCCCTCCTTCCACCACCGAGATTTCCAGGGGCCCCCGCCGGACGGGGGCGATGGTTGCGCTGATGGAGTCTTCTCCGGCCTGCGTCCACCAGACGCCAGCGGCGAGAAGCGCCGCGGCGGCGATACCGCCCTTCCACAACCAACCGCGTTGCTTTCTGCGAGCGGCGGCGGAGCCAAGGCTTTCCTTAGTAGCGTTGTTCGACATGATGTTGCCCTTCCACACTTTGTTAAGCGCCCTTGGTAGCAAGTAATCCGCTCCGCCCGCGTGGTGGCGCGACCGTTATGCACGCGAAAATGGATGCCCCGTTACGACAACGTTGGGGCAAAATCATGCACTTCGCTTGCACGTCCACGAGTTCTTGTTTCGGTATGCTCACGTCCCCGGATAGGACGTGAAGCGGTTAGTAATAAAGCTAGGCAAGGCCTAGAACTTCTCAAAATGGAGCACCTCGTCCACTCCTCTCTTGGAGTGGGGCGTAACTTCGTCTTGGGCATAGCCCAAGGCGATTATGCTTACCAGTTTGTATTCCTCGGGGGCTCCCAGCAACGAAACCACGTCTTCGGCATACGGCTTCTTGTCTCCGGCTACCCAACAGGAACCGATGCCCAACGCGGTAGCCGCCAACAGCATGTTCTGCGTGGCGGCCGCGCCATCTTCCAGATAGTATTTGGTTTCTTTGGAAAGAACCACTATCGCGGCGGCGGCATCCCTGAGAAATCTGGCGTTTTGGCCAAGAGAGGCTAAGGCGCCCAGGGTGTTCTTGTCCGTGATCGCCACAAACTCCCAAGGCTCCACGTTTGTGGCGCTAGGCGCAAGCCTGCCCGCTTCAGCGATTTGGGTCAAATCCTCTTTGGGGATAGGTTTGTCGCTATAGCTTCTTACCGTACCCCGTTTTTTTATAGCCTCAAACAGCTCCATATACCAAAACTCCTCTATAGTTTCCCCTACTTTGCGCCTAAACGGCCGCAAGGCCACCGCCGCCGCCGGGCGCCTCTTCTTGCATATCCATTGGATCGCTCTCTTGCTCCTCTTCGGGATCCTCTTCATCCTCCTCGGCGCCATCGGGCCGCGGCGGCCGGAGCAAGACTTCCTCGCCTTCTTCCAGTCCTTCCTTAATGTGGATGAACCGGTCGTTGTAGTCGCCTGTTTCGACGGGACGCGCGGCCGCTTGTCCGTTCTCCACCACATAGACATAGCGTTGCTCCCCGTAAGATATCACCGCCTGCATGGGCACATAGACGACGTCCTCGAGTTCGTTCACGATGATTTCGACCTCGGCCGTCATGCCGGGCCGGAACCATTCGTAGGAGCCGTCGATGCTCACGGTGGTCGGGAAAAGTCTAAGATCGGGGTTGAGCCAGCGATGGCCGGAATCCGGCACAAGCGCAACCCTGGTTACCTCGCCCGTCAGTACTTCGTCGGAGTAGGCATCCACGATTATGCGCGCGGGTTGGCCCTCGGCGAGGTGGTTTACCTCGGCTTCATGCACCTCCACCTCGACCGCCATGTTGTTCATGTCGGGAATGGTGAGAATTTCCTGGCGTTCGCGGACTTCCGTGCCTTCTTCAATAAGGTCGTCGTTGCCCCCGCGGCCGTTGCCTGTGGCATAGACCACCAGGCCTTCACGTTCCGCCGTAATCACGCAGGCTTCGATTTGTTCTTCGAGTTCTTCCACGCGCTCTTCTTGCATGTCGTACCGCGCCTTCCGCGAACGCAGCTGGGCTTCGGCCTGCGCCGTCTCCGCCGCCGCGCGCCGGCGGGTGCGATCCAGTTCGCGGTGTGCTTGTTGATATTGCGATACCAAGTCTTCGAGCTCTTGGGGAAATTCGTAATTCACGAAAAGCTCGCGTTCGGTTTCCCGCGATTGAAGATCAATGTCGCTGCGCTGTAAGGTGAGCCGGTCTTGTTCCTCTTGATCCGAAGTGACGAAGCCTTCGTCGGCCAATTCCATGGTCCATTCGTATTCCGTTTCGTCTTGGCTAAGCTCTTCCTCGGCCATCGTGATTTCCGATTCAAGGTCGCGCAAAGTCTGTTGGGCCGAGCCGCCCAGGCGGTCATCGTCGAGAAGACTTTGGTATTCGAGGTCCATTTCGAACTGGGGCCCTTCGGAATCAAAGTCTTCGGGAATCGGCAGGGACTCGTCTGAGTCGAGGTCTTCCACGTCAATGTCTTCGAGGTCCAACTCCTCGCCATCCGTTTCCCCGGCGCCGGTATCCGCCGCGGGATTCCCTCCCGAGCCGGGGTTGCCTCCGCTCGCCGCCGCCAGAAAGTCGCTATCTTGGTCTTCGCGAACTTCGGCCAACACCTCTTGGCCGAGTTCCTGTCCAAGATATTCGTGCACGTCCATCTCGGCGAACTTCAGGTTGAGTTCGGCGTCGTGGATGTCGCTTTCGTTTTGGCTCAAGGTGATGGCGTGCTGTTCCTGGGCCTCGGTAAGCGAGGCCAAGTCGTTTTCGTACTCGATTTGCTGCTGGGTTAGGTCGTCCTCGAGTTCCGAGGAGTCGAGTTCCACCAGCGTCAACTCGTTTTCGATGTCTTCCTCGGTCACCCGGTAGCCTTCTTCCACGATGTCGAGGATGGTGGTCATGCCCTGCACCTCGGAGCGGATTTCCTGCGCCTCGGTGGACTCGGCTTCGCCGCCTTCCGTCACGCTGATGCGCAGCAGGCCGCGTTCGGCTTCAAACGTTGTGGCGTCCAAGGCGGTTTCGCCGGGCTGGGTCAACCAAAAAACCGCCACGACAACAGCTAAAACGGCGGCGCCGATTTGTGCGGTTCGCTTTTTAAGGTTGGGTTGTGAGTGGTGTCGCGCTTCAGAGTTGCTCGACATGATCAACTTCCTCCCACTGGCCGTCTTCTTTGATATAGAGTAAGCCCAAGTCGCGCCAGAACGACAGGCGCGACAAGGTGTGATTGATAAGCGCGGCGGTAAGCGAATTACGCGCGGACACCAAATCGTTTTGCGCGTCGATTTGGTCCAGGGTCGTTGCCCGGCCGGCTTCGGCCAGTAACTCCTGCTCGCGCACGCGGCGTTCGTTCACGTCCACGCCGATGTCTCGAATCTCGTAACTTCGTTCAGCCTCTTCTAGGTCGCGAAAGGCCCGGCGCACATCTAGCTTGATGTTGTCCTCCGCCAATTCAAGATTGCGCAACGCCCGTTCGTAATTGATGAGCGCGGAGCGAAACTGATTACGCTCCGACTTGCGGTCCAGCGCGGGGTCGAAGTTAAGGCCCGCCCGCCAGGTCGCGCGGCGGAAATCCAAGCTGTCCCACGTGTCATCGCCCGGGTTGCTGGGCACCTCGGCGGCCAATTGCGCGTCAAGGCGCGGCCGGAGGGCGTCCACGGCCACGTCCACCCGGCGGGCCGCATCCTCCACCTCATCCCGGTCGGTGTAGAAATCGAGCCGGGAGGCCAATGCTACATCGACCGCCTCCTGCATGGCGATCTCGGGCTGAATCAAACCGGTTTCCCGCAATTGCTCCAGCTCCGTATCGTCGAGGACGATGTCTTCGTCCGTGGACAGGCCGAGTTGTATCTTGAACTGGTCGAGCGATTCCCGGTAGGAGAGCACAGAGCCGGTCCATGAGTCCTCGGCGCTCAACTCGGCCTGCACGCTACGGCCCAGGTCCGTTTCCGTAAGCCGGCCCGCCTCGGCCAGCGCGCGCTGCCGCTCGGCGCCCTGCAAGAAGGATTGATACCCCAGCCAGTTGTTGCGGGCCGTGTCGCGGTTCTGCAGGACGCGGTAATACTCCGTGGCGATCTGAACGGCGAACTCTTGACGGAACCGCGTGAAATCGCGCAACGCGTAGAGTAAGTCGCGCTCGGCCTGCCTAAGCGCCTCATCAGCGATGCGCTGGCCCGCCCCCCGTAGCAAAGGCTGCTGGATGGTGGCGGCCAGGGCAGAAGAGGTAGCGGTTCGCGGATCGCCGGTCACAAAACGCAAAAAGTTTGTCGTTAGGTCTGCGGCAATGCTCGCCCCGCCGCGTATGAGCATGTCCGCGCCGGCGTCGGCGCTGCCCGACACCCGCTGCTCGTCCACTATGACCGTATCGGGTTGCTGTAGCCCCGAAGCCCGGCCCGCCGATTCCACCACCTGGCTATAGCGGGATAAGACCTCGCTTGGCGTGCCGGCCAACTGGCCTATGTCTTCCACGAGTCCCGGCGCCGACTGGGCCGCTTGGGAGGCCGCGCTAAAGCGCTGTTCATCCCGTGTATCTCCTATGAGCGTGGCGTCGGCGCCCCCGAAAAACCGGGGGGTGTATTCATGCCGGTCAAGGGTCAGGCCCAAGGCTTCCAGATAAAGGCTTTCCTTTTGATTCTGATAGGTGCGGCTGTTTCGGAAGGCTATGGCCAGCGCGTCTTCTAGGGATAGGATGGCCGCGCCCACTTCTTCCTCGCCGGTATCCCCGAGAAACTCCTCAGCCTCCTCGGCCACGGGATAAGACTCGAGATCCAGGATGCGATCCGTCTCAATCTCATAGTCATCCACCATCCCCGGCACCGCCGGTCTCCTTTCCTCGATGATGTCGTACACTTCCTCGTCGGCCGATTCTTTATAATGCGTGGTCGTGCATCCGCCCAAAACGATCCCCGCGCTAAAGACGGCTATCCCCATCCAAGCGCCAACGCTTGACCACCGTTGCTTCGGTCTACTCATGCTGTTCCAATAAACTCCTGTCCGCGCATCCGTTCACGCCATCAGGCGTAACCCGATACTGTTCCCGATCACAAGGGACGGCTAGCCGCGGGGGCTTTTCCGAACCATTACGAACCAGTCTGCACTTAAGTATAATACAGTCGATGCTTCACGGGGAAGCAGTGTCACCGCTAGGTCAGGCCGAGCCATGCGCAGCCAAGCGGTAAAATGCACCTCCCAGCTCCTCCGGCTATCTCTTTTAACGTTTAAACCCGCCCCAGCGTGAAAATGTTCCACCAATAAGCCGGGCGATCCTACGCGTTA
>JBKHFO010000209.1:0-6412 GCA_046540175.1 Candidatus Hydrogenedentota bacterium
GAAGTTACAAGCGGCCGGCAGCGACCTGACCCAAGAAGAGACGCTGGGCGATTTCTATTTTGAGACCCGCAGCTACGAGGCGGCGCTTCAACAGTACGAGAACGCCCACAAGAAGGTCGGGCAATCGCACCGCTTGCGGAGAAAAATCCTCGCGGCCGAGTACAATATCGGCGTGCAACATATCAAGCGGCGCGAGTACGCGCGTGCGCTGAAATGGATGGAGCGCGTACTTGAGCAGGACCCGAAAAACCAGCACGCCAAGAAGAAGATCTTGCAATTGCGCAAGATCCTTGACAAAATGTCGGCCTCTGGGTAGAAAAGGGCGTGTTTCCTTGAGACGCGCCCATGGCGAGTTACCTGGCTACGAGGGAGTGTGCGCCCTCGCATGATGCGCCTCTACAAGGAAGCAGGATGTTAATAGGAGTAATTGCTGATTTGCACGCGAACCTGGAAGCGACGCGTGCGGTGCTCAAGGCGTTGGGGAAAGTCAAACCCGACAAGGTCGTCTGTCTGGGAGACATCACCGGATACAATCCCAATCCGAATGAGGTGGTTGATCTCATTCGGATGTATAAAATTCCAACCGTGATGGGGAATCACGACGCGGCCGTGTGCGGAGTGGAAGATCCGTGGTTTTTTCGGGCGGCGGCCAAGAAGGTTATCGAGTGGCAGTACGAGAAGCTTGGGGAGGACAACCGCCGCTGGTTGGCCTCGACGCCCGAGCAGATTCGGTTCAATTGCCAGAGCGTGGGGGTTCATGGCTCGCCAAGCAATCGCGACGATTACATCGTGGATTGGTTGGACGCCATGCGCCAGATGGAGCATCTCAACGGCAAGGACCTCAGGCTATGCTTTTTCGGGCATACCCACCGTCCAGCGCTTTTCGCGGATAAGGGCACGGTCCAATATGATCCCGCCGTGTCTTTCTATCATCTTCAACCGGATGCGCGCTACTTCATAAACCCCGGCGCCGTGGGTCAGCCCCGGGATCGCGATTCCCGGGCGGCCTTCGGTTTGTTTGATACAGACAAAATGACCTTCGAATTCCGCCGGGTGGAGTACGATATGGAGGCGACGGGCCGGAAGATCATCGAAGCCGGTCTACCCGAAGAGTTGGCCTCGCGATTGCTGAAAGGCAAATGACGGCGCGAACGGAGCTGCGAGAAATCGTCGAAGAGCGGGAGCGGGCGTGGCTTAGCGCTTGGGCGTCCAAGGCGGCTGAATCAAAGGGGCGGCGCGCGCCGGAGCCGCAACACGAGTACCGCACCGTCTTTCAGCGCGACCGCGACCGCATCCTGCACACCAAGGCGTTCCGGCGGCTCAAACACAAGACCCAAGTCTTCCTTGCCCCGGAGGGAGACCATTACCGCACGCGGCTGACGCACACCCTCGAGGTCGCGCAGATCGCGCGCACCGCGGCGCGCGCCCTGTTTCTCAACGAGGATCTCGCCGAGGCCATCGCCATGGGACACGACCTCGGGCACACGCCTTTCGGACACGCGGGGGAAGCCGTGTTGAACGACGTCTACGAGTACGGCTTCAGCCATAGCGCCCAGAGTTTGCGCATTGTCGATGTGTTGGAGGAACGGCCTCAGGGGGCCGGCCTCAACCTTACCCATGAAGTCCGCGAAGGCATCCGGCTTCATTCCCGCGCCAAAAGCATATTGCACGGCCAACGGCCGGAGGAGCCGTGTTCCTGCGAAACCGCCGTGGTCAGTCTGAGCGACGCCATCGCCTACATCAATCACGACATTGACGACGCCCTCCGCGCCCACGTCATAACGGAGGATGATCTGCCCCAGGACTGCGTGGAGATGCTCGGGCGGAGCAGCGCGCAGCGGATCAACACGATGGTGCGAGCCGTCGTTCAGGGAAGTGATGAAGGCCTCATCGATATGACGCCCGACGTGCGGGAAGCCACGCAAGCGCTGCGCATGTACCTTTACGCCGAACTCTATCCCTGTGAAAGCATCTCGGCGGAAGTGGTTAAGGCGAAAAAGATCTTGCGTGAACTCTACTATCATTTTAAAGAAACGCCCAACCCCATGATCGCCCCCGCCCGGCCCGGCGATCTCCCCGGGCAAAACGTGGTGGATTTCGCCGCGAGCATGACGGATCATTTCGCCCTCCAACTCTACCAGCGGGTCTTTTTTCCGGCGTCATGGCGGCCCTAACGCCCCGTCCTCTTATCAGCATCACCGGCGGCTCGGGGATCCACCTCGAGCCGATGCTATCGAAACGCTACGCTTCGTGGACGTTCTCCGAATCTCCGGTTTTGGCCGCCAGCACCGTGCCCGGCCACGAAGGGCGCTTCATCCATGGCGAAGCCGCCGGCGTCCCCGTCATCCTGCAACAAGGCCGCCTCCATTTCTACGAAGGCCACGATTATGCAGCCGTAACACGGTCCGTCGACCTCCTTCGCGATTGGGGCGTGCACACCCTTCTCTTCACCAACGCCGCGGGCGGCCTGGGCCCCAGTGCGCCGGCGGGCGGCTTAATGCCCGTGGCTTCGGTCCGGACCTGGCCATTCCGCCATTGGGCCGGCCGCCCGGAACGCCTGACGCCCCCCTTAACCTTAACGACAGGGACGCCGCCGGGTTGCTATTGGTGGGTTCCTGGCCCTACTTACGAAACGCCCGCGGAAACCCGCGCGCTGCAATGCATGGGCGGCGACGCCGTGGGCATGAGCACGGCGCCCGAACTTCACCGCTGCGAGGAGTTGGGGCTTCGCGCGGCCGCGATCGCGGTCATCACAAACACGTGCGGCGCTCCTGGTCCGCTTTCGCACGAACGCGTGGTCGAGCAGGCGCGCAAACAATCCGAACGCTTGCGCCACATTCTTAAGGAACACTTGCCCCGCCTTGCCCGGGGATAGCTGAATTACAGCGGTCCCCACGGAGACGCGGCTGGTTGGTATACGCCCCCTCGGCCCATGTATACTGCCCCCTTAACTATCAGAACTGGCAACTGAAAGCGAATAGAGAGTTCGTCTGGCCCGCGGCCGGAAAACGCGCCCAACGCGTTGGCGCGTCTACAACTCTCACGTAAGCCGCAACACTAGAGGGGATTCACAGCATGCACGAACCGGACATGTACGAAGAACAGGGACACCAAAAGAGCAGTGGGGCAAACAAGTGGCTTTGGGGATGCGGCATTGGCTGCGGCGTCCTGTTGGTTTTGGTGATTGTGGTTGGGGCGGTGATGTATTTCGTCGTTCAAACAGGGTTGCAAACCATGGGTGAGATAGCTTCCCAGCAGATTGACGAGCAGTACGAGCCCATGAAAGAGCAGGCCGACATTCCGGAAGACTATGAAGCAACGTACGACGAAGTGGCCGCAATCGCCACGGGAGAAAACGCCTCGCCGTGGGCGCGCGTACTTGCTTTGCCCGTCGTGCTCGGCACGCTTGAAGACGGCGAAGTCACGGAAGACGAGTTCGAGATGGTCCAGCACGTGGCTGAAGTCTTGAGAGAAAACCCGGACGCCGGTCTGATGGACTTACGAGGGATTTTTGAAGAGCATCCCCAGCTTCAGGAGAGCTTCCAGCAAATCCAGCAGCAGTTGGAGGACGCCGAGGACGTCGAGGAACTCCAGGAATTTGAGGGGGTGGAAGAACCCGCCTCCTAAGGCATTCGCAGGGTTGGGAGCAGCATGGGAGATGCTCGGGGCGGAGCCGGCCGAGGGCCCCCTCTTGGGCCGCGCCCGCCCCGAAAGCTCTCAACGCGGCGCGTTCAAAGGCCGAAAACCAACAGGAATCCCATGGTTCGCCTCATTGAAGCACTCAATTACCGGTGCCTGAGATACATTCAACAGCCGCTGAAGGACGTTCAGGTGCTCATTGGTCCCAACGCCAGTGGGAAAACCGCTTTTCTGGATGTCATAAGCTTCTTGGGGGATTTGGTTGAACACGGTCTAACGGAAGCGATTACTTCGCGCGCCGCTTCCATTGAGGACCTGTTCTTTCGCGGCGCGGGAGATCGCTTTGAGCTTGCCGTGGTGTTGGAGATCCCCGAGGAGCGCCGGGAGATGTTGGGGAACAGCGCGGTAGACGACTATCGGTATGTGCGGTACGAAATCGCCATAGGGGTTGACGCTGCTTCCAACGAGTACCAGATACTCGATGAGCAGGTGCTTCTCCAAACACAATTGAATTACAACCCGGCTGGTCCTCGACGGGCATTATTTCCCGATCCTCAGATGCCGCCGAAAACCATTGTCCATACGGGCAAAGCCGGGAGCGGCCTGAAGCGGGTGCTCCGAAAAGTTCGTGAAGGCAATGACAACTTCTATCCCGAAATGAGTAAACAGAAAGGCAAAGGGGGATGGACGCCCTCTATTCGGCTCGGGCCGCGCAAGTCCGCCTTGGCCAATATGCCGGATGATGAACAGAAGTTCCCTGTGACCACTTGGCTTCGCAACGTCTTGGTGAATGGCGCGGAGCGTCTGATGCTCAACAGTCTCGCGTTGCGCCAGAGCAGCCGGCCGGGGCAGGGGCAGCATTTCCGGCCAGACGGCGGCAATCTGCCCTGGGTCATCCAGCGTTTGCGCGATTCAGACATGGACCGCTACCGCACCTGGATCGAGCACATTCAAACCGCGCTCCCCGATATCGAGGACATCACCACGGTCGAGCTGCCAGACACGCGGCGCCGCTTTCTGCAAATCCATTATGAGAGGGGATTGAAGGTCCCCTCCTGGACCGCGTCGGATGGGACGCTGCGGTTGTTGGCCCTTACTTTGCCCGCCTACTTGCCCGATTTCGAGGGGGTATACCTGATCGAGGAACCGGAAAATGGCATTCACCCCCAGGCCATGGAAACGGTCTACCAGGCCCTTCGATCGGTGTACGGCGCGCAGATCCTTGTGGCGACGCATTCTCCGGTCATTTTGGGGTGCGCGGAAACGGAGGACGTTCTGTGCTTCAGCAAGGACGCTACAGGCGCCACGGACATTGTTGATGGGCCTTCTCACCCGGCGCTACATGATTGGAAAGACAGTATGAGTCTTACCGATATGTACGCGTCGGGGGTGCTTGGATGACGAAGCGGGATCTATTTGTCGCCGTCGCGGACCTGGACGCCGAGAATGTGATCAAGACGTTGCTCTCCCAACGGCAACTGTCGCTCGGTATTGAACTGGACTTCAACGCCAATCCGCCGCCTCGAGGTGACCTGTTGCGGTATAGTGGACGCGACAGCGGGTGCTACGGAAAAGCCGCCGACATCCTTCGTGGGGCACAAGACACCCACAGACACGCCATGCTCTTGCTCGACCGGCACGGCTCAGGCGCTGAATCGAAGCCGCGGGAGGATATCGAAGTAGAACTCGAAAAGAGACTTCGCCAAAACGGATGGGCCGACGATAATGTATGTGTTATAGTCTTCGACCCAGAATTGGAGGCGTGGGTATGGGCGGACTCACCTCATGTTTCCGATGTCCTTGGATGGACAAACGAACGCGATCAGCTTAGGCGCCACTTGGGCGATAAGGGACTCTGGCCGCACAAGACCCCAAAACCCCCAAATCCCAAAGAGGCCATGGAGGAGGCGCTTCGAACGAAGAAGGCCGGCCCGCCGGCGCCTCTCTTCAGAAAGCTGGCGTCAAGGGTCAGCCTGGAACGTTGCCACGATCCAGCCTTCATCAAGTTCAAGACAGGCCTACGGCGATGGTTTGGGAAATAGCCCCGTGGTTTTCCGCGTCTGCCGAGAGGAGGCGCAAACCCTTGTGCGGACCGGATTCCGCCGGACCTAATCAATGCTCGTGGTAGCTGTGGGTCTGCTCCCATTCGCCGTTCTCCCGTTCGAACTCATACGCAATAACGTACGGCTCGTCAATGGGGGCATGCTCGCGGGGAAGGGTAATGAGCCGGACTTTCCCGCTCATGTCTCCGAACACGAGATACTCGAAGGCGCAGGTCGCCTCTATCTCCACATCAGCTTCCGGGCCCTCTTCCGGGGGCGGCCCATCCTCTTCATTAATTTCACGGATAATGTCCTCGCCGATCTCGGTGAGCTTGTTTTCGTGGAGCGCCACTCGGCCATGATGAAACGTACCGCCCACCAGACAAAGCGCGAGAATTGCCAGCAAGACCTTCAGACGCCAACTGAATTCAAGATCGCGCATCTTTCCTCGCATCGAACACCTCCATTTCCATGTTCGCACCCAGCCACCCGAACCGTTACAAATGGCGCTTTTGATGGTACCACACATTCGTATAACTATGTGAGTTTCGTCTCCCTTCACACGCACCGCATGCGGCGGCGGGCATTGGTCACACAACGCATCCACGGACCTTTGCAGCCCCCTGGACACGCCCCCTAAGCCGCGAAAACCAGCGTCAAGGCGGTGGGCCAGCATGGAACGCGTGGAGCCGTAAGGTGTTTGCACGCGGGCGTTTGCAACCTTTGCCAAG
>JBKHFO010000210.1:0-6405 GCA_046540175.1 Candidatus Hydrogenedentota bacterium
GTGCCACGCTGTTGTCCGTAGTTGCTCGCGATCAAACTCCATGGGATCCTTTCTTTGGCCGTCCGTCTTCCCGCCCACAGCGGGGGGGTCGTGCGGCGGGTTCGCCAAACAGAACTGAAGCATCCTTCGCGTGACACCGGCCACCCCCCGCTAAGGTTGGTTTCGCCGGGCAGCAGCCGTTTATCTTAGCGAAACGGCGGCCCCCGCGCAACTAACTTGCGACGCCTCAATCGCCGGAGAAAGAGGTGTGCAGGGTGGTCACATCCCCCGGCCCTTCGGGCCACCCCCTTCCTCCAAGGGGGAAGGGGGCTACTCACCCTGTTGGGTGAATAACGGCTTACCCGATGTGGGTGCTTGAGGGGCAAAATTTCCCCTGGGAAAGGGGATCAAGGGGGATGTAATCACAAGGGAATGCTGTCCTTACCCGGCGATTGGGGAGGCATTCCGTTTTGGCGCGTCAAAACACCCCGTAGGGGTCGAGGTCGATCTTGAGTTGGACGCCGGCGGGCGGGCCTTTTTCGTGGAAGGTGTCGCGGGCGGTTCGCATGAGCACGTTGAGGCGCTTGGCGCTGCGGGAGAGGACGCCCAGGTTCCAGCGGTATTTGCGGCGTACGCGGCGGACCGTGGCGGGCGCCGGGCCGAGGAGTTCCATGCCGCGAAATTCGAGGGTCTCCATGCTTTCCCGCGCGGCGCGATGGATCAACGCGGCCGCCTTTTCCGTGGCCAAGGGATCCTCGGCCTCCACCATGAAGTTGCCGAGACGGCGAAAGGGGGGATAGCCCGCGCCCTCGCGTTCGGCGATCTCGCGGGCGTAGAACGCGGCGTAATCATGGTGGGCGGCCGCTTGGATGGCGAAATGCTTCGGGCGGTAGGTTTGGACGATGACTTGACCCGCCTTGTCCGCGCGCCCCGCCCGGCCCGCGACTTGGGTTAGTAGTTGGAATGTCGCCTCGGACGCGCGGAAATCGGGCATGGTCAGGCCCGTGTCCGCGTTCACCACGCCCACCACGGTGACGCCGGGATAGTCATGGCCCTTGGCGAGCATCTGGGTGCCTAGCAGCACGTCAATTTCGCCCCCCGCGAAGCGGCCCAGGATCTTCGCATGTCCCCCTTTGCCCGAGGTGGTGTCGGCGTCCATGCGTTCGACCCGCGCGCCAGGGAAGGCGTGGAGCAGGTAGTCCTCGACCTTTTGCGTTCCCGTGCCGAGATAGATGAGTGGATTGAAATGGCATTCGCCGCAGACCTGGGGCACTTCACGCCGGGCGTTGCAGTAATGGCAGAGGAGATGCCCGCCCTTGGCGTGATACGTCAGGCTCACGTTACAGTCCTCGCACGACGCCACCCAGCCGCATTGGGGACAGAGCACGAACGGCGCGAACCCCCGCCGGTTGAGCAGCAGGATGGCCTGCTCGCCCCGGTCGACGCACGCGTTTACCGCGGCTTCAAGCCGGCGGGACAGGATGGCCTTCGGGCCGATCTCCTGGGTTTCCGCGCGCATGTCGAGTATCTCGACCTCCGGCAACGCCGCCTGCGCCGCGCGTTCGCGTAATTCGAGCCGCTCGGACTTGCCCCATTCGCTGTTGGCGTAGGACTCCACGGAAGGCGTCGCGCTGCCCAGCACGCATACGGCGTTGTTCATCTTGGCCCGCATGATGGCCACGTCGCGGCCGTGGTAGCGGGGCGCCTCGCCTTGTTTGTAGGACGTGTCGTGCTCCTCGTCCACCACGATGATGCCCGGATTCGGCAGGGGCGCGAAGACCGCCGAGCGCGCTCCCACGACGATGCGCACCTCGCCCCGTTGCGCGCGGCGCCACTCGTCGTAGCGTTCGCCCGCGCCGAGGCCGCTGTGCAGCACCGCGATGTCCGCCTCGAACCGCGCCATGAACCGGCCCACGGTCTGCGGAGTGAGCGAGATCTCGGGCACGAGGATGATGGCGTCCTTGCCCAGGGCGAGCGCATGCTCAATGGCCTGAAGATACACTTCGGTTTTGCCCGAGCCCGTGATCCCCTGGAGCAGAAAGGTTTGGTATTTGCCTGCGTCCATGGCGGCGGTGATGCGGCCGTACGCGTCTTGCTGCTCGGGGTTGAGGTTCAGCTTCTCCGCGCCGCCGTTGCTGGCCTCTTGCGCGGGCCGGCGGTAGAACTCGCGCTCCACGCGTTCGATGTAGCCCTTGGCTTCCAGCGCGCGAAGAACGGACGCGTTCACCCCGTGGCGCTCGTACAATTGCGGCGCCGCGCGTTCCGGCTCGCCGTGCAGCAAGTCCAGGTAGACCGCCGCCTGTTTGGGCGCTTTGCGTTGCATGGCGGCGAGGGTCTCGTCATCGGGAATGGCGTCCTCCCGCAGCCGCGCATAGGTCTCCGTCCGGAGGGAGACGCGGCTCTCGGGTTCGGTGGTCTCGGCGCGGAGGATGCCGCGTTTCACCAAGCCCTGAAGCGTGGCGCTCAAGGCGCCCGCGCCCACCGCCTTGGCGAGTTGCGCCTGGGTGAGGGGACCGCGCCGGTACAGTTCGGCAATGACCTTGCGCTGGCGTTCGGAGAAGCGGCCCTCGGCGATGAGATCCGGTTGGAGGTGGTAGCGCACTTGGCTGCGCATTCGCACGCCCGCGGGCACGGCGCTGTGCAGGGCCTCGCCCCAGGCGCAACAGTAATACTCGCTGATCCAGCGGCACAGCTCGAGCAGTTGAGGCGAGAACACAGGTTCGGGGTCGGGCAGATCAATGATGCTCTTCGGTTTCTCGACGTCCGTGGAGTCCGTCAACGCCGTGATGTAGCCTGTGGTCCACTTGCCGCGCAGGGGCACGATGGCGCGCATCCCCGGCCGCGCCCTATCCTTTAGGCTGGGAGGAACCGCATAGGTGAGGGTTCTGTCCAACGCCAACGGCAACGCCACGTGGGCGAAATCCCCCGATTTACCTTCCGTCACATCCTAGCTCCGTAACCCACACACTGAAACCGCGAACAGGTCCCTCGTATTGAAACCGCGAATGAACGCGAATAACCGCGAATTGGCCGCTCACAGACAACGCTCCATACCGTAATCCGAACAGCCCAAACCGCGATACGCCGATTTTCACCCCTCACAAACACAGCAACAGCCAGCAGTCAAGTTGATACCCTTCGCGTGAATTGGCGTTCATTCGCGGTTCCTGTAACTACGTCAAGCTCTCCGAAGTCCAGGCGCCGCTGCGCCAGTGCGAGGTGTCGACGAATTGCGCCCACACATGCATCTGTTCCTGGCGCGCGCGATTGCTAAGGGCGGGCATCCATGCGGGTTTCTTGGGTTTGCGCAGCAGAGGCATGAGCGCTTCTTCCGGGGTGCGGTCCGCCTTGCTCACGTTGCACGCCAAGCAGGCCACCACGAGGTTTTCCCAGGAGTCATCGCCGCCGCGGGATTGGGGAATGACGTGGTCAATGGTGAGCTTGTTCCGGGTGAAGCGCTTGCCGCAGTATTGGCAGGTGTTCTTGTCCCGTTCGAAGATGCTGTGGCGGGAGAAGCGGACTTCGTGGCGGATGAAGCCGTTGAAGAAGGTGAGTAAAATGACATCCGGGACGCGCACCCGCATGCTCGGTGTGTGGACAAATTTCCCGTTGGTTTCTCCGCCGGTGTCGTGGCCGTTCCACAAGGCGACCCACTCGTCAAAATCATGCAAGGCGTACGTGGAGGGGTGAACCACTTGGGCTTGGCCCTGATAAAGCAGACAAAGAGCGCGCCTCACTGGCGTGACGTGCACCGCCAACCAGGATCGGTTCAATACGAGCACTTGTCCCTCAATCATACTTCTGTACTTTCCGCCGGCGTCATTCATGGATCCGCACGGTTTGCGTTGTGTTACGTCACCGGCCCAGCTCCGGCCGGCGTCTACGTGTATACCCTCTCCTCCGCACGTTTGTGCCTCCCCGCGGATAGTCTGTGCTCAACGGAACGTGAAGAACCGCGTGGGGCTCAATCCTTCTCCGATTGTTTCTGTTCGTTGCGTATCGCTTCCAAGTCCGCCGCCATCTTCTGGATGGTCTGTTTCAGTTCAAGGTGTTGCCCCTCGAGGCGCGCCTGATACCGGGAGATGCCCGCGCCCATGAGCAAGACGCACGCGATGGTCACAAAGGCCATCGTCATGGTCGTGCCCGCGGCGATGTTGCTCGCGTACCCATGCCACATCCGGGAGAAGAAGAACAGGGCGAGAAAAAAGCTTAGCAAAGCAAAAACCACATTGACGTACCAGCCAATTTGAAAAAGCTTCCATGTCCGCGCGTTGCGCTCCGCAGTGAGCCGATCCATACAATACTCCCGCCGCTTTGTTGTTCCAAATTTCGGAACCGTTTTCCCGCAAGCCCGCCTTGTTCACTGATTTTGGGCAGTTTGGGGTAAAAAAGCCCTCTCTGCCCGGGCACCCGTCTGTAATTGGCGCATCCCGCCGTCAAGGTCTTCTCGCGGACGCCATGCCGCCATATATTCTTGTAGTTAAAGTATAGACAGCGCCCTCTAACCTGTCAAATAAATTGATGGCAATACAACGAGATGAGGAACGCAGCGCGTTAGGGCTTAGATGCCTTGTCCCTGGCTCTCACCTTCGGGAATAACGCACCGGAAGCCCGTGGTGGGGAGCTGGCATTCTGGGAAGAAACCCTTGCGAAACGAGCAACGCAGTTCGTCAGGGGGCGATTGCCACGAACCGCCCCGCACCACTCGCCGCGGGGTGTCTTCCATCTTCTTCCTGCGCTCCGGCGCGTAGGGAAGGTAGGAGTTGAGCATCCATTCGTAGACGTTGCCAGCCAGGTCAAAAATGCCGTCGGGAGTGGCTCCGTCCTCGTGCATGGTGACGATGGACGGCATGGCGAGGTTCTCCCCGTAGTTGGCCCGCATGGGATCGGGCTCCTGGTTGCCCCAGGGATACTTGCGGTTCTCCCGGCCCCGGGCGGCGAATTCCCATTGGGCCTCGGTGGGCAGTTGTTTGCCCGCCCAAGCCGCGTACGCGTTGGCGTCCTCCCAGGTAACGCCTATAACCGGTTGCTGGGGACCGCTATATTTCTCGGCGCCCCAATACTTGGGGGGTGGGTGGCCCTTCGCTACGAGAAATGCTTCGTATTGTTCGACAGTAACAGGATATATATCTATATAATACGGCTCGATTTCGGCCTCGAACTGGGGCGCTTCGGAAGGAATCCGGTCGTTGCCCATGAGGAAACGGCCTCCTTCGAGTAGCACCATGTTTTCCGTCGAGCCACTTGTGCCGTGCGCGGCTACAGCAGCAGTCTTGGGCCGGCGGTAAGACTCGTGAAAGGCGCTCATGAGATGCTCGCGGAATTCGTCCGCCGATTGCCAGCGAGCCGCCTTGTTCTCTTCCAGGGCCTTATTAAGCACCTCGACAAGCGAGGGGGCCACATCGCCGCGAACCTTGCTGACCGGGACCTGTTTATCCACAGGGCCGCGTAACGTTAGGAGTTCGTAAAACACCAAGCCCATGGCGTAGAGGTCCGTGCGCGGGTCGATCTCCTGGTGTTGTTTTTGTTCTGGCGCGGCGTAGCCGAAGGTGCCGATTACGCGTCCCGGCGCGCGAGGGGCCATGAGTTCCACCTCCCCTTCGTCCAAAGGCTTGGCCAGGCCAAAGTCGAGGACCTTCACATGTTCGCCCGGCAAGAGCATGATGTTCTCTGGCTTCATGTCGCGATGGATGACCGTGCGATGGGCCGAGGCCAGCGCTCCGAGGACTTGGGCTGTCAGGGATACGGCGAGGCGCACGCCGAGGTAGCGGCGTTGCGCGCGTTGGTGGCGGAGGAAAGCGCGAAGGCTTTGGCCCTCCAAATATTCCATGGAAAGGTAAAGGATGCCTTCGGGCGTCGCGCCTACGTCGTGGACCGTGACAATGTTGTCGTGGCGCAGCCGCCGCGCCACCATGGCCTCGCGGATGAAGAGGTGTTGTCCCCGTTGAGTCTTTAACATGCGCGGATTCATGAATTTTAGCGCGACCGGTTCCTCCACCAGCGTGTCCCGCGCCCGGTACACCACCGCCATGCCGCCTTTGCCAAGCTGTTCCTTGATGGTGAACCGGCTGGCGACAAAGTCCCCGCGCTTAAACTCAATGCTCGCTTGGTCCTGCTCCCCATTTGTTTGGGGAATCACCAAGGGTTTGCCGCAGCCGAAACAGACGCCGCGCCGGCCCTGCAACGCGGCGGGCACGAGAATCCGGACACGGCAATGAGGACATTCAACAGGAAGCATGCAATTTTCTTGCCAGAGTTAAGACTCCAAGGCTCAAGCAGGGGGCCATGGGAGCCGATATTCATGCAAAAAGGCCCGGCCAACGAAACGGCGGGCTCCGGGTCTATGCTTGTCATGGCGGCGAATTGTAGCGCCCCTCTATCCGCCGCATGGCGACGGATTGTAGCACCCCTCTATCCGCCGCATGG
>JBKHFO010000211.1:0-6346 GCA_046540175.1 Candidatus Hydrogenedentota bacterium
GAGCCGCATCGTTGGAGCGCGCGGGTTACGTTCAGCGGGGACGATAGCGTTCGGACTTACGTCTACGACCAAACCGAGGATGTCACCTACGGGGTGGGACGGAGCCCGGACAACGGCTTCACCTTCTCGCGTGAGCAATACCATGCCGTCTCAATGCACATGAAGCTGAATGATCCCGATGAGGCCAACGGGTTCGTTTACATCTATGTCGATGGCGATCGGGTAGTGAGTCATGACAATCTCCGCATCCGGGGGACCGGGGGAGAGGAGACGTTGATACAGAACTTCCTATTCTCGACCTTTCACGGCGGAAGCGGACCGCAATGGGCGCCGGTTGATGAAGACGGGGAGTACACGACCGTGCACGCGTACTTCGACAACTTCGCCGTGCATGAAGGGGAAGCAATCCGGGAAGCGCCGTTGAGCCAGGATCAAGCCGCGGAGAAGATGGACGCGGCCGGGTAACCTTTTTCCAAGGAACGGGCCTGTTTTCCCATTTACTCCGGAAGGGGTCAACCATATTAAGAGGGGGTAACGATGAAGCCGGTGACAATTCTTACGCATTTGGTCTGTGTGTTCGCGTTGCACTCCATCGCGGCGGCTGGTTCGCTTCCGGGTACGGAGGCTTTTGAGGGCGACGCTTCACCGGAAACGCTGGCGGATCGCGTGCTAGACGATTGGCGCGCATTCTACCTCCGCGAAACGGAGGCTATGCGCGAAAGGCGGGAAGAACGCTGGCGGAATGGCCTTGCCACGGATCGCGCCGGTTGGGTGCAAGAGAAGCGGGAGCGGTTGGCGAGGCTCGCCGGGCTCGTGGAAGAAGATCGGCTGCCGCTCGACACGGTGTCGTTGGTGGAGACCTTGGACGAGCCGGCGCTCATTGAGGCCAACGAAGCGTTCGAGGTCAAGCGGGTGCGCTGGACCGTGTTCGAGGGTGTCGAGGGGGAAGGGTTGTTCCTCGAACCTGCTACAACGCCCCGCGCTCAGCTCGTTCTCCTCCCCGATGCGGACCAGACGCCCGAGGAAGCGGCGGGGCTCGTCTCCGGGACCGAGCGCGAGACCGCGGCGCGCAAGCTGGCGGCGGCTGGATGCCGCGTGGTGATACCGGTTCTCCTAAACCGTGACGATACCTGGTCCGGCAGCGCCGAACTGGATCGCTGGACCAATCAGCCCCACCGCGAGTGGATTTACCGGCAAGCGTTTCAAGCGGGCCGCCACATCATCGGTTACGAGATTCAGAAGACGCTGGCCCTTGTGGATTGGTTTGAAGCCGAAGGGCACGGTCCCACCGGCGTACTTGGGTACGGCGAGGGCGGATTGGTGGCGTTGTATGCCGCCGCCTTGGATGGACGGATCGACGCCGCGCTCGTAAGCGGGTACTTCGGGCCGCGCGAGGGGTTATGGGAAGAGCCGATCTATCGCAACGTCTGGCAATTGCTCGAGGATTTTGGCGATGCCGAGATAGCCAGCTTAGTTGCTCCCCGCGTGTTGATTGTGGAGCATAGCGAGGCGCCCGATGTCACGGGTCCGCCGGAACCGCGGGACGGACGGCGCGGTGCCGCGCCGGGGCGGATAGAGACGCCTTCCCTTGACGAGGTCAGGGCGGAGTTCGATCGCGCCCGCGATCTTGCGGACTCCAGCCAAACCCTGCGCCTCATTCACGGAGATGACGACGGGACCGTGGATCCCTGGTCCGATGCGGCCCTACGCGCGTTCCGTGAGGCGCTAGAACTTGAGGCAGACGTTCCCGCCGTTCCAACCGGCGATACGGCGGTAACGCCTGACGCCGGGGAACGGCAGCGCCGCCAGGTTCGCCAACTCGAACGGTACACGCAGCGGCTCATACGGGAAAGCGAATCGGAGCGGGGGCGCCGATTCTGGGAGCCGCTTGAGGCCATGGCCGGCGAACACAGCGCGGCCGAGGCACAGGAGCTGTGGCGCGGCTGGACCGAGCCTTATCGGGACGAACTGTGGGACGACGTGATCGGACGCCTTCCGTCTCCCGAGCCTCCGTTTTCCGCGCGAACAAAAGTAATTCGGGAAGAACCGGCGTGGACCGCCCATCTGGTGGTGCTTGAACCATTGGAAGACGTGACGGCGTGGGGATATCTTCTCGCGCCCACGGACATCGATGAAGGCGAGCAACGGGCCGCCGTGGTGTGTCAGCACGGCCTTGGCAGCACGCCCGAATCATGGATCGACCCCGATAGCGGCGCCTATGCCGCCCACGGCGCGCGGCTCGCCGAGGAAGGGTTTGTGGTCTTCGCGCCGTATAATCCCAACGCCGTGCTCGATGGTACGCGGTTCCGGCAATTGCAGCGCAAGGCCAACCCAGCGGGCTTGTCCATCTTCTCGGGCATCATCGCCCAGCACGAAGTCTTTCTGGAGTGGCTTGGCGAGTTACCCTTTGTCGACGCCGAACGCATCGGCTTCTACGGTCTCTCCTACGGCGGCAAGACGGCCATGCGCGCCGGGGCGTTGATTGACGGATACGCCGCCGTGATTTGTTCCGGCGACTTTAACGAGTGGGTCCGCAAGGTGACTACCGTGGACGCCTGGCATTCGCCCCCCGCGCCCGCGCCCAGCAACCGGTTCAGCGGGTACCCCTTAACGGTGGAATACGAGATCTTCGAGTTCAACCTCGCCCACACCTTCAACTACGCCGAGATGGCGGCCCTCATTGCGCCCCGTCCGTTCATGGTGGAGCGTGGCCACCACGACCGGGTCGCCTCCGACGAATGGGTGGCCTTCGAATACGCCAAGGTGCGGCGGCTCTACAATACCCTCCTTGATCTGCCCGGGCGAACTGTTATCGAATACTTCGACGGCGGCCACCGCCTCCACGGCGAGGGGACCTTTGAATTTCTCAAGAAGCACCTGGAGCTTGATGTTTCGGAATGAAATTGTAGTATTTGATCCGTGCTACAGTTGTGGATAACACGGCATAGCGCCACTGGATTGGCTTCGCCTGGGGATTCACGATGAGGTGGATGTGTGCTTGAATGTGTGGGCACATATCCAAAAGACCCCAGCGGGGTCACAGATGGTAGCCTGGGGTTGACGCGCGCGCAGCGCGCGGATACCCCAGGATCGCAAGCCACCCCATCCAACGCCCCCGGCAGGGGGCGCAGCAGCTAGGTGCGCAAAGGTTCTGCGACCCTTACCAGAGTCGATATAAGGGGACATCGTTTCCGAGGGTATCGCCCGGGCTCCCATCTGTCATCCCTACGGGATGGATTTATTCGGGACAACATTTTGGGCTACGTCAGACGGAATCGGGACATCCATGAATCCAGCCCTGAAGAGGCACTAGGCTTGCGCAATGAATTGTGGTGAGTTTGGTTTAAGAGAACGTAAAGGAGATCTAGCTAATCATGTCGTGGCCAACAAGCATAGGGGCGCATATGGGCCGGTGGAGGGCGGCGCCATGGCGGTACGGATCCCTAACCGGCGACTGGGGTTGATTCGGTTTCTTGCACTTGGACGCGCCAATGCGATAAAGTTTTCGCTCCCAACCGTCCAGGGCGATTCGTGGCGTCTTCGCCAAGAGGCGTCTTTTGCCCTATCCGGCCAGCCTGCAAGAAGTCGTGGGCGGCCTCTGGCCGCGCGACACAGGGGGACCAGACGCCGGTCGTGCTTGGGGGTGTTCGCTGTTTGGGGGAAATACGCCGGTTCCGCTTGGGCGCTGAGCCTACCTGTAACCTGTTAGGGGGATATCGTGCAGGGGGTATTGCGTGCCGTGGGTATTGGGGAGTGTGACGCCTTCACGGGACGGCTTTGGCCGGTGGTTATTTAAACATGCAGAATCCAACAATGCCAAGAGAGGGTCTCAATGTCGTACGTAGAATCAGTTATGGAAACCGTCTATAAGCGCAACGCGGGAGAGGCGGAGTTCCACCAGGCCGTCAAGGAGGTATTCGAGAGTATCTCGTCCGTCGTGGCGGATCACCCGCAATACGAAGAGCACGGAATTCTCGAACGGATCGTGGAACCGGAGCGCGTGATCATGTTTCGGGTCCCGTGGCTGGATGATCAGGGCCGGCCTCGGGTGAACAGGGGCATCCGGGTTCAGTTTAACTCCGCTCTCGGTCCCTATAAGGGGGGGCTGCGTTTTCACCCCACGGTGAACCCAGGAATCCTAAAGTTCCTTGGCTTTGAGCAAACCTTTAAAAATGCCTTGACCACCTTGCCGATGGGCGGGGGCAAAGGCGGATCCGATTTTGATCCCAAGGGCAAATCCAACAACGAAGTCATGCGCTTTTGCCAATCCTTTATGACGGAACTATCCCGTCATATTGGCGCGCACACCGACGTACCCGCCGGCGACATAGGGGTGGGCGGGCGTGAAGTCGGCTACCTTTTCGGGCAGTACAAGCGGTTGTGCAACGAATATACGGGCGTGATTACTGGAAAAGCGCTAAACTGGGGCGGCTCCCACATTCGTCCGGAAGCCACGGGCTATGGTTGTGTGTATTTCGCTCAGAACATGCTTGAGGCCAATGGCGAGAGTCTCTCAGGGAAGGCGTGCACGATCTCCGGTTCGGGGGCCGTGGCGCAGTACACCGCCGAGAAACTCCTCGAGTTTGGCGCTAAAGTGGTGTCGTTCAGCGACTCCAACGGATCAATTCATGATCCAGCGGGCGTGGACCGGGAAAAGCTGGATTTCGTCTTCGAATTGAAGAATGTCCGCCGCGGCCGTATCAAGGAATACGCGGACAAGTATCCGGGAGTCGAGTATCGCGAGAACCAGAATCCGTGGGATATCCGCTGCGATTGCGCGTTTCCAAGCAGCACGGAGAACGAGATCTCCGGGGAAGACGCCAAGACCCTGGTGAACAACGGATGCCGCTTGGTAGCCGAGGGGGCGAACATGCCGACTGTTCCCGAGGGGATCTCGGTATTTCTTGAGAACGACGTGTTGTTTGGGCCGGGCAAGGCGGCCAACGCCGGCGGCGTGGCGGTGTCGGGCCTGGAGATGGCGCAAAACGCGACCCACGTGACGTGGCTGCGAGAGGAAGTGGACGACCGGCTAAAGAAGATCATGCGTTCGATTCATGACAGTGCACTCACCGCGGCTAAGCACTACGGTCAACCCCGGAATTACGTATTGGGGGCCAATGTCGCCGGCTTTATGAAGGTCGCCGACGCGATGATTGACCAGGGGTTGGTGTAACGCTTGGGGTGACGCGGCGGCCTTAGTCCGCGTCCGCCGGCGGCGGTTTACGCAACTGTTTCCGTTGTCCGCGAACGCGTTTGTCTTGCCGCCGCCGTTCCCGCGCCGCCCGGCTGGGCCGGGTTGGACGCCGGGGTTTGGGCGGGGCTTCCGCGGCCCGCTGGATCCAACGGCACAGCCGGTCGTAGGCGTCCTCCCGGTTCTGCAGCTGACTGCGGAAGCGGCGCGCTTCGATGATGAGCGCGCCCTCCTCGGTGAGCCGGCTGGCCGCCAGCCGTTGCAGCCGCGCCTTGACTGGCTCGGGCAGGGAGGGGGAGGCGGCGACGTTGAATCGGAGCTGAACAGCGCTCGCCACCTTGTTCACGTTCTGTCCGCCCGGTCCCGAGGCGTGAATGAACTGCTCCTCGATCTCGTTGTCGGGTATGCGAATGTCCGGCGTGGGGTGCAGCATGAAAACTCTCTGGTTCGGGTGGAAAAACGACATTGTACCGCCCCTCTGCGCGTTACACCAATCGTGCACAGGGGCGGTTGTCTGTATTGGAGCGCTGTATTAGGTGAAGGGCGCCTTCCGGAGGCTCAAATCGAGGATGCTTCTTGGACCGTTATTGACTGGAGTGCAAGACGCGCTCTTTCATACCCCGCATCGGCCGCCGCCTGATACCATTCCATCGCCTTTTCAATGTCTTGTTCGACGCCATGGCCGCCCTGGTATAATGCTCCGAGCCAGTACATCGCGGCGGGGTGGCCTTGGAGCGCCGCCAAACGGTACAAGTCGTGAGCCTTACCGAGATCTTGGTGCTCGCCTTCACCAGTGCGGAATCGGTGCGCGCGCTGGGTCATCGCGTCCGGGTCGCCCGCTTCCGCGGCGGCCTGCTCGGCGTTCTGGCCCAGAAGGGCGCCGCAGCCCATCGTGGCCCAGCCAATCACGCCGGTCAACAAGGCAATCAATCCAAGAAGGGGAACCAAGGGAAGTGCTTTCATATCGTTTTTCTCGCTTTCTGTAAATAACTATATTATGTTGGAGGGACCGGTCATGATGGAATGAGGCGCACACGGCGGCTACTACCTATCTTATACCAGATTCGCTCCAATTTTGCTTGCAAAAAAAACACGCCCCACGCCCCCTCACTGGCGCAGTACCGGGCGCTATGGCTTTCTACTCTATTAGACGGC
>JBKHFO010000212.1:0-6299 GCA_046540175.1 Candidatus Hydrogenedentota bacterium
CCTTTCGCGCGGGGAATCCGGCGTTTCGCGACACGGGCGGACGCCATCATGGCGTATTCGGAATCCACCAAGGCGGATATCGTGACGTATCTGGAGGTATCGCCGGAGCGTGTCACGGTGGCCCCCATGGCGGTGGACGAGGGGTTCCAACCCATGGAGCGGGGAGAGGCGGAGCGCCTAGTGCGGGAGCGCTTCGGCGTGGAACCGCCGTTCTTGCTGTTTGTGAGCACGCTGGAGCCGCGGAAGAACGTCGTGGGCCTCATCGAGGCGTTCAAGCGTTTGGTGGACGAGATTCCGCACAACCTGGTGCTCGTGGGGTCGGTGGGCTGGAACGCGGAACCCATTCTGGAGGCCATGGCGGACCCCGCCGTGAAGGACCGCATCGTCCGTCCCGGTTTCGTGAAACACCTCGAATTGCCCGCCTTCTATTGCGCGGCGGACGCGTTCGTCTTTCCCACGCATTACGAGGGGTTCGGGCTGCCCCTGCTGGAGGCGCTCACCTGCGGCTGCCCCGTCGCGGCGTCGGACAATTCCTCGGTTCCGGAGGTGACGGGCGGCGCGGCCTTGCTCAGCAACTCCCACGATACCGAGGCCGTAGCGGACAACGTGCGGCGAATCCTGCACGATGAGGCCCTCCGGGAATCGCTGATAGCCTGCGGTAAAGAACACGCGGCGGGCTTTAGCTGGCGCGCCTGCGCGGCGCGAACCCTGGACGTCTACGAGCAGCTTGCTGGATGAAGGCGCGGCCGCATCCAATTCAGAAACCGCTTGGGGCGTCCCGCGAATGTCCTTCCTCCAGCATGAAATCGGCGCCGAGCACACGAAATTCCGCCTCGGGGATCTCGCCGTCCTCCGTTACCGCCACGTACTTCTCCGTCTGTTCGCTGTCCGTGACCAGGATTGGCTTTGACCACCAGAAGTTGTTGGCGTTGGTGGACTTTTTGTAATCCGTACCGATGCTGATGAGCGCGGTCTGGCCGGCCAGGCCGCCGAGCGGGATCTTCCACATGTGCACGTTGCGTTCAGGCCAAAGGTCCCGCTCGCCGGGGTCCATCCCTTCTTCCCAGTCCGGATTTGCGATCGCGCCGAAATCGTACGCCCGAACCATCCGGCCATTCACATAGGCGCGGGCAATAACGCCGTTCCCGTGCTCATTCTGGGCGTTCTTCAGATAGAGGATCACGGACGTTTCCGGGCCTGGGACCTCCACGAGATAATCAAGCGTGACCTGTTCGAGGTCCGAGATCCGCCTGAATGTTTCCTGGCCGGGAACGCCGGTTCCGCCTGCATCGGGCACTTCCCACTGCCGTCTTGCCGTGATGTTGAAATCGACGCCAATGGAGATGCCCGTATCGGGCGTCAAATGCACGCCTCTTTCCTCCTCGCGCTCCACGGGGCCGTGGCCGGTGTGTGGCGCATCATCCCTTATGAACACGAAATAGGCCGGGAATTCCGTCTCGTAACGTTCCGGCGCCGAGCGCCCGTCGTCGTCATCCCACGCGGGGGCTTCGCGTGGTTCGTCGTTGAGGATGATCTGCTCCACGGGCGCCGCCACGGAGAGTTCCACGACCCCCTCGGTGGGGGCGTTCTCGTCCAACGGTTTCAACGCGAGCACCGTTGCCTGCTCACCCTCGTAATACCGGCGCACCATGATGCCCGAGGGAAGTTCGCTGACGTGAACCTCGGTCTCCGGTTTTTCCTCGGAGGGCATGAGCGCGTAATAGGAACGGGGATTCAACCCAAACACCTCGCCCTCGGTGTGCGCGGGCCAGCCATGAATCGCCAGCGGGGTTTCAAGAGATTGCTTGCCTCGAACGCGTTGATACAGCGGCGCGCCATCGGGACCCACCATCTCCTGTAGTGTGCTCGTGACATAGTAGCGGTACAACGCTCCCTCCGCGTCCCGGTACATGCAGACGAGATCGTCTTCGTAGGGCCCCGGTTCAAAATACGGCTCAAGCTGGCGGGAGGAGAAGAGTTTCGCGCGATGATTGAGCAACGCCAAAGCGCCTTGCGTGGCGGAAAGATCGACCGTGTTTCCTTGAAGCTGGGCCAGGCCGCCGTAGGCGTCCGACCACGCCATGACCCAATGCCGCCGAATGTCGTCCTGCGTCCGGAGGATGGGAACCCAAGGCCGGACCCCATGAATGTAGGCGGCGACGGGGCGGGTGCGCTCCGTCCAGAACAGGCGCTGCTCCGTCGAACCCCATACGGTGAGATATGTCAATGGCCAATGAACGCCAAACGCGATGTTCTCCGGTCCGTATTCCGAGGCCATGGGAACCTCCGGATTGCGCCAAAGCAGTTCGCGGGTTTGCTCAGCGGCGCCTTGTCCCGCGGACAATCCCTCGATAACCCCATTGGCAAAATCCCGCGCCGTGCCCAAGACATCTTCGTAATTCGCGTCGGTCCCCGTTTCTTCGTTCCAGGCAACCATGTTGCCGGCGTGATAATCGCGCCACTCAGGCGCCAGCGGATCGAGATACAGAAGTTCCCCATCGCCGAAATGCTCCCACTGGGATTCCTGGTCCTCGTCCAGCCCGCGGTTGGAATAATCGGCAATGCTCATCTTGCGCGTGAGCCCAAACGCCGCGATGTCGTCTTCCTTGAACACGGGCGAGTTGTAGTTCACGCAATAGGTGTTGACGTACGCCATCGTGCGAAAACCGAGGCTCTGAAGTTTGTTTACGCGCTCGGGATACCCTTCCTGGGGCGTCCAGTCCGGCAACTCCGTGTCAAAGGCTGGCGCACGCGCGTTCCATTCATGGAACAGGACGGTGGCCGGATCAAACATCTCCGCGAGCCGCGTGTACATGGCTCCATCGTCTTGGCTGAACGAGTCCACGATGACCCGAATGGACTCCGCCCATTCCGGACTGGCCCGCACTTCCATTTCCTCCGCGAAGGTATCGCGATACCAATCGCGGTACGGCGTCATCGCGTCAACCCATCCTCCTTTGAACCCGTCAAGATACAAAACGGGAGACTCAATCGAAGCGTGTTCCTCGAACGGCATGAGGGTGTGGTGCTCAAAGGCGGCGGAGAAACCGCGTCCGCTCCAGTAATGGAATAGATAGTGATTGTGAAAGGCCTCATCTTGCGCCCACAATCCAACGCTGCCTTCCTTGCCTTCGATGCCAAGCACGCGCGCCTCAAGGAAGTTGTTCAGGCCCTGGAATGTGTTGAGGCCGGTTTGCATGTGCTTGTCCAGCATCACGCCGCTGAAACTGGGAATGTAGAATCGGTGATAGTCCGCGAGGTTGGTCAGCGGGGTTTGAACGCCGAACACACCCTCTTCCGTGCTGCGGGCAATGGACTTAAAGGCGAGATGGCCCGTATCTTCGTCCACCCATGCGCGGATCGTCAATTCGTCCTCGGGAAAGATGGCTTCCCCATTGCTCAGGCCGAGCCATGTGGCTTCGATTCCATTGTCGATGGGACGGGTTTCAAAGGCGGCGTCTTCAGTGGGACGGTAGTACACCGCGTAATCGCGATCCGCGGCTTGCTCGTGAATCTCTTCGGGGGATGCGAGTTGCATGGACAGAAGCCGCCAGGGCGTGTGCAAATGCTCCATCTCGCCCACGCCGCCGCGCATATGGCCCATGCCGCGCGGCATCCCGTACTCCTCCCCTTCTGGAGACGCGTGCGTCTCGCCCGTGAGCCGGTTGGTTAACCCGATGATCGCGCCATCCTTGAATGTCGCGCGGAGACGCTCTGTCTCGATGGTGAACGAACGTTCTCCCACCTCGATTGGGACTTCCCATCGCTCCCCGTTCGCCAGCGTGGCCAACACTAGTATGAACAGGCCCGCCCACAGTCTCGTTGCCATTGGAAAGCTCCCCCTCACATCTCCAGCAGTGTGTTCAGCAAGTCGCGCGTTTCATTGAGCACGGTCTCGGGGTCTGCGCCGCTGGCGGTCAACTCGATGGCGGGGTCTTGCTTCCACGAGAAGGTGATGCGCCTGCCGTAACGCTGCTCCAGCTCGCCCTTGGCCCGGCCTTCATGGAAGCGGCCGGAGTCGAGTTCGATGACCACGGTCTGTTTGCCGCCCACGATGCGTTTCGCGCCGAGTTCCGCCGCCAGGGTCCGAAGACGCATGACATCGAGCAACCGCTTCACGGGGGCGGGGGGAGCGCCGAACCGATCGGCCAGTTCGTCGCGCATCTCGTCCACGTCCTCCGTGGTGTGCACGCTGCTGATTCGTTTGTACAGCGTGATCTTCTGGCCCTCGTCCGGCACGTAGCCCGGGGGAATGTGCGCGTCCACGGGAAAATCGAAGGGCGGCAGCGTGGCGCGCCGGATGGGTTCGCCCTTGATTTCGGCGACGGCTTCCTGCACAAGCTGGGTGTAGGTGTCATAGCCCACGGCGGCGATGTTGCCGTGCTGTTCCGCGCCGAGGAGATTGCCGCAGCCCCGGATCTCCATGTCGCGCATGGCGATGCGTAGGCCCGAGCCGAGGCTGGAGAACTCCTCCAGGGCCTTGAGCCGTTTCTGGGCGTCCTCGCTCAGGGCGCGATCGCCGGGGATAAGTAGATACGCAAAGGCGCGGTGTTTGTAGCGCCCCACGCGGCCCCGGAGCTGATACAACTCGGAGAGCCCGAAGTGATCGGCGTTGTTGATGATGATCGTGTTCGCGTTGGGAATGTCCAGGCCGGACCCGATGATGGTCGTGCACACGAGCACGTCTAACTCATGCCGCACGAAGGAGGTCATGACGGCTTCGAGTTCCTTCTCGGCCATCTGGCCGTGGCCCAGGCCCACGCGCGCCTCGGGCACAAGCTTGCGCACGAGGTCCACGTAAGGCTGGATGGTTTGCACCCGGTTATGCACGAAGAAGACCTGGCCTTCGCGCGCGAGTTCCCGGCGGATCGCTTCCTCGATTAGCTGCTCATCGAAGGCCTCAATGCAGGTGTGGATGGGGAGCCGGTCGTTTGGCGCGGTGTTAATCACGCTCATGTCGCGCACCCCCATGAGCGACATGTTCAGTGTCCGGGGGATGGGCGTGGCGCTTAGCGTGATCACGTCGACCTGGGTGCGGAGTTCCTTCAGCTTCTCCTTTTGCTTCACGCCAAAGCGTTGTTCCTCGTCAATGATGAGGAGCCCCAAGTTCTTGAACTGAATGTCCTTGGACAGGAGCCGGTGCGTGCCAACGACGATCTCCACCTCCCCCGATTTTAACCGTTCGGTGACGCGCTTGAGTTCGGCGGAGGACCGGAACCGGCTCATCATCTCGACCGTGGTGGGGTAATCCGCCAGGCGTTCGCGGAAGTTGAGGTAATGCTGTTCGGCAAGCACGGTGGTGGGCACAAGGATGCACACCTGTTTGCCCTCCATCACCGCCTTGAACGCCGCGCGCAAGGCCACTTCCGTCTTGCCATAGCCGACATCGCCGCACACGAGGCGGTCCATCGGCTGGGGCTGCTCCATGTCAGCCTTGACCTCGGTGATGGCCCGCGCCTGATCCGGCGTTTCATCGTAAGGGAAACTGTCCTCGAACTCCACCTGCCAGTGGGTGTCCTGAGAGAAAGCCGTGCCCTCTTGGCTTTCCCGCCGGGCATAGAGTTTGAGCAGCTCATCCGTCATGTCCTGGACGGACTTCTTGACCTTGGCTTTCGTCTTAGCCCACGTCGCGCCGCCCAAGCGGTCGATCTTGGGCGCGGCCCCGTCCCCGCCGGTGTATTTCTGAATGCTATCAATATGGGTGGCGGGTACGTAGACGGTGTCACCCCCGGCGTACTTCAACGTCAAGAAGTCGCCCGCTTTTCCCTCAAAACGCCTCAACCCCAGATACCGGCCAATGCCATGTTCCTCGTGGACAATGTAATCGCCGATCTTAAGGTCGCCAAACGCGGTGAGGGCGCTGCCCGCCTCGAAGCGGCGGCGTTTCCGGCGCACATAGTGGCGGCCGAATAGCTCGCGTTCGCTAAGAATGGCCAGGTTATCCTGTTGCGATACGAACCCAGCCTGAAGCTGACCAACTTCAACACGCAGGTCAAAGTTATCCTGTCCAGGCCGGTAGCCGCGTTCCTGCAACAGCTCAAAGAGGCGGCGGCGTTCGCCTGAATTGTTGCAAAACAACACCACCGAATAGCTGCGCTGATCCCATTGCTCAAGCTGTTTCCAGAACCCCTCGGCGTCCCCTTGCCAACCTGAAATGGCGTGCATCGGCGCATTGACCCGCACCACGCCATTCTCCGAAGCGTGAGGCATCTGAGCAACATGGACTTGCGTCCGTCCGGCGATATGCTCTTCTACTTCATCCCACGAAAGGAAGAAGGGGCGATCGCCGAATTGTTCGG
>JBKHFO010000213.1:0-6293 GCA_046540175.1 Candidatus Hydrogenedentota bacterium
GAATCGGTTCGGACAAGGCCTCAATCTCTGGCTGGCTCATTTTCCGAACGCCCCAGTAGCCCGTCACGCACATCTCCGGAAAAACGAGAAGGTCCACCTGATTCGCGGCGGCGGCCTCCGCGAATTCGGTAATCCGGGCAAGATTGTGGGGTTTGTCCCCGTGCTTGTGATTGAACTGCACGGAAGCTGCACGAACACTGTTCATAACCGAATTATCCAGATCCTGTGGCGGCGTTTTTCCGAAAGGCACAATACGCGGGGAGCCGCCATCATCCTTCTCCGGACACCGATTTGACCATCTTGTAGTCTTGCATCACGAACCCGCCGCCGATGTCCAACACCAGTTCACCGTCTCTCCTAAAGCCCCGCCGTTCGTAGAATGCGATGGGACCGGCGTTATGCTGATTCACGGTAAGCCATAACGTGGGTACGCCCAGTTCGACGCAACGGCGTTCGGCGAAGTCCACCATCGCCTTCCCGAGGCCGCTGCCCCGGTGTTCCGATTTGAGATATAGTTTGGAGAGTTGCACAGCCCCCTCCTCCACGGATGGGACAAGCGCGAGATAGCCGGCGGGATGGCCCTCCAGGTTGACGAGGTAGTACTCGTACCCCTCGGCAATCTGCCGCGTTATCGCGGGGGCGCTCTGGAACTTATCCAACATGTAGTCTACCTGAGCCTGCCCGATGATGGGCGGGAAATGCTCGTTCCATATCTCGTGCGCCAAGGCCGCCACCGCCGCGATCTCCTCCGGCGTGGTGACTGTTTGGATCTCCATCGTCATGCGCCTGCCTCTCTTCTGCTTATCCCGCCATAATCTCAGGCTTGAACAACGCCGTGTGGGTCTGTTCAAAGGCGCTCTGCAACTGCTGGTACATCGCTTCGTCCTTGTAAACGCCCACTATCGCGCCCCCGGACCCCGCGAACTTGGCGTGCGCCCCCACGGACCGCGCCCGTTCGACCATGTCAATGTTGTCCTGCGACAGCTTAAACAGGCTGCGGCGCAACTCGAAGTTCTTGTCCAGCCAGAATCCGATCTCGTCTCCGCGATTCGCGACCAGCAAATCACGGACTTCCTTTGCATACGAGGCGAATTCCTGCATGGCGTTCACTATGACGGGATCCCCCTCAAGCCAACGGCCCCGGATGTTGTTGTGGAAAACCTCGGAACCTTCGCCCAGTTTGGTTTGGTAGGCCACAAAAAGGTTTGGAAGCAGCCCCGGATCAATCGGTTCGTAGTAGCCGTGCCCATGGGTTTCCATGTACGGCTTGTCGAAATCCATGTACACACAGCCTTCATAGACTTGGATCACCCGGTCTTGCAGTCCCGCCGAAATACCGAGTTCCTCGTTTTCCACGCTCAGGATAAGGCCGGGCTGCTCTTCCTCCGGAATATCGACCTCGTAAAACTCCATCAAACAGCGGATGGTGGCGGTAACGAGCCCGCTTGAACCCGCCATCCCCACGCGGCGGGGGATATTACTGCGGTAGCGTATGGAGAAATTGCGATCCGGCAGTTCAATGCCCTTGCTGTCGCAATACTCGACAAACTTGCGGATGGCCGCCTTCATGAGCCGGATCCCGCCATAGTACCCTTCCCGTTTCACGTCCTCGACCAAGTCTCGAATCGAAGCGTATTGGGAGCGATCCTGGAAGCTCGGCACAATCTCCAACTCGGGATTCTCATAGAGACTCACCTTGGCGGCGAAGTTTCGGATGATAATGCTTATCGTCTTGCCGTAATACCCGTCCGACGGATTGCCCACCAAACCCGCCCGGGCATACGCCATTGCCTCACATGCCATTGGGGCTGCTTCCTCGCTGAACTATGTCTAAGCCGTGTTGCGTCATTCATTGTCCTCCATGCGGTTCACAAGCAGGCTCACGTGTTCGCGGCCATCGTTCGCGTTGTCTTCCCACGGTTTCCACACCTTGGAGATGATGTCCACACGCCCGTTGCCGGTGATATCGCCCACGCGCGCATCGTGGCCCCCCAGTTTATCGTCAAATATGACGCGTTCCTCAAACTGGGGCGGGTCGCCGCCCTGGTTTTCCCATATAAACCAGCGCGGCGTGGCGTCCTCCGGAAAGATAACATCGTCCTCTTGTTCAACGGTGAAGATGTCCAGCAGCCCGTCGCCGTTGAAATCCGCCACGGCCAGCGAATGAAACGAACCGCGAACGCCTTCGGCGGTCCGTGGCAAGTCGTGCCGGGTAAACGTGGGCGGATCGCCGCCTTCGTTCTCAAGCCAGGCCGCTTGCGAATCCGTCATGTCGCAGTCCACGACAACGATGTCCGGCCGGCCGCTATTATTGAGGTCGGTCACCCAGCTCCGGGCCGACAATCCCCACGGACCCGTCCCGCCAAAGGGCAAGGAATGCTCCACCCACTCTTGGCCTTGTTCCCGGTTCTCGTACCAGCGGTCCGGCATGACAATATCGGGATAACCGTTGCCCGTTAGATCGGCCACGCCTTCGGGGAAGAAGCCCCCGTGGATGCCATCGTTGTCCCTCACCACATCCATGGTGATTGTGTGGCGGGGCCAATCCTCGTCCTGCAAGGGATCCTCGGGAACCTCGTACCAAAAACAACCGTCGCGATCGCCAAGCACCACGACGTTTAGCGCGCCATCGCCGTTGATGTCCGCCGCAACAATCTCGTGGATTTCGTTATCAATACGGGAATCGTAGCGGTAACGGGTAAACTCATCGCCATCGGGCGGACCGGGATTGTGATACCAGTATCCCGTTACCACGATATCCGTCCACCCGTTGCCATCCACATCCATGCCGGTGGAGCCAAGCGTCCGCATGGCCAGCGGGCCTACGGTGTGCCGCGTCCATTCTCCGTCGTCTCCTGGATTCTCAAACCAAAACACGTCGCCGCCCCGAACGCCCGTGGCGAAATCGAGCCGGCCGTTGCCGTTGAAGTCGGCCAACACGGAGACGCCGTAGCCCCACGACACGGGGTCCGGCAACTCTTGCGCAATGAACCGGTGTTCAAACCCTTCGGCGGTGATCGTCTCGGCGCCGCTTGCCAGACTCCACATGCCGCCAACCGCAATGACGGCGCTCAATACAAACGCGGACTTCCATGCCCCTTGCCCAAACATCGCTCTTTCTCCCTTTTTGGTTGTTATGGTCGATCCATCCGCTCGCCGGCGTTCAGTCTCTCCACACGCTTCGCAAACGGAGCAAAGCCGTCGGGACAGCGCTTCTCAAGAACTTCGACCTCGGCGCTGGCGAGGACTTCTTTATACATTTTACGAAGACGCAACGAAGATGGAGACTCATCCCGAAGTCTCTCGCACTCCTCCTTAGGTTCCTTGATCGTCTCCGGCGCTGGCTGTTGCTGTACGTTATATCCCAACACCTTACTCAACGCTTGTTGATCGGCAAGAATCCAGGCGTCAAACGCTCGAATCGCCACGCCCAGCGCGCGAGGGAGACCAACCGCCGTCTCTTCCTGGGCCTGCGTCAGTTGCTTGCTTCGCTCTGTGTCCTTATCCTGATCAACCACGAAGATGAGCGCATCGTATCCGTTCTCCTCCGCGTATAGCACCCATTGCATGGCCATCCCATACATTCCCTTGCCATGAAGGCCCATGGCGCCGGCCTTGCGTTTCCGGGGCAAACGCTTTATCGTCTTAACATATTCGAAGCGCTGAACCTCGAGCTGGTCATTAAGACGGCGCACAATCTCCTTGAGCGCGCCCTGGCGCTCGTCCCCATCCTCGCCAGGCGTTCCTTCGTGAGCCCCCTCCCCAACAAGAAGCACCTTCATGTCGAACTCTTCTCCCGCCGAATGTCCTCCGCGAGGTCCTCCTCCCCCTGGCCGCTCCAAATCTCGCCCAGGGTGAAGATTCGCATCTGTTCCTCGACCAATTCGCTTTTGGACAGATTGTGCGCTGTAACAGCGCCGTCGTCACCCTTCAGGCACAACGTGACTTCTTGGGGTTCAAAAAGATCCACCAGATAGGGCGAGTGCGTCGTCATTATCACCTGGGTTCCCTCGTGGCGTTTGATAAGGTCTCGAAGCATCCCAATGACATCCTGTAACCGCCGGGGATGTATCGCGTTTTCGGGCTCTTCAACGAGCAGGAGAGTTGGCGTCCATTCTTTAGGCATGTGAAGAAGCGTCAGGTATCCAAGCATGAGCAGCAGGCCATCCGAGGCATGGGCGGCGGGAACCGTTCCTTCCATATGGCTAAAACGAAACGCCAATCCTTTTCCCGGGTCCTTTGGCTTTTCGCCCCGTGATTGCGGTGGAAAATGAAATCCTTCCTCCTGAGTCAGTACAATTTCTTCCAGTTCAGGAAAGAATGACCGCAGTCCTTGCTCGATCGCACCGAAATTCTTCCGGGAATCGCCAAGAATGTCATCAATACATGTGGGTAGCCCAAAGCCGGACCGATCCAGCGTGAAACGCCGATTCTTGTCAAAGGCGGAAGGAATAGCCAGCATCCTTGGATTCCATTGACAAAAATGGGCCTTTCCAAGTGAGCGGGCCACTATGTCTATGGGTTCGGATGCTTTACTACTACGCTTAGAAAACTGAGTAGCCGGTTCTTGTCTAATCCTGCCTTCCACAAATGGGGGAAGGTATTTTCCCTGTCTTGTCAAGTTTACTATAGGATTGACTTCTCCACTTTTGAATTCGCATCCAAGCAAATATTCTAGCTCAGGATCTTCCTCGGGGATAACCCCTATATAGAATTCTTTCTGTTCCGATCCCCATACCAATCTTCCTCCTTCCCACGGCTGCGGCAGCACTTCTGCAAGAGGCCTGCGCGCGCTCTCGGATATGATCCAAAGACAGTCCAACACACTCGTCTTCCCGGAATCGTTCGGCCCAATCAAGACATGCATGGGCGTCAGGTCCAGGGTGACATCGCGCAGGGCTTTGTAGTTCTGTACACGGAATTGCTTAATCATGATGGTCTATCTCAACGGTTCTTGACAACTTACCAGCGGCGTACTGTGATCCTCCCGGGCCTAATCCAGGGCGCGCGTCACTCGATCACCTCGGCGTCCTGCACCAGGTCTGGCGCGGCGGTCATCCCGAATCCCGGCGCGGTGGGCACGCTCAGTTTGCCGTCGCTAAAGACGATGGGCGGATCAAACCAGCCGCCGGTCTCCCGGATGTCGCCTTTGTACTCTTGGTAGTCGTACAGGTTTGGCATGCACGACACGAACTGGATCATCTGCGAATAGCCAAGGCCGCCGGAGAGGTGGAGCGACAGCGGCAGGTCCGCGGCTTGACACATGCGCGCCACCCGGGCGGATCGGATGAACCCGCCGTAGTAGTGGAGATCGGGCTGGACGATATCCACGCCGTGATGGGCAATCATCCTGCGGAACGCCCAATAACTCGATTCCTGCTCGCCCCACGCGATGGGGATATCAAGGGCCTCCGTTACTTGCCGCGTTTCTTCCAGCCAGTCGAACGGGCACGGCTCCTCAAAAAAGCCGTAGCCGTGTTCCTCCATCAACCGGCCCAACCGGATGCCGTGCGCCAGGTCGTAGGAACTGTTCGAGTCAGCAAACAGCACGACATCATCCCCCAAACGCTTTCGCGCCAGGGGAATCAGGGCCTCGCTACGTCCGGGCAGAGAATCCTCGTTGCCGGACATGCGCCCACCCACACGAAACTTGACCGCGTTGCACCCCGTCTCCTCGAGAAGGCGCTCCAGATGCTCCACTTCCGCTTCCGGCGTGTTGCCCCGGTTGCCCGACGCGGGGTAGACGGAAATCTCGTTGTGAAGCACGCCCCCCATCAGCTCGCCGACGGGCTTCCCGAGCATCCGCCCCAACATGTCGAGGATGGCGAACTCGGTCCAAGCCACGGGACACCACAGGCCGAGGGACTGCAACTTGTAATTCGAACGATGCCGGTACACGCCGTCCACCAAGTCCTCGAGATCCCGCGCGTCCTTGCCCACGAAATAGGGGGCGACCCTTTGATTGAAGACCGGATGGAGATCGCCGACCCAGAAATTGGGAACGGAATAGCCCTCCGCCCCTTCCGTGGACCGCACCCGCACGAAATGGTAGGTCCCCGCATCGGTTTCAGCCCTCAGTAATGTGATGGACTCGATCTCCACGGGATCATCTAGGCCGTCCAGACGTAGCACCGGCCCGCCCTCCGCCCAGGCGTCTAGATGTTCTGTCGGTATAGCGGGGGAAGACTCTGCTCCCGAAACCACATTCCCCCCGGCCGCCGCCGTGACCCCTGCGGCGAGGCTCCCTTGCATAAATGCGCGGCGCGTGAATTGCGTCATGGGTATCTTCTCCT
>JBKHFO010000214.1:0-6252 GCA_046540175.1 Candidatus Hydrogenedentota bacterium
CATCCCGAAAAACACGCTCGATAAACGCCAATTTCGAGGCCATTTTGGGCCATTTTGTGAGGCAAACTGACGCGTGCGGGAGTTTTTGGAAAGTCCCTTTCGCGGGGATGACGATGGGCCCAGCCGCCAACCCAATCCCCGGCGAACCCTGTGGATCCCCGCTTTCCCAGGGATGACGATGGGGGCGGGATTCCCCCCAATGTTAGCATGAGCCGCTGGGCTGTTTGCGGAATAGGACGGTGAAGCCCATCGGACATTTTGGAAAATATCTCTTCAAATGGCCTGAAAAAAGCGTAATATGGAAGCGTTTTTAACGAATTATGAGACAGATGTACTAGGGCAAGGCAATTTCTATTGTCAACCAGCGGATTCAAGTCATCGTACCTATAAGTACATGTGAATGGACTGGAGAGCGTGCGCGTAGTGTAGCGCGTGTTTGTGTTTCCAGTCCCAACCACCAAGGAGGTTAGAACCTATGCGAAAAGTGACACGATGGATCTGGTGTTTCACCGGGGCCGCTGCTATCGGGATCTGTGGCGGTCTAGGGGGCATGACAGCGGCGGACGCTCAGCAAGACCCGCCGTCACCGCCGGTGGAAGAGGAGCCTGCGCCGCAAGAGCCCGCGCCTGCGCCGGAGGAGCCTGCGCCGCAAGAGCCCGCGCCTGCGCCGGAGGAGCCTGCTCCGCAAGAGCAGCCACCGATGCCGGAGGACCCGCCCGCGCCTGCCGAACCGCCAGCGGCCCTGCCGGAAGTGGACACGCCGGAGACCGTGGCCGTGATCGAGGGTGACGAGGAAACCGCGGAGGTCACGGGCGACACCTTCGACTGGGTCCTTGATCGCGTCAATGAGTTGCTCCAGCGGCAACCCCAAATGGATGCGCCGGAGCACGAAGACATCCTCGACGCCTTGGTTGATCAGCAAGTTTTTGTTGCGGATGCCAAGGAAGCGGGCGTTGAGATCACGGAGGACGATGTCCAGGCGGAAATTGACGAGATCAAGGAGTCGATACCCGAAGAGTTTGAGTTCGAGGATGCGCTCGCGCAAGAAGGGCTCACCGAGGACCAGTTTAGGTCCATGATGGGCGACCAGTTGCATGTTCAAGCCTACATTGAAGAGCTTGCCGAGCAGGACGAGTATGAGGACCTGGAGCTGACGTCACAAGAGGAGATCAGCGAATTGCTGTCGGTCCTGATGTTTGAACTGGACGCCACGCAGCACCAGGTCATGGCCGCGCGGGTCGATGACGTGCGTGACGAGTATGACATCGAGACGAACGTGGATTTCGACGATGTTGAGGCGCCCGAACCTGAAGAGCCCGCTGCTCCCGAGCAACCGATGCCACAGCAGGACGAGCCGGCGCCCATGCCGGAACCGGATGAGGAGGAGCCCGCGCCTCAACCGCAGGAGCCCGCGCCCATGCCGGAACCGGATGAGGACGAGCCCGCGCCTCAGCCGCAGGAGCCCGCGCCTCAGCCGATGTAAACCGGCCGGTTCCGCCCATTCCAGCCGGATAGATTATGGCTGGTGAGGGAGTTCAGCTGGGCCGCCGCGGGCGTAGAGCGGGTGCGCGTTGAACGCAAGGGTTCCCTTGGTGGGGTTTTACATAGGAGGGGGATGCATAAGAACGCCTTTGCGGCGGCTGGAAAACATGAAGCGTTAGCGAGGGGAGCGCCCGGCGAATGGGCGCTCCTTTTTCAATTTCGGTGGTGAGACATGATAGGCTTTGTTAATACTGTGAGGAGCGTTTTGATACCCATCGAACCGGATTTCCCGCGCCGGCCTCGCCGGTCACGGGAAGAAGCCGGAGGAGAACCCAGCCCATGAACCCGATAGTTTCGCGTCGTGGCTTCCTTTCTGGCGCCGCGGCGGCCCTTGCCGCGCCGCTTATTGTCCCGTCACGCGTTCTAGGGCGCGAAGGAATCGTTCCCCCTTCCGATCGCATTGGCCTCGGTTTCATCGGCTGCGGCGCCATGAACACGGGCCACGCCCGGAGCTACATGGATCGGGACGACGCCCATATCCTTGCCGTTTGCGATGTGAACGAACGCAAACGGGATGAACTTCGGGAGAACGTGGAAACAAGGTACGCCCAGCGCTTCGAAAGGGAGTCCTACAGAGCGGTGCAAACCCATCGTGATTTTCGGGATCTCATCGCGGATGATGGCGTCGACGCCGTGATTATCGCTACCCCGGACCATTGGCACGTGCTTCCCGCCCTCGCGGCCGTGCGTCAGGGAAAGGACGTGTACATTGAGAAACCCATGTCTCTTACTGTCGAGGAGGGCCGCGTGCTCGCCGATGAAGTCAAGCGCACAGGCGCCATTCTCCAACATGGCGCGCAACAGCGCTCTCAACGGCAGTTCTTCCGGGCCGTGGAGCTGGTGCGCAATGGCAAGATTGGCGAACTCGAGGAGATTGATGTAGTCCTATTCCCGGGACACGCGGGGGGCTCTTGCACGGAAGAAGAGCCGCCGGCGTGGTTCGACTACGATCTTTGGCTCGGCCCCGCGCCAGAAAGCCCGTATTGCCCCGAGAAATGCTTGCCGGTGCGGGGCTGGATGTACATCAGCGAGTATTCCGGCGGACGCATCACCGAATGGGGCAGCCACCACCTCGACATCGCTCAATGGGCCTTGGACGCCGATGAGACCGGCCCCGTCGAGATTGAGGGGACGGGCGTGATTCCCCAGGAGGGGACCCGCGACACGCCAATCGGTTGGAACCTTGAGCTGCGCTACGCCTCGGGCGTACCGGTGAAGTTCACCGACAGCACGGGCCGCGATGAACCGTGGATCCGTCACGAAGGCGCCGCGGGCGGGGCGGGCATTTACTTCAAGGGAACCGAAGGCTGGGTGTCCGCCAATCGAGCGCGCATGGAGACAGGCCCCGAAGGCCTGGCCGATTGGGAGCCGGGCCCAGATGACATTCGCCTGAACACAGGTCAAGCGCATCACGAGAACTTTCTGGAATGCATCCGCACGCGTGAACAACCCGCCGGGCACGTGGAAAGCGCCCATCGCTCATCGACGCTGTGCCATCTCGCCAACATCTGCGTGCGCCTGGGTGAGAAACTCGAGTGGGATCCCGAACAGGAACGTTTCGTGGACAACCCAGCGGCGGATAAGCACATCAGCCGCCCCATGCGCGAACCGTGGAGCTTGGACAAGGCATGACACACCGAAACGGCGGGCTGAATTATCAGCCCGCCACTGGACGTATGATGCGCCAAGCTATCGCTTAGACCTCTCCCGGCCTGAAGATTGGGTGTAAGTTGTTATCACACCCGCATGTCCGGAACGCTCCAAGTCCATGTGTGATAACAACCCAGGCTCAACCCCTGAATTCTAAGCTGTCTCGGCCAGCGATGGACGGAAATCGGGGTTTTCGTTCAGAAAGCGTTCGATCTCTCGATACAGTTCATGGTTAAGAACGGAAACCCTGGGGTGACCTCTATTAGAAGACATACTACCCATGGCGGCGCCTCAGTCCTCGCTGAAGTACACATCCACAAGCGACTCATACGCGCCGGGCGCGCCCATGTAGGGCAGGCTGCGGGAGCGCATGACGTTGTCCATGTCGCGGATGTCGTCCTTGCTGATCTCCTTGATGCCGGCGCCGAGTTGCATGGCGCTTAGGATGTGGAGCGAAGTCATCTCGAGGAGTTCGGTGTTCATCATGGTCCACTCGATGCCGAGCCGGCTCATGATGACGAGGCCGTGGTTCTCCATGAGGAAGGCGTTGTACTTGGGCAACAGGGGCGTGAAGGCGTCGGCCAGCTTCTGGGTCAGCGGTTCGCCGTAGGGGACCACGGGCACGGGGCCGACCTCGGTGATGGTCTCGGGGAACAGCGGGCGCATGAGCCAGTTCTTGCCCTGGGTGATGGCGAAGGCGTTGGTGTAGGGCGGATGGCAGTGGACGACGGACTGGATGTCGGGCCGTTCCCGGAAGAAGTTCACGTACATGGGCGTTTCGCCC
Source organism: Candidatus Hydrogenedentota bacterium (assembly GCA_046540175.1). Taxonomy (GTDB): domain Bacteria; phylum Hydrogenedentota; class Hydrogenedentia; order Hydrogenedentales; family SLHB01; genus SKRY01. The sequence goes on from JBKHFO010000214.1 coordinate 3,977, forward strand.
GTGGGTTTGCGTTCGCCCGCGAGCTTCTCGCCGTTCATCGTGATGAAGCAGACGTCCTGGGGCCGGATGGCGCCCTTGTTCATCTGGGTCGGCGTGATCATGAGGACGTCGTCATCCATTTTCCAGGCGCAGTTGCCGCCGAACCCCGTCACATACATGTGCTGGGCCAGCTTATGGCAGACGAGAACGAAGCTTTCCACTTGTTCGGCGTATTCTTTATGGTAATCCATGGATAGGTTCCCCCTTTTTGGGTTTGAAGCGAGCTACTCGAACATAATCATTGCCTTGACCACGCCGTCACGGTATTCGGTGACGAGGTCGAAGGCTTCCTTGGTCTGCTCGAAGGAATAGTGGTGGGTGATCATGTCTCCGGCGGCGGGCAGGGCGCCCTCCTCGATAAGGTCCAGGGTGGGTTTGGTGCATTCGTTTTGCCGCCGCACGTTCTGGAAACGGATCTCCTTACGGCGCATGAGGTCGATCTCGAAGCTGATGCGCGGGACCTCGGGGATGCCGATCATCAGCAGCGCGCCCCCAGGCTTCAGCATGTGGACGGCCTGGTCCACGGCGTCTTGTTGCCCGCAACACTCGAAGACGTAGTCCAACAGCAACGGCTCCGCTTCGGCGACCTCCCCAGTTACGTCGTCCGTGTCCGGGTTGCCGGTCCAATCCGCGCCGCACTGCTTGGCCACCTTGAGCCGCGCATCAATCTTGTCCGTGGCGTAGACCTTGTCCACGCCCCAGTGCTTCGCGGGCAAGAGCACGCTCAGGCCGATGGGTCCCATGCCCAAGATGCCGATGCGTTTGCCTTCCAGCGCCCCCGCCAGTTTGCAGGCGTACACGCCAATGGCCAGCGGCTCGCTGAGCACGCCCATCTCGAACGGCGTCTCGTCACGCAGGACGAAACACGAGGACTCTGGCATGACGAGGTACTCGCTCAGGCTCCCTTCCGCCTGGCCGGGGCACCCGAGAAAGCGCAGGTTGCGGCAGGTGTGCGGCCGGCCCACCTTGCACTGGCCGCATTCCCAGCAGGGCATGGCGGGATCGATCGCCACGCGGTCGCCAGGCTTCAGATGCTTCACCCCGGGCCCCACGGCCTCCACCGCGCCCGCGCACTCATGGCCCACGGTAAAGGGATACTCCACGATTTGGCTGCCGATGCGGCCCGTGGTGTAGTAGTGCACATCGGAGCCGCACACCCCCACCGCGCCCATGCGGATGAGGACGTCATCCTCTTGCTCAATTCTCGGATCGGGAACTTCGCGCATCTCCATTTGGCGAATTCCCGTTAACATCATTGCTTTCATGGATGGCTTTCTCCGGTTTGCGGTAAGAAATTCGCGAATGGACTCCATCGCCGGAGAACAGCCGCGTGTGTTTATACCCCCTTCTCACCCTTCAAAGGAGGAACGGCGCGCCGCCTTTCGGGACGGCTTTCCGGCCGCCAAGATGCCGGCGGCACGATAGACGAAGGGGAGTGTCCTCCGGCGCTAGGGATTAAAGGAGAGCATAACGCATCACAAAGGGAGAAGGCAAAAGCAGCGGGAGGAGTGTCCTATTCGCCCGCCCTTGCATAGAGCGTTACGCCTTCTTCGTCAATGCGGCTTTTGATGAGGGGGTCCGTGTGGCGGCTGTACGCTGTGACGTCAAAACGGTAGGGGAGGGGGAGTTCGTCGAGTTCGCTGCGAATCCGGCGGCATTCAAGGCCGGAAAGATCGCCGAAGAGAGCGAGGTCAATGTCGGAGTTGTTCCGCTCCGTTCCGCGGGCGCGGGAGCCGTGGAGCTTGACGTGCGTCAGCTCGGGATGATGGCGGAAGACCGTCCGCAAAAGCTCAAGCTCGACTTTCGTCAGTCCGCCCAGGCTTACGTTCCGTTCCGTTCGTTCAGCCATTGCCGTAGTTGTTCCAGCTGAGGCAGATAGCGGCGCTGTATCGCGTCGATGGCCTCGAGAAGAATTTCGTGATTGTACGTATGCATCATTAGATTGCGGTGTTCGATCATGTCGATCCACTGCTGGCCCTCAGGCAGAATACCCGCGGCAAACGCCTCCTTGATAACCCCACGGGGTGTGACAGTGTCGGGCGTTAAACCGGCATGGGTCAAGTAATCGTTGAGCGTTTTCCAGGCTAGCTCGAAGGTGTACTCGAAACGCTGAATAACCCCCTCCTTCTCCAGACCGGACAAACGATCCGCGCCGCCCTCCAAGGCTTCCGCGAGAAGGTGGAGAGCTTTTTCGTATTGCCGGAATCGTTGGCGCCAGCGGGGTTCAGGCATGGGGT
>JBKHFO010000215.1:0-6185 GCA_046540175.1 Candidatus Hydrogenedentota bacterium
CCCGGCGCGCCGGCGAAAGGAGGCCGTGGACAGCGCCGGTCCTTCGAGCGCCAACCCCGCACGGCGGCATCCCAGATGAAAAAGCGCGCTGATCTCCTCTGCGTAAGGGCCTTCCCCACACATGCGCGCCCCGAACTCGCCGTTGTCCAATTCCCCGCCTCGCATCGACCGGATGCGGTTGAGCACCTTCTCCGCCCGGTCCGGGAAGTGCTGACGCAACCACGTCTTGAACAACTCCTTCACTCCGTGCGGCAGCCGCAAAACCACGTACCCCGCGAACTGCGCGCCCGCGTCCCGCGCGGCCTGGAGAATGTTGAGCACAAACTCGTCGGTTAACGCGGGAATGACGGGCGCAACGAGCACGCCCACGGGTACGCCCGCCTCCCGCAACCGGGCGATGGTCTCCAGCCGTTGAGCAGGCAAGGAAGTCCGGGGCTCCAGCGCGCGGCACAGCCCGGCATCAAGCGAGGTCACGCTGATGTAGACCGACGCCGCACTGAACTGGGCCAGCTCGGATAAGAGGTCAATGTCGCGCGTGATCAGCCGGTTCTTCGTGACGATCCCCACCGGGTTGCGGAACTCCAGAAGCACTTCGAGGCATTGCCGGGTCAATTCGAGCCGCCGCTCAATGGGCTGGTAGGCATCGGTGACGCCCGCAATGGCCAGCTCTTGAGGCGTCCAACGCGGGGAAGCCAGTTCCCTGCGCAGCAACGCCGGGGCGTCTTCCTTTACCATAATGCGCGTTTCGAAATCCAGCCCGGACGAAAACCCGAGGTACTCATGGGTTGGCCGGGCATAGCAATAAATGCAGCCATGCTCACACCCGCGGTAGGGATTGAGGCTCGCCTCGAACGGCACATCGGGGCTATCGTTGTACGAGATGATGGACTTGCTTCGATCCGCGAGGTACTGTGTGTCCGGTTTCGGGGCGCTTTCCGGATCCGCGCCGTCATCGGGCGCGTATGCGATCGGCTCGAAGCGGTTCGGCGGGTTACATGCGGCGCCGCGCCCTTTAATCGGCGGCGGACGGGACGCGCCGGTCCCATCAAGCTCCGGTTCCTTATTCTTCATCCCGCCTTCTCTTCCAGTTTGGCTAACAAAACTTGCGCATCCAGAGGGGCCGCGCCACCCTGGTCGTTGTTGAAGAAACAGTAGACTTCCCGGCCTTGCACGCGCCACGCATGCAACCGGGCCGCCCAGTCTTCAAGCGCCGCCTCGCTGTACCGGCCCGTGTAATCCCCATGGGGACCGTGAAGCCGGGCGTAGACCAACGCGCTTTCGGCTGGTTGCGCGTCCAGTTCGGCGGGATCGGCCGCGCACGCCGCCGCGCCGCGTTTACCGAGGAGTTCATGGACCGCGTCATCCCACCACGCCGGGTTCCGAAACTCGAAGGCGTAGCGATACCCCGATGGGAGGGCTTCCATAAACGTTTCAAGCCGTTCCAGATCAACCTTGAGATTGGGGGGAAGCTGAAACAGAACCGGGCCCAGCTTTTCCCCCAACACCTCCACGCCGCCGAAAAACTTCGTCAGCCCTTGCTCCGGCTCTTTCAACTTCTTCATGTGCGTGATGTACCGGCTGGCCTTCACCGCGAATCGAAAGCCTTCCGGTACGGAATCGCGCCACTGTTCCAACGTCTCCGATTTGGGAAGCTGGTAAAAGGTGTTATTGACCTCGGCGGCGCGGAAGTACTGGACGTAATGGCCGAGGAACTCCCGTGAAGGCATCTTTTCCGGATAGAAGGGGCCCTTCCAGTGGGTGTAATGCCAGCCGGAGGCCCCTACATACAAAGCTGGAAGCTTCTGCGCCGCCATAACCTCCCCCACTCCGCTCTATTCAATGCGTTCCAGGGTTAGCGTCATGCCCTCGGCAATCGAGGCAAGCTGACGGGCGTCGCCATCCACCTCGCCAATCACGTTACACGCCGTGACCAAGCGGCACTCGTTGCCCTCCGAAATGGGCGTCGGACCATACGGCAAGGCCACGGCTTGCCCTTGCACCCAATAGCAAATCGTTCCCGGATCCACCACCTGCTTCGGCTCGTTGTCCAAGGAGACCTCCAAGGGAATCACGGCGTACGCCTCCTCGCCCCACGTATTCGCGGCCCCCTCACAGGGAAGGGCCTCGGCCAGTTTCCGCCCCGTCTCGGAATCGTTCAGCGTTCCCGTAACTTCTCCGGTATCCCAACGAATGCGAATCCGCGTCATACGCTCTTCATCCTCCTGCACGCTCACGCATCTTCATATTCGGCGATGAACTCCTCGCAACGCTCCCGCATGTCCTCCAAGACATCGGCGTACTCGGGATCATCCGCGACGTTCTTGAGCTGATCGGGATCCTCCTCCAGATCGTGAAGGAACTCGTAACCGTGCTCGAAATAGCGGGCGTAGACATAGCGCTCATCCCGAACGCCTTCCCATTTCGGTATTTGGTCATGATCAAAGAGATGTTCACAGAAGAAATCGGTCCGCCACTCACCGGGCTCCTCGCCAGCCATCCAAGGAACCAGACTGCGGCCTTGATAAATTCCTGGCGTTTCAATGCCCGCCAGCTCAAGCATGGTGGGCGCGAGATCGGTGTTGAGCGCCATGCCCTCGGGGACCGTCCCGCGCGCCGCTTCCGGCATGCGGGGATCGTAAATCACCAACGGCACGCGCAGCGACTGCTCGTAGTGCGACCATTTGCCCGCGAAGCCCCGCTCACCCAGATAGTACCCGTTATCGCCCGTGAAGATTACAACGGTGTTATCCGCCAAGCCCTGCTCTTCCAGCGTGTCCAACACCCGGCCCATGGCGTAGTCGATGCCCGTAATCATCCGGAAGTAGGCCCGCATATTCGTCTGATACTTTTCGGACGTATCCCAGCGCCAGTTATACCGAACACGGTTGAGCGATTCCTTAAGAAAATCGGGCTGGCTCTCGAAGATCTCGGGATCATTCAATCGGGGCTCCGGCATCTCCATGGTGTGGTAGTACTTGTGCGCCGATTTCGGCCATGGAAAGTGCCCTACCCCCGGCCGCCGATCGCCGTCCTCGGCATGAGGCGCATTGAAGCTCACCGACAAGCAGAAGGGCTGGTCCGCCGGATTGTCCCGGAGAAAATCGATGGCGTGATTCGCGCACACATCGGTCTCATGCAAGAAAGTCCCATCGGGCTGCTCATGCCAATAGGGATGGCGGTTTACCGGCTCGAAAAAATCAAACATCCGCTGCCGGCCATCGCCTTCCACACCGACGCCAAATTTCCCCGTCAAACCCGTCCGGTACCCGTGTTCCCGGAGTTGAACCGGATAGCTCGTATCCGTGTGCGATTGGCTGATGGGCGGCGTGCCAAAGGTATAGCCGTGTGTACGCTCCGTAAGCCCCGTCAAGACCGAGGCGCGGCCCGCGGCGCAAATGGGCGTGGTCACGAAGGGATGCCGGAAGCGGACGCCCGCCTCGGCCAAGCCGTCGATGACAGGCGTCTGAACGATGGGGTGGCCCGCGCACCCCAGAATGTCGTCGCGGTGGTCATCGGTCAAGAAGACCAGAATATTGGGAGGGCGTTCCGGATTCCGGATGTCCTCCGCGCCCCGCGCCAACGGAAACGCTCCGCCCAGCGCGCCCGCCACCGAGGCCGCGCCTGCCGTCTTCAAAAAACTGCGCCTCGAAACTCCGCTCATGCCGTCTATCCTCCCGTGTCTTTAGCCGTAAAACCATTCCGCACCGCTTTTGGAGAGGCGCCCCGGCCCTCCTGGTTACACATGACGCCCTATGATCTCATAACTTGCGTAGCTTACGCCACAACGTGTTCCGTCCGATGCCCAGGATCCGGGCGGCCTCGCTACGGTTATGCCGGCAGTGGCGCAACACCTTCTCGATGTGGCGCCGCTCAAGTTCGGAAAGAGAGAGCAACTCAGGTTCTTCCATGGTAACGCGCCCTGCTATGGCTCGTTGCACCATGATGTCCGTCTCTCCAGGTTGAAGCGGCAAGAAGATGTAGCCGAATACGCCTTGCCGCATGGCGCGCACCGCTTCCGGGATGTCACTGGCAGTAGCGACAACCAAGGCTGGTCCGTCTTGGGCCGCTTTGATTGCGGACTCTGCCGACCCCGCAATCACCACGTCCGCGCCCGCGTTGGCAATTTCGTGGCCGCCGCTGCGCAGAATCGTCTCCAATGTTACTCTCAGCGCCGGGTCCTCTATGTGAAGTCTTACACGCCCCATCCGCTTAGCCTACACGTTTGCCGACCTCTCTTTCCATTCATGAAAGCTTCTTCGCCATTTGCGGCTCACTTGGGCGTTGCGCCGTTCCATTCTCCCCTGCTACCATTACCTCCAATAATCCAATCGTCAGGCAAGGATGCTTCTTCAGAGAATAACATCCCGGTAACCTACTGGATGATTTGTGCCGCCGGCACATGAGCCGCCTGTTTCCCCTGTGGAGGGGTCCAGAAGGATGTAAACAGCCGGGTTTTTGCATACCGCGAACCCGTTCGTGACGGGAGTTCCATTCCAATGACCGCACCGGCCGTCACTCTCACCACCGATTTTGGCTGGCGGGACCCCTATGTCGCCGCCATGAAAGGCGTCATCGCCTCCTTTTGTCCGGAGGCCGCCATCAACGATTTAAGCCATGGCATCGGCGCGCAACAAGTCACGGAAGGCGCGCTGTTTCTGGCGGCCGCCTTGCCGTGGTGGCCGCGCGGGGCCATCCACGTGGCCGTGGTGGATCCCGGCGTGGGAACCAGCCGGCAACCCGTGGTCATCTGGGCGGGAGGCCACATCCTGGTGGGTCCCGACAACGGTCTGTTTCACGTGGCGCTGGAGGCCCTCGAGTTTGAAACCGCCCGGCGGATAGAAAACCCGGCGTGCATGCTCGCCGACGTCAGCCCCACCTTTCACGGCCGGGATGTGTTCGCCCCCACGGCGGGCTGGCTCGCGTCGGGCGGCGAGGGCGAGGAGGTGGGCCCCTTGGCCGGCGATCTGGTATCGCTCGATATACCCGCGCCCCATGAGCCCGATGCCGATACCATCGTCGGAGAAGTCATCCACATCGATCACTTCGGCAATGCGCGCACGAACATCGGCCGCTCGCAATTGAAAGATGGCGGCAGGGGGATCGTGCGGGCCGCGTTCCGGGATATCGGCCCCGTTCGCGCCACCTATGGCGACGCCGAGGCTGGAGAAGCGCTCGCGCTTATAGGAAGCACTGGCCACCTCGAAATCGCGGTGCGCAATGGCAGCGCGGCGGAGACCTTGGGCCTCGGCTTGGGAAGTCCCGTCCGGGTCCGCCGCCAATAACCGAGAATGGAGCGCCCTTTGCCCATGACAACCCTGCCCCAAACGGTTTCCATAGAACCCCGGCGCAATCTCGATTGCGCGATCGACATCCCCGGCTCGAAAAGCTGCACGGCCCGCGCCCTCGTGATGGCCATGTTGACGCACGGCCGGAGCATACTCTATCGAACGGCGGAGTGCGACGATACCGATTGCATGGTGGCGGGCATACGGGGGCTGGGCATCCCCGTGGACCACACGCCCGAGACCATCTCGGTGGACGGCGGCGAGTTGCGTCCGCCCTCCGCGCCGCTCCATCTCGGCAACTCAGGCACCGCCGTGCGTTTTCTCACCGCGGCGTGCGCCGCCTTGAACGGGACCGCCGTGCTCGACGGCGTACAGCGCATGCGCGAACGTCCCATCGGGGATCTCGTGGAGGCGTTGCGGCATTGGAGCGTGGAGGCCGAGGCGCCCACGGGGTGTCCCCCCGTCACGGTGCGCTCGGGCGGACGGTTTGGCGGCCAAACGCGCATCCGGGGCAACGCCAGCAGCCAGTATCTCACAGGCCTCCTGCTCGCCGCGCCCCGCGCCACGGAAACCGCCGAAATCGCCGTCGAGGGGGAGTTGGTGTCGAAGCCGTACATTGATCTCACCCTCGCCATGATGCGCGAGCGGGGCGTCGAGCCGCAGCAGGACGGCTACCAGCGATTCACCATTCGCCAAGAAGCGCACTACGCGCCCGGCGCCTACACCATTGAGGCGGATGCCTCCGGCGCGTCATATTTTCTCGCGGCGGCCGCCATCGCGGGCGGGCGCGTACGCGTCAACAACCTCACCACGGCCAGTCATCAAGGCGATGCCCAGTTCGCGCGCATACTCGAGGCAATGGGCTGCGCGCTGGAAGAAGGAGACGGCTGGATGGCGGTC
>JBKHFO010000216.1:0-6167 GCA_046540175.1 Candidatus Hydrogenedentota bacterium
AGGCGGAGAAACGCATCGGCCACTTATATCCCAAGGTCAAAGTGACCGAGGCCATGGCCAAGGACCGGCCCGATCTCGAGCGGTACGTCGGCCGCGAACTCACCGTCATCGCCTGGTTGTGGGCGCGCACAGTCGCCTCGCCGAATCCGGCGGCGCAAGGCGAGCATGTGCCATTGGCCACCTCGTTTTGGTTGTCGAAGAAGAAAGGAAAGGAAGCTTATGTTCTTCCCGTAGTGGACCAAGCCACGGGGACATACCACTTCGAAGTCCACGCGGGTAAACCCGCCGGCGACACAGCCAAAGTGGTCGATTCCGGTACGAAGCTGGGCCGTCGATGTAACTTCCGATGCCTGTTCTCTGAAATGCCTATGTCAGAAGAGCATGTCAAAACGGAGGCAAGACAAGGCAGAACGAGTGCCCGCTTGATGGCCATTGTATGTGAGGGCGAGCGTGGGCGAGTGTATCTTTCCCCCACAACCGAGCAGGAAGAGGCCGCAAATACTGGTCGGCCGGAAGACCTCGACGGTGTGGAAGCTCCTCTGGCAAACGACCCTCGCAACCTTTGGTGTTTGGGCTACGGTCTCGACACATTCGATAAACTCTTCACCGCGCGCCAGTTGGTGGCGTTGACGACGTTCAGCGACTTGGTGGGCGAGGCGCGCGAACGGGTCCGGCAGGACGCCGAAGCCGCCAATGACCGCGATCCCGATGCCTACGCCGACGCGGTGGCGACGTATTTGGCGTTCACTGTTAGTCGGCAAGCTAACCGCGCATGCACGATCTGCTTTTGGGATCAGACGAGAGAAAACTTGCAGCAAGCGTTTGGCAGACAGGCACTGCCGATGACCTGGGACTTTGCTGAGAGCAACCCGTTGTCCGACTCGTCCGGCAACTGGCTCGGACAGTTGCATTTCCCTGCCAAGTGCGTCGATGTAGCATACGCCGATACGCCCGGCAACGCGGTGCAGCGGGATGCCGTCCAGTCTATCAATGGCCTCCACTCACCCGTTATCTCTACGGACCCACCGTACTATGACAATATTGGATACGCAGATCTCTCCGATTTTTTCTACGTCTGGCTGCGGCGTTCACTGGGTTCAAGCAAAAGCTACAAGGATGTCTTTTCGACGCTGTTGACTCCCAAGTCAACAGAGTTGATCGCTTCGCCCTATCGCCACGATGGCAACAAGCAGGCCGCCCGCGATTTTTTTGAAGAAGGTCTTGGCAAGGTGATCGGCAAGATGCGCGAAAGTGGTCACGAAGCTATACCGGTCACAATTTTCTACGCGTTCAAGCAATCGGAGTCGGACGTGCTGGGCGATGCCTCGACCGGCTGGGAAACCTTTCTCGAGGGAATCATACACCATCGTTACGCAATCACAGGAACGTGGCCCGTCAGGACGGAACTCATTGGCAATCTCAAGAACGCAGTTAACGCCCTAGCGTCCTCCATCATACTCTCCTGCCGTCCCCGCCCGGAGGACGCGCCGATGGCGACGCGGAAGGAGTTCGCGGAAGCGTTGCGGCGCGAGTTGCCCGGCGCCATCCGCGAGATGCAGTCCGGCAACATCGCGCCGGTGGACTTGGCGCAGGCGTCGATTGGGCCGGGCATGGCCGTGTTCAGCCGCTACAACAAGGTGCTGAACGCGGACGGGACGTTGATGACGGTGCGGGAGGCGCTGGCGTTGATTAACCAGGTCTTGGACGAGACGCTGAGCGAGCAGGAGTACGATTTCGACGCGTGGACGCGCTGGGCGTTGAAGTGGCACGAGCAGTACTGCATGGACGAGGGACCCTTTGGCGATGCGGAGACGCTGGCCAAGGCGATGGCGGTGAGCGTGGAGGGCCTCGTCGAGGCGGGCATCCTCAAGAGCGCGGCGGGCAAGGTGCGGCTGGTGCGCCGGGACGAGCTGGACCCCGCCTGGGATCCGCAATCGGACAAGCGCCTGACTATCTGGGAGGTGACCCAGCATCTGGTGCGCAACCTCGAAGCGGACGGCGAGCCCGGCGCGGCGGCGCTGCTCAAGCGCGTCGGCGGTGGGGCCGGCGAAACCGCCCGGGAACTCGCCTACCGCCTGTACCAGACCTGCGAGCGGAAGAAGTGGGCCAAGGAGGCCGGCGCGTACAATGGGCTGGTGGTGGCGTGGCCGGAGATTGTGAAGCTGAGCCGGGAGCAGGCGGGCGAGCCGGGACCCGCGCAGGAGGATTTGTTTTAGGAGTGAGGGGAGAGGAGTGAGGAGTTAGAAGTGAGGATTTAGAAGTGAGGAGTTAGAAGTGAGGAGTTAGAGTTAACTTTACCCAAATGGGTGGGCCGTAGGGCCGGCGTCTTGCCGGCCGTGGTGGGCCGGCTAAGAAGGCGCGCTGCGATACGGGTAATTACGCGAAGGATAAGGGGCGAGAAGGCATAATGGCGAAATCGAACCGCGAACGAATCGGCGAGGGACTGGAGCTGCTGCGGACGGGCTTGTACCCGTTCATGGAGCGGGAGCTTGAGGCGCACTATGGCGCGGATTGGCGCCAACAGGCGGCGCAGTCCTTGAGGTTTCAAACGAAAGACGAGGAATGGGACATCGCGGCGATTCTCACGGTGTTGTCGAGCGAGTGGCACAACGTGTTCAAGGACGTCCTCAGCAACACGGAGCGCACGCTGGCCTTCGAGTTGCGCGATGTGCGCAACGATTGGGCGCACCAGAAGGGGTTCTCCACTGACGACGCTTACCGCGCGTTGGACAGCATGGCGCGGCTGCTGACGGCGGTAAACGCAGGCGATGAGGCCTTGGCGTGCGACAAGATGAAGGGCGAGGTGCTGCGGCTGAAATTCCACGAACAAACCCGGACGGATGCCCGCAGGCGCGCCAGCCAAGCCACCGAAGGCGCGCCCGCGGCGGGGCTGACCCCGTGGCGCGAGGTCATCGCGCCGCATCCCGATGTGGCCTCGGGCAATTACCTCAACGCGGAGTTCGCCGCCGACCTCTACCAAGTGTGGTCCAACATCGCCGCCCCGGAATACGGCGACCCCTTCGAGTTCTTCCGGCGGACCTACCTGACGCAAGGGTTGCGCGGCTTGCTCAGCAACGGCGTCAAGCGGCTCAGCGGCGAGGGCGGTGACCCCGTGTTGGCGTTACAGACCAATTTCGGCGGCGGCAAGACGCACTCCCTGTTGGCCCTGTACCATCTCTTCGCGCCGGACCTCGACGTGGGGAGCCTGCCGCATGTGGACGAAGTATTGAGCGAACTCGGAAAGAAAGCGTTGCCGCAAGTGCGCCGCGCGGTCATTGTGGGGCCGCAGCTCAAACCGAGCACAGGGCAAACCATGGACGACGGAACCCAGGTCCGGACGATGTGGGGTTCCCTGGCGTGGCAGTTGGCGGGTAAGGAAGGCTACGAACTGGTGCGCGCGGCGGACGAGACCAGCTCCAATCCGGGCTCGGACCTGGCGAAGCTGTTCGAGATGGCGGGGCCGAGCCTGATCCTAATCGACGAGTGGGTCGCCTACGCGCGGGGACTCTATAACGTGGAGAACTTGGCGGGAGGCAGTTTTGACACCCAGTTCACCTTCGCCCAAGCCTTGACCGAGGCGGTTTCCGCCTCGAAGAACACGTTGCTCGTGGTGAGCATACCGGCTTCCGACATCGAGAAAGGCGGCCGCGCCGGGCTGGAGGCGTCGAACCGGCTTGAACACGTGGTGGGCCGGAAAGAGGCGACCTGGCAACCCGCCAGCACGGAAGAAGGTTTCGAGATTGTGCGGCGGCGGCTGTTCCAGCCCATCACTGACCCCGAGACTTACCGCCGGCGTGACGCGGTGGTGCGCGCCTTCCTCGACGTCTACCGCGCCAGCAACAGGGACTTCCCCGCCGCCTGCGCGTCGGCCGAGTACGAGCAGCGGATGCGGTCGGCGTATCCCATTCACCCCGAAGTGTTCGACCAGCTCTACAACGTGTGGTCGACCTTGGACCGGTTCCAACGGACGCGCGGCGTGTTGCGGCTGATGGCCGCCGTGATTCATGAACTCTGGGAGCGCGGCGATCCCAACCTGATGATCCTGCCCGGCATGCTCCCGATGGACGACCCCGACGCGCGCCGGGAACTCACGCAACACCTCGAAGAGACGTGGCAAGCCGTGGTGGAGCGGGACGTGGACGGACCGGAGTCGACCCCGCTTACGATAGACCAGGAGAATACCAACTTGGGCCGCTATTCCGCGGCGCGGCGCGTGGCGCGGACTGTGTTCCTGGGCACGGCGCCGCTCAAAGGGAGCGCCAACCGGGGCCGGGATATCCGCCAGATTAACCTGGGGTGCGTGCAACCCGGCGAGAGTCTGGCGACCTTTGGGGATGCGTTGCGCCGGCTGCAAAGCCGGGCGACGTATCTCAACACCGACGGCGAGCGCTCCTTTTACGACACCACGCCGAACATCAACCGGGAGGCGGAATCGCGCAAGGCGGACTTCGATGATGAGACGGTGCGCGAAGAGATCCGCAAGACGCTGAAACGGCAAGAGCAGAGGCGCGGGGATTTCATGAAAGTACACGCCTGCCCCTACTCCCCTTCCGACATCTCGGACGAGCGCGAGGCCCGGTTGGTCATCCTCGGTCCGGAGCACGTGCATCTCTCCGGCCGGGAGGACAGCCCGGCGATCGAGCAGGCGCGTCATCTCCTCGAAACGCGCGGGTCCGGGCCGCGCCTGTACCGCAACTCCCTGCTGTTTGTGGCGCCCGATCGCACGCGGCTTGTCGAATTGGAGGATGCGGTCCGGTGGGCGATGGCGTGGCGGGCCATTGACGAGCACGCCGAGGACCTCAACCTCGATACGTTTAATCGGCGCACGGCGGCGAAGATGCGGGGAGAGTGGGAGAACACCATTGAACAACGGCTTCCCGAGACCTACCGGTGGCTGCTTGTGCCGGGCCAGCCGGACACGCATGGGCCCATCGAGTGGAACGCGCGGCCCGTAAGCGGAGACGGGGCCTTGGCCGAACGCGCCTCGAAACGAATGAAGCAGGACGAGACGTTGATCACGCAGCTCGGGGCCGTCCGGCTGCGCCTGGAACTGGACCGCGTGCCGCTGTGGCGCAACGGGGACGTGGAGGTCAAGCAGCTCGCGGACTATTTCGCCCAATACGTCTACCTGCCCCGGCTGCAAGGACCGCACGTGTTGGCCCGGGCCATCGGAGATGGATTGGGGTTTCTGAGCTGGCAGGAGGACACCTTCGCATATGCCGAACGGAAGGATCCCGATACCGGCCGGTATCAAGGCCTGCGAACCGGGGAGTCCGTGACGCTCGACGTGACCAGCGGCGGATTGCTTGTGAAGCCAGAAATCGCCCGCGCGCAACGGGAAGAAGAGGAGCAGCTCCGCGAGGAGCAACATGCGGGGACCTCCACGGCGCCAGCCGGGAAAACGACCGTCGCCCGCGAGGACGATCCATCCGTTTCGTCCGTTCCCCCAGGCTCCGAGGCGCCCGCCGAGCCCCGCCCCGTCCGGCGCTTCTACGGCCGCGTGGAGCTGGACCCCGACCGTGTAGGCCGCGACGCCGGCCGCATTGCCCATGAAATCCTCGCCCACCTCCTCGCGTTAAAGGGGGCCAAGGTCACGGTCAACCTCGAGATCCAAGCCGAGACAGAGAAAGGATTCGATTCCCAAACAATGCGAACCGTCTCGGAAAACTGCCGCACGCTAAAATTCGAAAGCCACGGCTTCGAGGAGCAGTAGGCTGCCGGCCCGGCGTCTGACGGCAATGCCGAGAGTGGTGCGGCACAACCGGCACAAGATAATGAGGCCCCCGCCGGAAGGGTGGCCAACCGTTCCCCGGGCCGTACATCAATACCCACAACTAAACGAAAATGCGATCCGCAAACAATGCGGGCGCGGCAAATTGGAACACGGTTACTGGCAAGGCAAGATGTACATAGAACCGCAGTCACTTCAGGAGTATGCCGAGAACTTCAAACCGCGCAAACAATAAACCTTCCTGTCTGCGCCATTCGATGACCGCCGCTAACTCCGCCAGCGTCTTCACTGCCTTCACAGCCTCGATGGCCACCTCAGCCTTGAACGTGCCCGCAAATCTGCGACGTTGTCTTCCCATGTCCATGCGTCCTTTCATACCATTTCGCGGACGCAGATTCCACTTAAGCCGGTGGTCCGAAAATCGGGGTTAACCGCA
>JBKHFO010000217.1:0-6143 GCA_046540175.1 Candidatus Hydrogenedentota bacterium
CCATTCCCTAGCCGGGCCCCGCCAGCGCCATCCTCCCATCGATGATAGCTCTTAAACTCGACATACCCCTCGATGTCATGCGAAAAGCTCGCGCGGACGTTCACCCGCGTGCTTTGTTCCACATAGTCATAGTCTGATACACGAGAATCCCAAGCAAAACGGCTTCTGGCGCCCCACGGGCCGATGGGACGCCCCAACAGCAACTCGTCTGGGATACGTAACGCGCCGGGCGTGCTCGTTGTTTCCCAATTGTTCTTAAAGATGCGCCCGCGCATCCGGATGCCACCTCCTACTTGGACGGATTGCAGCTCACCCGCCGCCTCGCCCGCGGCGAATACTCCAAGGCTCATCACAAGGGCTGTCACCCACAACATGTGTTTAAGAGATCCCCCACTCGGGTTTCCTTCGATCGTCACAGTTTTCCCCTTTATACTGTTTGGGTTTTGTTCCAGCGGCGCCGCTTGGCGGCGTGAATGAAGGTGGGCGAAGCCAACCACACGTGGGGCGCAATGGTTCCCGCCCCCGCGTGTAAGCTCAGAAGGCGTCCGGAATCCAAACAAGATGGTGCGGTTGCAGAGCAGAAACGCCCCCCCTCGAATGTTAGGCAGGCATAATCCCATTTGACCACGCCTATTGTACTTGTAAACGGGAGCCTCAAGCAAGGCGCGCTTCACACAAGTTACTCACGTACCAATACAGCGCATGATACTCACACATACCATACTCGCTATTATCGTACGAACCAGGCCTCGGCTTAAGTTTGATTCTTCTGCGTTCCCCGCCCTACACTTACGCCCCTGCCAAACCAACGCACGGGGAAAGCTAGGAGGAGCAAATGAGCGAAACGCCACGGGAGGGATGGGGACAGCGGGCGCTTGACCGGATCGAACGGTGGGGCAACCGGCTGCCCGAACCGGCCACGCTGTTTCTCATTCTGATCGCGCTAGTGCTGGGGATCTCGTGGCTGGCCGGTATGGCGAACGTCTCGGCCGAACACCCGGGAACCGGCGAACGCATCGAGGCCGTGAATCTCTTGGAGCGGGACGGGATTCAGCGGATTTTCACCGAAATGGTGGACAATTTCGCCCAGTTTCCGCCCCTCGGCTTGGTGCTTGTGGCGATGCTCGGGCTGGGCGTGGCCGAACGGTCGGGCCTCATCGAAGCGCTGTTGCGCGGCATCATCGCATGGACGCCGAAGAAATGGGCCACGGGGGCGGTGGTGCTGGCAGGCGTGCTGTCGAGCATCGCGGCCGACGCGGGTTACGTGGTGTTGATTCCCTTGGGCGCGGTGTTGTTTCACGGCATGGGCCGCCACCCCTTGGCGGGTTTGGCGGCGGCCTTTGCGGGCGTATCGGCCGGATTCAGCGCGAACCTCGTGCTCACCTCGCTGGATCCCCTGCTGGTTGGGTTCACGGGACCGGCGGCCGCGGTCATTGATGAAACATACACGGTGGATCCGGCGGCGAACTGGTTCCTGATGGCGGCGCTGGTTCCCGTCTTCACGCTGACCGGCGTCTTCGTCACCGAACGCATCATCACGCCCCGCCTCGGGCCGTACAGCGGCGAAGCGGACGCCGTCAACACGGACACCACACTCACGGCGGAGGAGAAACGCGGGCTGCGCGGCGCGGGCATCGCGTTGGCGGTCTGTCTGGCGGCGCTGCTCTGGATGACGCTCCCCTCCAACGCCATCTTCCGCGACGAGGCGGGCCAGCTCGCCCCGTTGCTCAGCAGTCTTGTGCCTCTCATGCTCATCCTCTTCTTCATCCCCGGCTTGGTGTACGGGCGGCTGACGGGCAGCATCACAAGCGAGAAACAGGCCGTGGCCATGACAAGCGAGACCATGAGCGGCATGGGCGGTTACATCGTGCTGGCCTTTGTCGCGGCGCAATTCGTGGCCTATTTCGAGTGGTCCCGGCTCGGCTCCATCCTCGCCATACAAGGCGCCGCCTTTCTCGACGGACTTGGCGTGCGCGGCATCCCCTTGCTGTTGGGCTTCATCCTCGTTTCGGCCTTCATCAACCTCTTCGTGGGCAGCGCCTCGGCCAAGTGGGCCATCATGGCCCCCGTCTTCGTGCCCATGTTCATGCTCATGGGCTACTCCCCTGAACTCACCCAGGCCGCTTACCGCATCGGCGATTCCTTCACCAACATCGTCACGCCGATCCTCCCCTACTTCCCCCTGATCATCGTGAGCGCCCGCCGCTACGCCCCCAACGCGGGCATCGGCACGGTGATCTCCATGATGACCCCCTACTCCGTGGGCTTTGGCCTCATGGGCGCCGCCGTGCTCCTCGTCTGGGTGCTCCTCGGCCTCCCCCTGGGCCCCGGCGCGCCCCTGCACTACCCATGAGGAACAAGCGCAGCGACATCACCTCTTGCCCCAACCGCGGCGGCGACCCCGAATACATCCTCCACCTCGTCGGCAAGGTCATCACCCTCGGCGTCGAGCCCGTGCGCATCGTGGAGGGTTTGCCGGAGAATTTCAGCGAATGCGGGACAGAGAACCACAAACACGCGCTTTTCTTACAAGTTATCGGCGGGGTTCCCAGGGATTATGGAACTCTAGCCCGCATACGTGTATTGTTTTGGTATGCATGTACTGCGTTTTCGGATCGACGCCGCTCGAACGCGCCAACGGGATGGCGAAAAAGGAGCGTAGATGGCGTTCGAGGCTTTTAGACGGTTCATGCGCCGGTGGGGAAGTCCGGGCGCGCTTAGAATAGGCGCGTCTGGGGAATAAGAACGCATCGCGTGGGGTTTACGTTATGGCGTCCTTGTAACAAGAACGCATGTCATGTCGCTTTAACAAACGCATTGGATTAAGCGCTGGGCATATGGTATATTCGGGGCTGCGCGTACAGGGAGCGCAGATGGCTCCCTGAGGCTCCGGACAACCGCCGCGATAAAGGCTGGAGCCCTTCGCAGCCCGAGGCGGTAAACGGCCCGGCTCGACGGCAAAACCCGGTGTTCGGCCCCGCTATATTTCCCAGGCCCCCTTGCGAGGGGGGAAAATCTTCCCCCAGCGGAGAGTTTTCTCCATGCCAACGGAATGCTTCCTAGTCAGCGATTGGGGAGCGAGAGCATCATTGCTTGGTGTGGGCCATTGGGCATACAATCAAGCCAGACTCAGGCCAGCCTTTGCTGGATAGGAGCGCCCCACAATGAAGCATCTTCACATTGTCTATATCTTGCCAACCCGCTACGACGACGACGGACACGTGTTCCGCTTCTGGCGGGGCATTTTGCCATCGAACACACTGGCCTGCCTGAAGAGCCTCACCAAGGAGGTGGAGGACAAAAGGACCCTCGGGGATGACGTGCGCATTACCGTCGAAAGCTACGATGACACCGTGCAGAAGATCCCCTACAAAAAGATTGTGAAAAAGGCGCAGGATCCCGACACGCAATTGCTAATTGGAATGGTGGGGGTGCAATCGAACCAGTATCCACGCGCGTTGGATCTCTCCAAGCACTTCCGCTCGGAGGGCATCCCCGTCATGATTGGGGGATTCCACGTGAGCGGCGTGCTGGCCATGAACGGCGAGCCCACCCGTGATCTGCAAGAAGCGCTCGACGCCGGCATCACGCTGGTCCGGGGCGAGGCGGAGGCGCCGGGGGTGCTTGAAGGCATTCTGGGCGACGCGCTTCACGGCCGCATGAAGCCGATTTACGACATCAAGGAAGCGCCGGACATCCACGACTCGGCCGTGCCGCAACCCGATACGGATTATCTTAACCATTTCGTCACGAAAAGCATGGGCACCATCGACACGAGCCGGGGATGCCCCTTCAATTGCTCGTTCTGCACCATCATCAATGTGCAGGGACGGAAGATGCGGCACCGGAGCGCGAAGTGCATCCTTGAGACCATCCGGTCGAATTACGAACGCGGGATTACGTTCTATTTCTTCACTGACGACAACCTCTCTCGAAGTCCCGTGTGGGAAGAGTTGTTCGACGGGCTCATCGCCATGCGCGAGGAGGGCATGAACGTCGGGTTCATGATGCAGGTGGACACGCAGTCCTACAAACTCCGGAATTTCGTCGATAAGGCGTCGCGGGCGGGGTGTTATCAAGTCTTCATCGGGCTTGAGACGATTAACGAAGAAAACATCGCCGCCACGGGCAAACGGCAGAACAAGGTGGGTGAATTCGCCGCCATGGCCGACCGCTGGCGCGAGGCGGAAATCCTCATCCACACCGGTTTCATCATTGGCCTTCCGCACGACACGGTGGATTCCATCCGGCGCGACATCAACACGTTGAAGGACAGCATCAAGGTCGATCAGGCCTCGTTCTTCATGCTGACGCCCTTGCCCGGTTCACGCGACCACACCAACATGGTGAAGGACAAGACCCCCATCGACGCGGACCTCAATAACCTCGACAGTTTCCACGAAACCTTCCGCCACCCCCGCATTGCTCCGGGCGAATGGTACAAACTGTACCGCGAGGCGTGGAATACCTTCTACAGCGTCGAGAACATGACCAACATCATGCTGCGGATGCCGCCGTCCCGGTATTGGAGGATGTTCAGCCTGTTGCTGTGGTACCGCTACTCGGCCGTGGCGGGCACGCATCCCATGGTGACGGGATTTGGACGCCTCAAGGAACGCAAGGCCCGCCGGCCAATCTTCGGCGTGGAGAGCGTCCCCCGCTATGCATGGCGGCGCGTGAAGGACGTCGCGTGGGCCGTGAAGGCCTATGCGCAGTTGTTCTGCGAGTTTCAAGAGGTCTGGCTGTTGAGCCGCCGTCCGTCGGCCCCGCAATGGGCGGCGTTGGCGCATCTGCGCGAGACGTGGCTTACGGTGCGCCGCCGCGTCGATGAAAGCGCCTTGGCCGGGCAGTACGAAGAGGGTATGCTCGAGATCAGAACCCTGCTCTCGGAGGCGTCTCAGCGTATGCACAAGCTCAGCCAGGAAGACGAGGGGTTGAGTAAGAACGCACGAAAGAAACTCCAAGAGAAGGCGCGCGAGATCGACGCCTATTTCCGCGACTTCGAATTGCAGACCCCGACGTG
Source organism: Candidatus Hydrogenedentota bacterium (assembly GCA_046540175.1). GTDB lineage: Bacteria > Hydrogenedentota > Hydrogenedentia > Hydrogenedentales > SLHB01 > SKRY01. Next base: position 5,024 of record JBKHFO010000217.1, read on the forward strand.
GGAAGACTTGGTCAAGGGGCAACGCTACATCCGCGAGGGACTCATCTCTTGGTATGAGGAGCTTGCGATTGGATACGTGGGATTGCGCCGCCGGCTCAATACCTTTTGGCGCCGGCAATTGACCCTGCTCAAGACAGGGCGGTTGTGGAAGATCAACTTCCTGTCCCTGCCAAAGGCGATCGTTTCCGAGGCCGTGATTAGTTTGCGCTTCACAGTGGAAGGCTTAAGCCGCGCCGTAAAACTGAGCGACAGCCCCGCCTTGGCCGAAGCCGAAGAGCGCGGAAGGACATGATGGGTTTGACAGACAATAGCCTGTCGCGCTTGGCGTGAACCAAAACGCACCAGGGAGGGCCGGGAGATAGCGGCTCTCCCTGGTGCGTTTAACTGGCGTCTGGAATGGCTGCCGCGCAAGCCGCTAGCTCCGCGCACGATAAGCGATTCAGGGGCGCAGTGTTCGGCGCTCGCCTACGCCCCCAATTCGGACTTTTTCACAACGCCCCAATAGTTCGCTTGACAGGGGGAGCGCCAATTTGATATAAACCGGGTGGCAATGGGGCGACAGCAGCTCCCCCACGCCCACATGCTGGCGTAGCTCAGTTGGTAGAGCAACGGATTTGTAATCCGTAGGTCGGGGGTTCGAAGCCCTTCGCCAGCTCCAAGTAGAAGATTTCGGCTATCCTTAACTTGTGTGGTGAGCTGCCCGAGCGGTCAAAGGGAACGGGCTGTAAACCCGTCGGCGTATGCCTACGAAGGTTCGAATCCTTCGCTCACCACCATTTTACAATTTTCAAACGAAACAGTTCCGGGCGGGAATAGCTCAGTTGGCTAGAGCATCAGCCTTCCAAGCTGAGGGTCGCGGGTTCGAGTCCCGTTTCCCGCTCCACTATACATCTTGCGAGCCCGCGTAGCTCAGTTGGTAGAGCACCTCCATGGTAAGGAGGGGGTCACCAGTTCGAGTCTGGTCGTGGGCTCCATTTTCTCTTTCCAAACGGTCTTAAGGTGGGGCGGGGCCGCTGCAACTGTCCTGCAAAAGCCGCGTGATAATCATATAAAGGGGTGACCTGCATGGCGAAGCAGAAATTTGAACGCACGAAGCCGCACGTCAACATCGGCACGGTTG
>JBKHFO010000218.1:0-6120 GCA_046540175.1 Candidatus Hydrogenedentota bacterium
GCTCCAGCTCCAGTCATAAGTCCCGCCGAATCAACGACTTACGTTGATACCCGCCAAATGGCGGCGCGGCCTAAAGGCTTGCAAAACTGTCTAGATCGTAGACACAGCCTGAAAGGATGCGCCCCATGGCAACGCCCAAGTTGGCCTTCGATAAAGGCCCCCGCCAGTACTACGCCCGCTTTGACGGCAAGAAAGTGTATTTCGGTAAGGACCACGCCCAAGCGGCGCAACGGTTCGCCGAGATGCTCGCCCGCTATCAGGCGGGCGAGCCCGTCACGACCCGCGCAAGACACGACGCCCTCCGAATTGTGGAGGCGGTGGACCGTTACCTGGCGTACGCCACAAGCTACTACGACGCCCCCCTGGCGGATAGCATCCGCCGATCCCTTCTACGGTTGTGCGAACTGTACGGCCGGGAGCCCCTGGACGAACTCTCGCCCAAGAAGCTGAAAACCCTTCAACAGCACCTCGTTCAGAAGGGCGCGTTGACCCGCTACGGCATCAACCGGACAACAGAGGATGTGCGGCGGTTCGTTAAGTGGTGTGTGTCTGAGGAGCTGTGTCCCCCGGCGGTGTATGATGCGTTGCGCTGTGTCGCTGGTTTGCGCCGTGGCAAGACCGCGGCCCCCGAGCCAGAGCCCGCCCATATCCCAACGGAAGCCGACATTCGCGCCGTGGCCTCCCATATGCCCGGAACACTTGGGGATGCGGTGATGCTCCAATACTTCACGGGGTGCCGTCCAGGGGAATTGCTCGGGATCCGGCCGCAAGACGTGGAAACGGAGGGGAGCGTGTGGCGCATACGCGTTGACGAGCACAAGACGGCCTATCGTGGCCATGTCCGGACGCTGTACGCCGGCCCGGAGGCCCAAAAGCTGCTGCGGCCCTATCTGCTACGGGAGCATGACCGGCCTTGCTTCCGCCCCCGAGACAGTGCGGACGCGGTGACGGCCCGGAGCACGGTACACCGGCGCCCCAACCAGAAACCCAAGCCCCGCAAGACCAAGCGCACCATGAAAGACCAATACGACGTTGCCGCCTACCGGCGCGCGGTGGTGCGCGCGTGTGGGGCGGCGGGCGTGCAGAAATTCACCCCCCACAGCATACGTCACACGGCGGCGGCCCGGTTCCGCCGGGAATTCGGCCTGGACGTGTGCCAGCGGCTGCTTGGCCACAAGCACGCGGCGATAACGGAAGTGTACGCCCAAGCGGACGAGGCCACGGCGGTGCACGCCATGGAGCAGATCGGTTAGAATGACTTCAAACCCCGCTGGCTAGCTACCGGCGGGCGCGGTTTCCCGGTTGGCCGGTTCGCCTGTCCTTTTCCGGCCGGCCGGGAGGCCGCACACCGAAAGGACAGGACCATGAAACACACCCTCCTTGATCGCCCTATCGAAACGACACTCGCCATTCAGCGGCGCCTGAATGGCCTCCTCTCGCCCGCAATGCGGCAAGCGAAGGTTGACCGGCGACAGGCCACACTTAGGCCCTTGTTTGAAAGCATTTCCAAGGCGCAAGCCCGAGAGAAACAATGGATTGAATGGGCGGCGGCGGAGTTGTGCGGCGGGCCTGTTTCCCGCCCTGAAGTGGCCCTCTATGAGAACCTTTTGCACGAGTGGAACAAGGATTTCCGTTACCTTGAGGAAAACTGGACCGAGAGGCAGCTGATCCTGCATGTTAACGCCTTGATTGAGCGCAAGCGCTTACAGCGGGAGGGCGGCGCGGATGCGCCCGGTTCCGATTCCGCCAGTGAAACATGGTTGACCCCGGCGCAAGCGCGGGACGTGTACAAGAGCATGCTTGCGCCGTTCCTTGATGACATGCCGTCCGATGACGCTATCAGGGGGCGATTACGTTACCACGGGGATGAATCGTTGAAGCTGATTTGTGAGCGCGACGCCAAAGGAGCCCGCTGGTACGAATTCGAAAGCCTGAACCGCTTCATAGAGATCGAGAAGACCATCGCCTTAAACGAGGCTGACGAGGCTATCTTACCTTAACTTCCCCGCCAAACCCGTTCTACCCCCGGTAGAAAAAAACGACTCAAAACCCCCGAAAACCGGGGGTTTTCTCGTTTCTCCCCCGGTAGAACGCCCAAAGCCCGTGGCAAGCTTCCAACAGAACGGCAACCTAATCAACGCTTGGAGGCTTGAGCATGAGCACCGCAACATTTCACGACCTAATGGACATGAGCGAAGCGGCGGCGGCCCTACCGCACCGCCCCAACAAAAGCACGATCTGGCGGTGGTGTAGGCAAGGCGTGGTCATCAACGGCAAGCGGATCTTTCTCCGCTACCAGAAGATCGGGCGCCGGGTGTTCATCAAGGTGGAAGACCTTGAGGAATTCATCAAGGCATCGACTGACGCCGACCGGGGAACGCTGCCGGACCCATCCCGGCGGGAGCGCGAAATCGAAACCGCTGAACGGCGCGTGAAGGGATAAGCGACCGCCCTCATGGGGAAAAGCCGGTACAAAGCTAGGCCGCAAGGCGGTGACAGCGAAACGCCGGGACCATTCGCATGGGAGAACGCCGTGTTTGCAAGCAAGCTTGACTCCACGGTCACGCTAGTGCTTCTGGCGCTGCGGAACCACATGCGAGAAGGCCGGGCCAAGGCGTGGCCAACACACAAGAGACTCGCCACCATGACGCGCTTGAACGAACGGACGGTACGCGAGGCGTTGAAGCACGCCGAGAAGGAAGGGTGGGTCTCGGTTCATCGTAACTTCCAGGGCGGATCTGGGGGCCGGTACGCGTACGAAGCACGGATCCCGGCTCATGCGCAAACTGCTACGAACCGGATCCACGATCCGGTAGAACAGGAAACGGGACCCGGTACGAACCGGATCCACGATCCGGAACAACCGGATCCACGATCCGGTAGAACCGGATCCACGATCCTACAAAGCGCGAAAGGAAGCGCGGAAGGAAGCGCGGTCGATCGATCGAGCGCGCAAGCGCGGGAAGTCGATCGGGTCGATCGGTCGGATCCCCCTTCTTCAAAGACGTTCGATCTCGAAGACCTCATTGAAGTCGCTAATGATGGGGAAGGATATCGCGACTGGTGGGGAAAGGTGGCGCGGCGCATGGAGGAGATGGGAGGCTTGGAGACGCTGGAAGAGGCAGTGCAAGACGCGCGTGAATGCAGCGAGCTTCGATGCGCGGGAGCCTTCCTTGCAGCCCGCTGTAAGGAGTATCCGCAACAGCACGGCAAAAAGCTTCCGCCTCCCCCGCCTGGAGCGCAGGCAGCGAGGGAGAAAGCGGCATTCAAGGCGCCTCCAAACTGGGATGACGATTGATGGGTAGCAAGGCATGGGAAGACTTTGAGCGCGACGTTGCCCAGCGTCTTGGTGGGCGGCGGTATTTGCGGGACCGACTGGCGTACGAGTCCGCGCCCGATGTGATCTGCGATGACATGAACTTGATCGTCGATTGCAAACTAAGGAAGCGCTGGCATCACCACGCGTTGCTTGCCGATGTGAGGGCCAAGTATTGCCGGCCGGGAGAGCGGCCCTTGCTTGTGACGCGCCGATCCGGGAAACCGGGCGCGTTGGTGGTGTGCGAAATGGATGTTTTCGTGGAACTTCTGGCGGCGTATCGCCAGATACAAAGTGGGCCCCCCGGGGATGATGGCCCCGCGAGGCCCGGAAACCAGACGGCCTTCATTGTAGGGCAAGGAGACAAAAATGGCAACAACGGATGTGCGAGAATTGGCGCGTGTGAAGCAAACGGAGACGCCAGAGGGGGATAATGGCACCCCCACCCCCGAAAGCTTCACAGCGGCGAACGTGGTAAGCCAAATTGAGCGAATTGAGGTTGAGTGTGTGGTCAATGGCTGTTTGCAGCGGATCCGGTTCGCGGCCGGAACGAACCCGGCCGATGTGGGGCCTATGATCCGGACCCTGGACCCCGGCGCGGTTCTCCGGGACAGCTTCCCTACTCGCGGTGGCGGCGGACGGCAAACGAAAGAGGCCAAGGTGCTTGTGATCACGATGCGCGCGGCGGACGCCGGACTGTTCATCGATTTGACGGCGGAAACGCAAGAGGACGCGGTATCCATCTCCGTACCCCGCAAACAAGCCGCCACGTTCATCGACACGCTCCGGAGCCTCAACGCGTTGAAAGAGAAGTCCCTCGAAAAGCTACAGCATGCCGTGGACTCCAAGAGTAGCGCCACGGTGGTGTTGGGAGCGGACGAGGTTCTCACGGCGCGGTATTGGATAAGCGATGATTCGCGGTGCTTCCTTGATTCGCTTGTGGCGGGAGGTGGCCATGCTTGATGTTGATGGCGTGCGGCGGATCACGCTGGACGTGGAAACATTCAAGACTCGCAACCCGCGTGTGATTGACGCGTTGCGCCGCGTCGAGGCGGAGAGGACGGCGCCCAAGAACAAGAGCAAGGCGGATCAAGAGCGATGGAATACCCTTGACGCCATTGAGGAGCGGACCCAGGCGGCGGTGGAAGAATCCGCCACAGACATTCTACTCGCGGAGCCGCTGGCGATTTGTTGGATTGCGGAGGGGGAAGAGTACACCGCGGACTTGATGCGCAATGAGGAGGCCGAGCAGTTGAACCTTCTCAGCGAGGTGTGGGATTCGCAGGCGGCTGCGGAGACCATATGGGCGGGGCACAACGTGAGCTTTGACCTCGGCGTTGTGTTGAACCGCTGGCGGCATCACGGCATCACGCCCCCGCGACACTTCCCCAAGTTCGTAAACAACCGATGGCGCGGGCGCGTCTGGGATTCGATGATGCGGACCCCGAGTAAGAATCCCTTGGGCTTCGTCTCGCTGGACCTTGTCACGGCTTCGTATGGCTTGGACGCCAAACAGGCGGTGGAATGGGATGGCGCCCCAATGACCGGCGCGCGGGTTGGAGCGGCTTTTGAGGCCGGCGCGTTTGATGTGATCATCGCCTACTGTCTGGACGACTGCCGCGTGCAAGACCAGCTTTATCTGCGGCAGACGGCGAATGAAACATGGGGCCATTTCGACAGCCGCGCGGATATCGCAGACCAGATCGCCGAAATCCAGAACAGCCCGGACCTCAATGAAGGTTCGAAAGCGATCGCGATTTTGACTCTACTTGAAAACACGGGGATGCTTCCCGTGAAGGAGGCGGCATGAACCCCAAGGACCTTAGGGAGTATGAAGAATTTCATGAACGCCCCGGCCCGAGCGGTGACGCCGTGGCGGTGCGGCGGGCAGAGGAACGGGAGCGGACGAGGTTCAAGTTGAGCGATCGCGTTTCTGCGCTGAAAGCGGACCTGCAGAATTGCTTGGACGAGCTTGGGGCGATCTCGGTAGAGGCCCATGAGGACGACGAGGCCTTGCTTGAACGGGCGGCCGGCCTGGTGGATGACGCCATGGGGGCGTTGCGCCCGGCATGGCCGGAGTATCCATCTGGCGGCAAGGATGCGACGATCGCCGAATTGCGCCGGGAAATTGAGCGGCTGCGGCGATAGGAGGTGAACCCGATGGCCTATGAAGATGAACCACGGTGCGTTGAATTCATGAAGCGCTGGGACCTGCGGCCGGCGACTGGCAAAACCCGCTTCTGTACCCGGCGCCTGAGTGGGGGGCGGTGCTGTGAAGGGAAGCGGTGCGAGCATTTGGAAGGCCGCTTCCTGTGGGATGAAAACGCGATGACCTATCTTCTCCCGAACAGTAGGGCGACCCTGTTTCATGCGCAACCATACATTGAAACCTTTTGCTCGGCGTTGGCCTACCAGAACGCCAGCTCACTCCGGCCCTCTATCCCGCAAATAGCCCACAAGTTCGGCCTCCACTGGGTTGTAACGCTCGACCGGGATCTGTCCTGGTATTGGCCGTCCAGAGTGTTTAGCGTGTTCCTCTGGCATCCCGGAAGTTGGAATATCCCAACGGGTTTCTTTGACCGTGACTGCATCTGGTATCAGAGCGAGGATCCCGATCCCGCAGCGTCCAGGATCGATAGCGATCACGAACACCAACGGTCTACTCCCCGGCATGGGTATTGGCAAAACGGCGAGCGTGCCGTGACCGTGCGCCCCGGTGGACCGGGTGAGGGCGACATCGTGGCCGAGGTCTATGGCCCCGACGGTGAAACGCTGTCTCTGCTGGTACAGGGCGGCGAGCTTTA
>JBKHFO010000219.1:0-6102 GCA_046540175.1 Candidatus Hydrogenedentota bacterium
GCCGGCCGCCTCAATCCACTTCCAGGATCTTGATCGGCTGGTCATCCGGCGACTCAGGCCAGTCCACGTAATACCCTACGCTACCCGGCACAACCGTGAACGTGTAATTCGACGGCGTCGTGTCCACACTGGCTTCAAGGGTGCCATCCCGGTCTACCCAACGCACGGTCCGGGCGCGAAGCACATAGTTGATCGGCTGCGGCATGCCAATGGGATCAAGACGGCCTACCAAGGCTTCCTCAGTGAAATCCATGGGTAACACCAGCGTGGCCGTTCGTCCTCCAGGGCGATCCGGCGGAATCTCACCAGAGGCTACCGGATTGTCAGCTGCGCCCAGAGGTGGATGACGATGAAGGTCCCACTGCACCTCGGTGTATTCAGCTTCCTCCGCCGCCTCCGGGGGCAACGTCATCCGGATGCGGAAGCGGCCCTCGACGCGGTGCGTGTCCTGGTCAGGCGGCGCGGGGATGACGGGCCCCGAACCGTAGCCGGCCTCGCCCGTGCTCACCACGCGCGCCTCGCGCGCGCCGGGTTCGTCGGCAAGCACATCGGTCTCGTTGTGCCAGAACACGGCGCTTATGCCGGTGTCCAAGCCGCGCGCGAACTCTTGAATCCGGAACCGTTGCCAGTTGGTCCCACTGTCGGCAATGGGCTGAATACGGTCGGTTCCGTTCAAACGGACCAACTCGTCATCTAGGCCATCCGCGTCCACAGACCACGGGTCGATGTTGCCGGCCTCGTCCACGCCTACCACCTTCATTAGGATCCATCGGTCGTGAGGCAACCCTATGTCCAGGAAATCCTCCGGCAATAAGCCGCGAGCATCGGTCCATGGCGCCCAGTGGCCTCCCCAAGGCGTATCCGTCCAAGGTATGTACTCTCCCTCATAAGATTCCCCAACGTAGTCCGGGTCAGCAACCCAGAAAGCGTACGTGAACAGGGGCTCCGGCTGGAACAACGGATCCGGATTGAAACCCCGATCGAGCTCCCATTGGAACGCCAGCCGTTCGTCGGCGATGGTCGCGCCCTCGCGGTTGGGGGAGAGTTGCGTGCTGGTCCGCACCATCCACCAGAGGTGCAGGGGATCCACGGGGTCCTCGGTCAAGTTGCCGACGGCGTCCCGTTCGCGGAACTCAATCTCGATATGCCGCGCGGTGTCCTCCCACGGAACGCCTTCTTCGCCTTGATCGTCTTGAAAGCCCAACTGCGCGTCCAGCTGTCTGTTGTCCAGATCGCCGAACCAGCCGGGATTGCTCCCCTCGATATCGGCGGTTTCGTAGAGAAGCTGCGTGGCCATGGGCAGACCCGACACCGCGCCCGGCGCGACAGGCTGGCCTTCCCGGCTGAACTCCTCCGTGAAACCGGCCACCTGGCGTTCCGGTTGATCCGGCATCCAGATGTTGTCGCCCAGAATTTCCTCGCCATCGGGATCCCGCGGCGGCGCATCTTCGAAGGTTACGGTAATCTCCGCATCAAGCGGTTCTTCTCCGAAAAGATTGGAAATGGAGCCCACGTTGTAGAACACCTTCGAGCCGTCCCCCGGCGCGTCGTCATCGTCATCCGGCGTGGTGATAAGTCCATCGTCATACGGACCATCCGGCGGAGAGGGCGGCGTGGCGCGCTGATCGCCATCAGGCAAGCCGGGATAGGGATGGGTGTCGTCGGTCAGGCCTGTCGCGGCATAGGGCGGCGTGTTCTGGTCTCCGAGCGAGACAAACTCCGGCGCCTGGGCCGGGAAGTTGTGTTCCTCGAAGCTTACCTGCGGCGGCGTCGTGTCGATCAAGGTATGCCGGCCGTCGCGCGCTTGGCCCCTAACAAAATTATCGGCAATCTCATCCTCACTACGCGGCGGGGCAAGGATATCCGTCGCACCAAACTGAAGATAGAGGACCGCGTGTCCATCGGCGATGATATCCCCCTGCTCGGGCGGTTCCTCTCCATCCACGACGGTCTCGATACGCTCCTCGTTCGTGGCGAACAGCGTGTCCCCGCCGCGGCCCGTAACGCGGAGCGGAATCCAGTCGCTCTCATCCGAGTAATCCCCGCCTTGCGGCACAAGAAAGATCTCTTCTAGTTCGTCAAGCGGATCTGTCACTCCCGTACCCCGCAGCTGGATTTCGACGAACAGCTCGCCCTCGGGCAGTTCGGGGACGGGGAAGGGGCTGATGCGGGCATAGTCCCAAAGGGGCAACGTCCACAGGAGTTCATCCACCGCCACTTCGTCGGCCCCTATGTCTGGCCGGCCGCGCTCGTCCGGTGGATCGGGCTCAAGGGGGTTATCCGGAAACGGCCGGGGATCGGCCTCGAAGTCTTCGTCGGTGTAGGGCTCTTCCTCGAACCTGCCGGCCTCATCCACCAGCGGCGAAATCGGGTCGCCGCCTCCCTCGCCGAGCAGCTTGCCCGTCCATTCGCCCGCGCGATCCAACATGGGATCCACGCTCATGCTGCCCCGGCCCCAGTGCGCGTTCACGTGGTTGGGATCGTTTTGGTAGACGTTGTTGAACGCCAATACCGGCGCGGCCGAAAGCACTTCGTCCGCACCGCCCTCATCGGGATCCAAGAAATGAAACTCCACGGGCTCGCTGGCGTCGTCCGTGTCACGATGGGACACCGTGACCTCGGCGGTGGCGAGGCCGTTCTCAAAAACATCTTCCTCGTCGGCGGCAGCCTCCCGCGGAATCTCGGCGACCAGCATCCGCGTTGAACGCGCGCGGACGTCTTCCGAGGAGAAGACCTCCAAATCGCCGGTATCTGGGTCCTCGAACGCCCATTCCACGGTCATGCGCTGGCCGAAGTTGCGCCCGCGGATGACGGCGTAGGTCCGTTCCTCCACATTCACGTCGGCGTGGTTCGGGCTGATATCGGTGATGACCGGCTCGAGGGCGCCGGTGTACACGAGTTCGACGCCGTCCGCGCCGCGCGCCTCCACCACCGTGTCCTCGTCCAGCCAGACCGACACCGTGACGGGATGCGCGCCAAGCGCGCCGCCTGGCGCGGGCGGAGCGTCAAACGTGACGCTGTCATCATTGGCGTCTGTAACCTGCGCGGGCGTGCGCCCGATTTGCACGATGGGATCTTCGCCCGCCGGCATGAGGTTCTGGCCCTCAATCGTGACCTCGTCCCCCCCGGCCGCATCCACTTCACCGGGATCGATGCCGGTCACTTCGGGCGCATCGCTCACGAACAACAGCGCTTCCCGCAGCACGTATTCGTCCGAAATTTCCTCGAACGCCTCTGGATCGCCGGAATCCGTCTGAATAACCTGTTGCAACCGGACATCCACCGGCGTGTTCGTGGGGAAATCGCCGTCGAACTCGTCCGTATCGGTGAGGTCCGGCGCGGTGAACACGATGCGATCGCCGGACGCAATGTGGTAGTCAAGGTCTTCCAAGCGCAGCTCGATTTCGCCGCCCTCGGGCCAATCCAAGACGGCGTTGGTGAAGACCGTCTGCGACGGGTTCTCAAACGCGCCGCGATCGCTCGGGCCCACGAAGTTGCCGCCGTGAATGGTGAGGGGGACGCCTCCGGTCTCGGGCGCGTAACGCGGCGTCACGCTATCGGCGTAAGGGGTATCTTCGTAGGCCAAGCTGAACGCGTCTTCCGCCACGTAATAGAGTTCGCCGCCGGCGCCGTCACGCGACACGCGCACGTCCATCGGGCTGGTGAGTTCGGAGGTCCGTTCGGGGACAGGGAGCACAGCGGTGAAGTTCGTGGGACCTGCCGGAGCGTCCGGGTCATTCAGGAAGTCCTCGACCTCGTAGCTCTCGTCTCCAAGGTGAATAGTCATGTCATCGACCCAATTCCGGATAGCTACTTGTATCACATCCGGGTCATCGGGCCCCTCGCCAGGCACGGTATGCACGCCCGCGATGCTGAAAGGTTGATCCGTCCAGAAATGTTCCGTGCTGACCTCGCCCCCGGTCTCCGTGTTTTCAATCGTGATGTCCACACTGTCGCCGTCACCTGGCGCGGCGTCCGGCATGTTGAACCGCACTTCGCGGGCGTCGTGGCTGTCATAGTAGCCGAGATCGCCGAACCCGTCATACGTGATTTCGAGGTCCGGGCCAAATCCCCCGCCCCGGAACCGGCGCAAGCCGCCGTCGCCCTCGGGCGTGAAGTTCGCGGGCCGCCAGCCGAATTCATCCGCCGTAAGCTCGCCCGCGCTGAAGTAGGTGAAGCCGTCCGGCAACACGTCGGACAACCCGCAAGGGTTCGTCACTTTCACGTCCACCGGCCCGGCCGCGCCCCGTGGCGCCGGGGGAATCTCAACGCCGAGCAGGAACACCGCGTCGCCGCGCGTCTCCCGCTCTTCGTAGGGGACCGGCACGCCGCCGATCCGCACCGTGGCGCCTTCTTCGATGCCGTAGCCCGCGATGCGCATCTTGTCGTCCGTCACCGTGATTTCGTCGTCGTCCTCGTCCGTCTCTTCCGTTCCGCCAAGGTTGTCAATGGACCTCGGCCAGACCTGGGTGATAACCGGGTTCGGACAATCGGGGGAGTCCACATACCGGTACGGCACGGTGTTGCTGCGCTGGTTCAAATCCTCGTTCCGCGCCTGGACATACTGTACAACGCTATCGTCTTCTTCAAAGTTATTGGACAACTCGGGCACGCGGACGCGGAGCAGGCTCGACGAGATGCGGACCATGCGATCCGCGGGTTCGCTTGTTCTCCAAGCAGCATCCTCCTCCTCCAAGAACCGGACCTCAACGTCCTCGTTGAAATCGGCGCCATGGACCAGCACCCAGTTGCCGCCTTCCATCGGCCCCTGCGCCGGGCGCACGGCCGAGATGGTGGGGGCCTTGTCAGCGAAATACGTAAACGCGCCCTCCACCACCGTGCGGGAGCCGTCGCCCCGCTCAATGTACACGTCCACCGCGCCGGGTTGCCCGGTGTAGGCCTCAGGCGTGTCGCCGGTGATAACGCCGCCGTCGACGCTCGCGCCTACCATCTCCGTGTCGTCCCGCTCCGGCGGGCCAAAATAGACCTCGGCATCTCCCTCGAAGTTACTCCCGCGAACCTCGACCTCGGTACCGCCTTCCACGGGGCCTTCCGAGGGTTCGATGAACGGGTTCTCGGCCCATTCGAGACCGGCCTCGCTGTTGTCGAACACGAGCGTGTTGCGGACGCGGGCGTTGCTGCCGGGATGCACGTACACGCCACTCTCTTCGTTTTCGATGACCGAACAATGAAGCACGCCGGCGAAGGCCTCGCTGAACCCGTCCTCCACCCCCACCACAATGCCGTGGCCGCCATTGTCGGTGCTGGCGGTGTTCACGATGAGCGGCGCCGAGTCTCCCTTCACCCAGATGCCGCCTTCCGTGTTCTCCCGGATGTAGCTGCGGCTGATGACGCCGTCGAACTCGATGTTGCTCTCCACTTCCACGCCGTACGTTCCGCCGGTGAGGGTTACGCCCTCGATTTCGATGTCGCCGAGTTCAGGCTGGAACCGGTTGGCGGCGGCCAGGGTGAGGCCCTCGCCGTTCTCGGCGCCGTTGTCCTCGTCATCATCGTCCTCGTCAAATTCATCGATCACCTCATCAATCGTGCGCTCGACGATCGTGATAACAGCGCGGCTGTCGCCGCCCCTGATAATGACATCTTGCGGCCCAAACTCCTCGAGGTCTAGCGGTTCGTCTTCCTCGTCTTCGCCGTTACCGTTGTCGTTTTGCGGCTCTTCCGGCGCGCTATGCACCCCGCGCAGGGTGAGGACGGCGTCGTGCGGGATGTCCAGGTTGGCTTCGTATGTGCCGGGCAGGACCCAAATCTCGCGCACTTGCTCCACGATGGCGCGATCCACCAAATCCTGGTCCAGCGTCTCGACGGTCTCGAACACATCGGCCTCGAACGCCTCGAATTGGTCCTCACTGCCCACCACGAAGGTGCGGGTATCCTGGGCGTGGGCGGGCGTTGCGGCGAGGACGCCGGCGAGGAGCATGGTCCCGCCTAGGATTGCTGACAGCGCGTACGCTCGGCTCTTTGGTCTACACATCAACTTCGCGCTCCTTACCCCTGCCGGCGGCCCCGCGCCGCCCTGGGTTGCTTCCGTTTATCGCGCCAATCCCTACTGAAGGAATTATGCCATCCTTTGCGCCATCGCGC
>JBKHFO010000220.1:0-6058 GCA_046540175.1 Candidatus Hydrogenedentota bacterium
TGTCTAAAAGGCCGCACTATGGCACAACGAATCTCTTACCCGGCGATTGAGGGCGTTGGACACGTTTGCATCATTTCTTGTACTGTAGAGACGCTGCCCTGCCTCAACTGAAGGACGGCGCGCCGGTAGCCCCAGCACGGATGCTTGTAATACGCATCGTTGATGGTTTCCGCCCAAGGCCCGTCCGGCGAGCTTGACCATGGTCTTCAAGCTCGCTACCGAAGCCGAAAGACACTGGCGAAGATTAAGCGGCTGCCGGATTGTCCCCAACGTCATCGAGGGCTTCAAGTTCACCGACGGCGTCATGGAAACGCGGCCTAACCGAGCCAACACAAGGGGATACGTTCATAAGCCAATACAGCCCATTTGAAAACACCGCGCCTCCCCTGTAGCCTAAGTGGCGTACAAGTTTGTGGCCACAGCAAAGGGAAAATCGTCCAATGCGCATTGATCTTCACTGCCACTCCAAATGGTCCAAGCATCCGAATCTTTGGATCATGCAGCAGATTGGTTGTCCGGAGAGCTTTACCGAACCCCAAGACCTCTATCACGCCGCTTTGCGGAAAGGGATGGACCGCGTCACCATAACGGATCATAACGTAATTGATGGCGCGTTGGAGATCGCCCACCTTCCAAACGCTTTCATGGGGTGCGAATATACAACCTATTTTCCCGAGGAGCGCGGCAAAGTACATGTGTTGGTCTATGGGCAAACCGAAGCCCAGCACAGCGAATTGGACAAGGCGCGGGAAAATATTCACGATTTCGTCAGCTGCCTGGATCAGCACGCGCTTCCCCGGGTATGCGCCCACCCTCTTTTCTGGGTAAAGGATCGCCTCTCCTTGGACCACGTGGAAAAGCTAACGCTTCTCTTCAAAAACTGGGAGATAAACGGCGAGATGGCCCCTGAAATGAACGCCAATATCCGGCGGCTGTTGCAAACACTCACGCCGGAAGCCATAGAGCGGTTGGCCGAGAAACATGGCATTGAGCCCCGCTTTCCCGATCCGCACATAAAGAACTTGACGGGCGGATCGGACGATCATAGCTTTCTGCATTTAGCGAGCACATATACGGAAGTGGCGGGGGCCGAAGACTTAGACGCGTTTTGGAAAGGGGTCGAGGAAGGGTCCGCCCGGGTGGAAACCACCCCCGCCAGCCCGGCCCGCTTCGCCCGGAATATCTACAGCACGGCCTATCAGTTCTACAAAACCAAATTCGACCTGGAACGACACACCAATCACGACGTACTCCTGAAATTCCTGGACCAAACCCTTCAAACCGAGCCCGCGGCTTCTGTAAAACAACCGAGTAGGCTCCATATACTCGCTAGTTGGCTCCATGTACTCTACGGACGCCGCCGGGCTGCAAAACAACGGGATTTCTCAAACCACTCGGCGGTTCAATTCGCGCGGCTCGAAGCAGAGCGCCATATCTTGCACGACCCCGCCCTGATGCAAATCGTGCGCAAAGGATATAGCCAAGAGGCCGACCTCGATAGGTGCTGGTTCGATTTTGTAACCGCATTGTCGAGCAAGGTTCTCGTAAAACTCGGCGCCCATATCCTTGAACGCGCACGCAAAGGCGGCCTCGTCGATGTGTTTCATTCCATTGGCACAGCAGGCGCGCTATACACCATGTTGGCGCCGTACCTTATCTCGTATTCGCTTCACCAGCGTCAGCGCACTTGGAGCGAACAGAACGCCGCACACTTTGCACAGCTCGCCGGCGCGGAGCCCATCCCCCGCGAACCGCGTATTGCGCATTTCGCCGACACGTTCGACGAGGTCAATGGCGTCGCGATGACGCTCCAACAAAAGCTCATTGTGGCGCGCGAGTTCGGTCAAGATTACGACATCATCTGTTGCGAAGCCGGAGATGAAAAGGCGCTGCAGCCCGGCGTTTGGCGCTTTGAACCAGTGGGTTCTCTGATATTGCCTGAATACGAAGAACTGCAATTGCCCGCGCCGCCGTTCTTGACCATGCTGCGGCATTGCTTCGAAAAGGGCTATACCCACCTTCATGCCGCCACGCCGGGGCCGGTCGGTTTGGCGGCTCTCGGGATTGCTCGCATACTGCAACTCCCCATTTCGGGAACCTACCACACCGCCATCCCGGAATACGGGAAGACCCTTACCGAAGATGCTTACATGGAAGAGGCGTTGTGGCGGTTTATGGTGTGGTTTTACGACCAAATGGACCCAGTTTATGCCCCCTCCCATGCAGCCGCCAAGGACTTGTCGGACCGCGGCATCGATCCCGGAAAGATTCGAGTTTATCCGAGGGGATGCGATGGGGATTCGATTTTCGCCGGTGAAAAAGAACGGCGTTCTGGAGAAGGAGTGGGGTATCGGACGTGAATGCATCCGTTTTTGTATGTGGGACGCATCTCCACGGAGAAGAATTTGGATGTGCTTTCCACCGCTTTTCAAGGCCTGGTAGAAAAGGACGCGCCCATCCAACCTCCGGCCATTTGTCCTCGGTACTGTGATCGCCGCATTGCCCGGCATGCTGGTGTTCGTATTCACCGGCTACGGCTTGATACAATTCTTGCTGCATCAACCTCCAAGCTGGCTGTTGTTCATCGCACTGTCCTTGGCTGTCGGGGTTGGTGCGTGAGAGCATGGGTGGTGTCCGCCACGCCAAAGAAGCAGGATTCCGATTCCGAGAAGCGAGCCGCTACCGAACAGGGGCACGCGGACTGGCTTCAAACCGTACCGCCGGCCCGGTTTGAGGGCGCTCCCCAATGAGTGCGCGAGGAAAGACCATGGCACGCGAGTCGAGCATACCCAAGGGCCTATTTCGTGAGACGGCTGTGTTGTATGCGCGGTTGGCGTGGCGTGTCTTCTTTAGCAGAGAGGGCTCCCGGCCTCGTCCGAGTCCGCGGCGCATCACGGTGATGGCCGTGTTCCTCCCTGCCTTTGCTATGCTCGAGGGTCTCCATTGGGTGGCGTTTTGGCTCGATGAAATCCTATATCCCGGCTTTCGCCGCGTGGAGGTGCGCACTCCACTCTTCATCACTGGCATTCCACGCAGTGGCACGACGCTTTTGCACCGCGTGCTGGCGCAAGATAAGAACCGGTACACGTGGTTCACGCTGTGGGAGCTTGTGCTCGCGCCGGCTATTGTCGAACGCAAGGTGATTTGGGGCGTTGCGCGGTTGGATCGAGCGCTAGGGCGCCCAATGTCCCGGCTTGTCAACGGAATTGCAGCCCTCGGTACGAGGGGGTTGGAATCGGTCCACAAACTGGCGCTCGATGAGCCTGAAGAGGACTTCCTGCTGCTACTGCCGGTGCTGGGCTGTTTCATTCTCGTGGTGGCGTTTCCCCATGACCGGGAGATCACCGGCCTAGCCTACTTCGATGAGCGCATTGCCCCAGAGCGCAGGCGCCGCCTAATGGCGTTTTACAAGGCGATGTTGCAGCGGCACATGTATGCCCACGGAACGGATCGCACGCTCCTCTCCAAGAACGTCTCCTTCACGCCGCTATTGGGCTCGCTTTTGGAGACCTTTCCTGATTGCCGGATCGTGGCATGCACACGCGAGCCCAGCTCGGCAGTGCCGTCGCAGATCAGCGCGATGAAGGCAGGATGGCGGTTTTTCGGTAATGACACTCAGACCATGGCGTTTCGGGACCGTTGGGTCGATTTGATGCGCCATTATTACGCTTGCCAGCGCGACACGCTGCAAGTACTTCCCCGGGATCGCGCCTACTTGGTGGACACAGCCGATTTGAAGACCCATTTGGAACGGGAAGTGGGAGCCCTATATCAAGCGTTTGGCTTCGACATGAGCGCCGAGTTCGCCACACGCCTGAACGAAGAAGCGGAGCAATCCCGGGCGTTCCGAAGTAAACACACCTATTCCATGGAAGGCTGTGGCCTTGACAAGGAGGGCATCAAACATGAGTTTTCGGAACTATATGCCAATGGGCAGGACCCTCGCGACCGAACCCCTTCAGGAGCTGGAATCGCGGGATCGCCCGGCGCCCTCTGAGTCTGGGTCGCGCGGCGCCGGCGTCCGGCTCCTCGTGTTTTCGGATGCATTCAAGCATCGGAACGGGGTCGGGGCCTACTATTGCGACCTGCTCGGGCATATTCGTGAGCGCGTGGGCGCGGCAGAGCTGGTGTGTCCGGGGCTGACAGAAGGAGGAAAACGGCAAGGGCTCTCGATCCCGCTGCCGGGCGATCCCACTCAGAAGCTGTGCCTGCCCGGTATCCTCAAAGCGATTCGCACCATGCGCAACGTCCGGCCGAATGTCGTGGTTCTCGCTACACCCGGGCCTTACGGGATTCTCGGCCTGATCCTCGCAAAGGCCTTTAGAGCGCGCTGCTGCGTGGGGTATCACACGCAGTTTGACAAGCTCGCGGGCGTGTACTGGGCCAACATTTTTGGCAAAGTGGCGGCATGGTATCTGCGCATGCTGGACCGGCTTTTTTTCCGGCTCGCGCATATGGTGGTCACGAACAGCGGTCCCGTGCGCGACTCCGCCGTCGAGCTGGGGGCCCGCAACGTGCGCCTCGTAGGCACGCCCCTTGAGCCCCGGTTGCTCCAAGCCCCCGCGCCGTACCCCCGCGGGCCGTTGGCTACTGTCCTCTTCGTGGGGCGGCTCGCGCCCGAGAAGAACCTCGAGGCGGTCATCGAGGCGGCCCAGGATATGCCCGAGACGCGCTTCGTGATTGCAGGCGATGGCCCCCTTCGCGGGACAGTCCAGGAGGCTGCGGCAGCTTTGCCCAATCTGGATTACCGGGGCTGGCTTGACCGGGCTACCCTGCTCGACACGCTAGATGAGTGCGAGATCCTTGTCGTGCCCTCACGCGTCGAGTCCTTTGGCACCGTGGCCATCGAGGCCATGTGCCGCCAGCGCATGGTCCTGGTGTCTCCGAACTGCGGCATACGCGATTGGCCCCGCCTGGCGGACGGCGTCGAGGTCATGGGCGACGGGGAGAGCTTGAGTGCTGCGCTGACCCGCCTATCGCAATGGACGTGGGCCGAACGCGCACAGAAGGCGAAATTGGCCCGACAACGCGCCGAACGCTTTCACGCCAGCACGATTGACCAATGGTTGGATATCTTCGAGGAGGTCAGGCGTGCTTCGGGAGTCCCACTGCGTTCACAGCCGCGAAACGAGGCGGCCAAATGAGCATGGGCAGATTGTCCGCATATATCTCAATCCACGACGTCATGCCCTCCACGCTTGGCTATGTGCGCGAGATTGTCGAGGAATTGGAGGAGTACAACCTCGGGTCCGTGATGTTGCTGGTGACTTCCGGCAGGCAATGGGCCGAGGCGGACATTGCGGAACTTCATCGGTTGGCGGCGAAAGGGTATGTGCTGGCAGGACACGGCTGGACCCACAAGGCCGAAAACGTGACGGGGTGGAGGCACCGGCTCTACTCGGCCGTAATCTCACGGCGCGCCGCGGAACATCTGGACCTTACCGAGCCCGCTATTGCTGCGCTGATCGAGCAGAGCTACCGGTGGTTCGAGGCCAACGGCTTCCAACCCCCTACGCTTTACGTGCCGCCCGCCTGGGCCTTGGGGCCAATATCGCGCCAGGCCCTCCGCAACCTCCCATACCGGTGGTATGAGACGTTGACGGGGCTGTATGACGCGCGGAGCGCCCGCTGCTGGCGGTTGCCGCTCGTGGGCTATGAGGCGGATACCAGGACCCGTGTGATGGCCCTGCGCGCATTGAATGGCGTGAACTTCGCCTTGTGCAGAGTGCTCAGACGCCCGGTCCGCGTCGCGATCCACCCGCGGGACTTCAAGCTCCGGCTCGCCTCAAACCTACGGCGGACCCTCCAATCGGGGTTCCAGTCCGAAACGCTCGGCGGCTCGTTAGCAAGTGCAACAAGGGCCTTGGAGTTTCGTGACAAGGCGTAGTCACCGGCGCCCCGGAGCTGGCGGACACGCTGACCCCTGGCGGCGCAAACCCGGCGGACTGAGTTCACCGCCTTAGCTCCTTGGGTTAGCCCGCCATGCGCCCGCCGGTAGTTGCAGCACGGATGCTTGTAATACGCATCGTTGATGGTTTCCACCACCGTACCGTCCAGC
>JBKHFO010000221.1:0-6045 GCA_046540175.1 Candidatus Hydrogenedentota bacterium
GCAGCCCCGGATGCAGACGCCATCAGCCGTCACGCCGCCCGTGAAGGCAAACCCATCTTGGTGCGCAATCTCAGCCAGGATAAGCGCTTCACCGCGCCAGGCCAAGCCAACCGCTACACGACGGACACGGCCTTGAGCGCGCCCATTCTTTACGGCGGCAAGGTGCTCGGCGTCCTCAATGTGAACAACAAGAGCGGAAGCCGGCCGCTTGATGAAGATGACAAAGACTTCTTCATGACGGTCGCCTACCATCTCGGGACCTGCCTGCATGGCGCCTTGGAACGCCAGCGGCGGGAACGGGCCGACCAACGTTTCCGCCACCTCGCCACGCGCGCCCCCGTGCCGATGATGGGATTCGACCTCGAAGGCCGGGTGTGGTTATGGAACCAAGCCCTGCAGCAGCTTACTGGCTGGTCCGCGAGCGACGTCTTGGGCAAACCCATCCTGGAGTGCTTCTTCCCCTCGGAAGAACGCGCGGGCTCCCCCGCGGAGTGGGTGGCGAAAATCCGCAAAGGCCAGACGGTAGAAAAACAGGAGGTGACCCTCACCAACGCCCAAGGCCTTCCCCAAATCGTCCAGTACAACGTGTTTCCCGTGGAGGAGGGCAGCCTCGGGGTCTGGGTGGGCGTAAACTTGACGGCCGAACGCGAGGCCCAACACAGCGCCGAACGGCGCGCCTCCGAGATTAACGCAACCCAAAAGGTGTTGACCGACCTTATCAGCCAGCAAGAGCAGGAAGAAATGCTCCATCGTTTGGCGATTTGGATGGCCCATGTGTTGTCTTGTAAGCGAAGCGTGGTATGCGTCCGGGAAACAGCTGGCGAGGCCCTCAAATGCCGCGCCATGCACGGCTTCGCCGAGGAGGACGGCGTCTCTCCCGAGGCCCCGCCGTTCCGGACCTTGTTTGAGCATATCCTCAATGCGCCGGGGCCTCTTTGCGCCAATCAGGCGGGGGATCTCCCCGAACCCATGAGCAATGTGTTTCACACGGTGCACAACGCCGCCGGGGCGCCGTTGCGTATTCGGGGCGAAGTGGTGGGAATCCTCGCCGTGTTTGACCGCAAGCAAGGCGCATTCTCCGAACACGACGAGAGCCTTCTATCGGACATGGCCAACGTGGCCTCGGTAGCCCTGGAAGTGGCCCGCGCCCAAAGCGAACGGTTACACAACGAACATTTGCGCACGGCTGTGGCGATGGCCGTGTCTTTCAACCACGAGGTGAACAACCCGCTCCAAACCATATTGGGGTCGGTTGAGCTTATCGCCACCGAACACGGCCTGCCCGGGGAAGTTCGCGCCGCTCTTGACAGCATAAGCGAAGCGGTTGAACGCATCTCGACCGTCAACACCAAACTCCGCGAAGCCATCGACAAATCCGCTTTCCGCACCTACCCCAGCGGACTCCCTATGTTAGACATCCCCCCTCCAGGCGAAGAGAACAACGACGCCGCCCCCTGACCGCCAATCCCGTTACTCGCGGCCGGCCCATTCGTCATGCGAGAGATGTCACCCCGCTAGTAGTTGTTCTATTCTAAAATTGTGGGTAATCCCGCCCGCCCCTTGTCATCCCCGCGAAAGGGATGCTCCAAAAACTCCGGCACGAGTTAGTTTGCCTCACAAAAAGGCCCCAAAAGGCGGAGTCTGACAACGATTTTGAGACAGTCCGTGTGAACAATTAGAGAGCATTTCCGGGCTCCCGTTTGGATTTGTTCCGCCCTTCGGGCGGGAGTTTTTTGAGGCATGGGAGGTCTATCAATCCGATGAGTTTTTGGTGGGGAGCGGGGCATGCGTATGGTGTCGCGCCCCGCTCCTTGAGGCATCGTCTCGATAAGCCTCGCCGGGCTATCCCTTGGCCCGCCTCTGGGCGCTTGGGAAAGCGCCTGTTGACGTTTGAGGTTGCTCTCCAGCAGGGCCGGCCTCCGTTTGACCCGGCGGGATTGGCGTAGCATGGTTTGTGGTGTGGCGTCACGTTTTGTCGCGCTCCTTTTCGCCGCCGGATTTGGGCGGGTTGATCCACACGGCTTCGGGCAGCGAGGGCGCTTGGGGCGTCTTGGCTGCGAAGCGCTCGGGGTGTTGGACGTAGGGGCGGCGTCCAGGACGTGTTGGCGGGCCTCTATGCGTTGCGGCGCCCGGAGGCAACCATCACGGGCCACGGTAAGCTCCTCACCGCCGCGGCGCGCCATTTCCCGCGCACATTCCGCGCGTTGACGGCCCTCGCCAGCCGCGGGCGGCTGGAGCACATTGAGCAGAAGAAACGCCACGAGTAATCGCGCGAATACCAAGCCGCCCGACATCTCACACTGTACAGAGAGCACGCTAGCGCGGCATTCATGCCGCCGCCCCCCGGCTCCAGGGCGGACGCCGGGGAACGGCGGCATATTAGCGGGGCGCGTAGGCGGCATGAGCTGATAGGCTTACTCGGGAACCGCATTATGTACTTGGTGGCGCCCGTGACGATCAGGCGCACTTTGTCAACCCCCAAAAATGGGCAGGGGACATCAGGCTGAGTGGCGGTTGCGAAGCCTCCGTACGAATAAGCCTCCCAGGCCAGCGCCCAGTAGGATGATGGTTCCTGGCTCGGGAACAACGTTCATCGCGCCGACAGCGTTGAGATCGAGTCCGCCTGAGCCCGTGGTCGGCCAATTATCAAAGATTGAGTTGCCATCGCTATCGGCCCAATCACCGGAGCCCGGGATGTCTACTATTCGGACGTAGTTGATTTCGTCCAAGCTAACCCTTCCACGTTGAACCAGCTCGGAAGACGTGAGTTGAGCTAAGTCGAAGGGCGTTCCGTAGCCATTCTGATGTTTCCCCGCCAAGTTGTAGATCTCGGTTACATCCAGGCCTGCAAAGGCCCCGATTGGTTCATCCGCCGCGTCGAAGAAGCTGGGAAATCGCGCGAAATGCTCCCCATCGGTGGATACTTCGACATAGGCCAGTTCAGCAAAAAGGCCAGGGCCGAACGGAAATCCATTCTCAAAGACAGCAAAGTCATGGCCCAAACGGTTGGTAATTGGCGTATCAAAGGTCATTGTGATGTATCCCGGAGACATACCCGCCGTGATATCACCTTCGCTAAGGTCACCCAAGGAGACTATGTCGCCGCTGCCTCCCGGCGCGCCAAAGGCGCTCGAGGGATCGCTCCAGCCGGTTTGTCCGTCCGAGCGGTAGTACTCGTCGTAACCGGTCGCCCAGCCGGCGATTCGGGAATCCGTCCAGTGAATGGCGGGGTCTATAGGGTGATCGGTTTCCGAAATGCCCGAGTAGGGACCGATGGGCAGTGCGTTGGCGCCATGGCACCACGCCGCGGCGATAAGGATCGTGGCCGTCAGCGCTGTTATAGTCATCTTCATCTCTAGGTCCTTTCTTAATGTCTCAATGGAATCTTCGGCGTGATTATGGATGGCCCAGCTATGAGGGCCTGTGAAGGTATTCTAGGTGCGCCGCGGACGGCGTAAGCGGCTTCCGGCGAGCCCAGCGAGCCCTAATGCCAACAGGACAGATGTCGCTGGTTCCGGTACTACGGCAGCGGAAGCTTCTCTAGGCGGTGGAGGAGGGTTCTGGAAATCGACGGTATCGCTGAACGACCAGCCATCCCAGCTGTTAGGGGCGAGCGTACGGTCCGCGAAGCCTACGCCGCTGGATGACCAGGTTGGCGTGTCTCCGCTCGCGAGCCAGTAACTCCAGTACCCCGACGACCAGCCCTCCTGGTAACGGTCCCCAGGCTCAACGGCCGAACGGTGGTCATCTACGAAGAAGATATCCGAGGTTCCGTCCGTGAATTCGATGGGAGGATCCACCGCAAAATCTCCGCCCACCGTGTCATAGCCGAGACCTGCCACAGCTCGGCCACCGAAAGTGGTAACAAGGTACAATCTGGGGTCAGCACTAACCAAGCTCGAGAGGAGATCCTGGCCCGTCGCTTCGCCATCCCAGCGGTAGCCCCAAGCCAAGGCTTCGGGAGTTTGGCCGTCATGCCAGTCGATAACAAGAGCCGACCGGTTGTTTCCTTCGCCAGCCCAAAACTCGATATCGTCGATGTTCAATGCCGCTGCGGCTGAACCGATTACCATCAGCGCAGCGGTCAGCACTACTCTTCTCATTGGAATGTCCTTCCTTGTGTTGGATTTCCGCGTTTTGGTTCCCAAACCTGACTCCAAAGAGGTTTGGACAGCATTCTTGTCAGGAACCACAGGGAGCAAGTCGAATGGTAGGGGTGGCGGGTCCTCCTTGTATCCACACAGCGAAAACCAGCGTGGGGTTACGGAGGAGGCGCCAGACACGGCGAGACGACACCGGCCGATAGACGCCAGTTCGCCGCACACAAGGGAGGCGTTTACCGAAGCATTGTCACAAAGGCAAGGCCTTCGGTATAATGCCGGTGGCTTCGAGAAGCGGGGCCAAGTTTCTCGTGCCGGGGCGTCGGCGGGTTCAGCGCCGGCGCCTCCATCCTATATTCTTCATAAAGCCGCCGGAAACCGGCAGCAGTGTGGATCGTTTAGGTGTGTCCTTTCATAGTTCAGCAGCCAACCCCTTAGCAAAAAGAAAACCCCGGCCGCGAACTCTGCGAACCGGGGCTGTATTGATGCTTGTATGATCAAGTACGTCCCCAGCCGCCTTGTATCGCGAAAGCAGCACATGGGTGTTTCTTTGCGCAGGCAGGTCTTCTGGCTTCTGGGTCATCCTAACGTTGCGCCTTCCCACCCGGGCCGTTTTGCTAAGTACCCCGCGGCAGTGGCAATACACAACGCTCGTCACCAGTCACAGCGGCGCGTCCACGGCCGAATTGCACGGCCTTCCCTTTTCACTCTAGCCTGGGCTGGAGCACCTGCGTCACTGACAGAACCTTAGCACAGCCCGGAAGTCCGAATCAAGACGTAGCCTGGATTCGGGGGACCACATCGAGCAGAAAAAAAACGCCACAGCAAGTAGGATTCATGAGGCGGGTTAGACAATGAGCACTGATGCGCGGCAAGCAGAACCTGGCGTGGATAGAGCCGCGGCGCAGTTCGAGGAGCATCTGCGCTCCGAACGCGAGTTGTCCACCCACACGCTGCGCGCCTACATGGCGGACCTCGCCCAGTTCTGCGACTACATCCGGCGGGGCGCGGCGGCCCCGCTTGTCATCGCGAAGTCCATCAAGCCCCGCTGCCCGGTACTGTTTGCGCCACGCCGTCAACTGTGAGGAGTACAACCCCTCCCGCCGAAGCAACGCGCCCACCGCGCCCCGCTCGCCGCACCCATCCGCTTCCTCCACGATGCGCGCCTTGTACGCCGCCGAAAAACGCCGCCGCGCCGCGCGCGGCTCCACCTCCGGGTCCGGAATCCCGCCGGCATCAGACAACGCGTGGGACTCCCCACCGCCTTTGCCCGAA
This sequence comes from Candidatus Hydrogenedentota bacterium, assembly GCA_046540175.1. GTDB lineage: Bacteria > Hydrogenedentota > Hydrogenedentia > Hydrogenedentales > SLHB01 > SKRY01. Next base: position 5,376 of record JBKHFO010000221.1, read on the forward strand.
ACCAAACCCCGGCCTTCCTGGCGCGCTACCACATCATCTCTGTCCGTCGATTTCTTCATGGTCCATCGCTCCTCGCCCTCTACACCAATTTACGGCAAGGAACTGTCTCAACTCTGTTGGCAGAGAGGGAGGCCTCAAAATGGGGGTTTATCGTCCGTGTTTTTCGGGATGAGCGAGTTTTTGGAAATCCCCGAAAGCGGGGATCCACGGGGCGTGTGCTGCTCTCGGGATTTGGATCCCCGCTTGCGCGGGGATGACGGTGAGGTGCGCGGGATGGTGATTGTCAGGAACTCTCATGTGGTCCAATTGGACTCACAGAAAGGTTCAGAGGTGTATCGATCCTCCGTTTCAGCCCACATGATCCCCAATTATCGAATAGAAAGAGTACTAGCACTCGTTCCATTCTAAAATTGGGGATAGCATTGATTCAGTTTGTCTTGGCCGCGAGCGGGCACGGGCTTCCAGCCCGTGATTCATGGCCTAGAAGGCCATGCCACCTCCAAGCGGACCCGGCCCACTGGCGCAAGCCGTTCTACCCATGATTTTAGAATGGAGCGAATACTAGAGCTTAGAAACCATAGCTGTGCGCCTCACCTCTTCCCGCTAAGACTCCAAGCAGCCTCTCCAGCCATGGCGGCGTGTGTCATCTCGCTCTCTACGACATGAACCG
>JBKHFO010000222.1:0-6038 GCA_046540175.1 Candidatus Hydrogenedentota bacterium
GAGGTGGACTGGAGCGGCGAGTTGCCCCGTATCGAGCACAATTGATGCGGGTGAAAGAAATGAGGCGGTTCGGATATTCTTGAGGGTGGTCTGTCCGCCTCACAGGCGGGTTGGCGCTGCCGTGGGCGCCAGCTCTGGAAAAAAAGGAGGGGGGAGTATCCCCAACAACGCACAACAACACAGAAAGGAAAAAGATATGCGCTACCAATCTTCACGACAGAACGTTACCCCAAAAACGGGCGGCCGCGTGGCTTGGGCCGCAATGGCGGCGCTGCTGATCGGCGCGGCCCTTACGGCTCCTACGGCGCAGGCCGATGACGAGGACCGCATCCGGCCTTGGGAGGAAAACCCGTACTACTGGCAGTACAAGGGCGAGCCGGTGCTTTTGCTGGGCGGGAGTTGGCAGGACAATCTGTTTAACCACCCAACGTACCTCGAGGAGCATTTGGATACCCTGGTTTCGGTGGGCGGCAATTACTTGCGCAACACCATGTGCAGCCGCAACGAGGGTAACGTACGGGCGTTCGCGCAAAACGAAGACGGCCTCTACGACCTGGACGAGTGGAACGACGAGTATTGGGAGCGGTTGGACCGCTTTCTTCAGCTTACCGAAGAGCGCGACATTATCGTCCAAATTGAGATTTGGGATCCCTGGGACTACTTCGAGGACCACCAAAGCCAAGGGGGATGGTCCTACCAGGCGTTCAATCCGGAAAACAACGTGACCTACACCGCGGAGGAGAGCGGGCTGCCCACCGCCTATGACGAGCCGCCCACGGGCGCGCCCAGCGACCACCCGTTCTTTCGCAGCATCCCAGAGCTGGACGATCTACCGCTGGTGCTCGAGTACCAGAAGGCGTTCGTGGACAAGATCCTCTCGATTACGTTCGAGTATGATCACGTCCTCTACTGCATGCACAACGAGAGCGGCGAAACACTGGAGTGGAGCGACTTCTGGGTTCAACACATCCGCGGCCGGGCCGAGGAGGCGGGCAAACCGATCGAAACCGCCGACATGCGCCGCAGCGGCAACTTCGCCAGCTCGGATAACCAACACCTGATTAACCATCCGGACCGCTACACTTTCCTGGAGATCTCGCAAAACAACGCCAATCAAGGGCAAACCCATTGGAACCGCCTTCAAGAAGGGCGCGCCTTGACCGAGGCTCACCCCCGGCCCATCAACAACACCAAGATCTACACCTTCTCGGGGGGATCCGCGGAATCGGTGCGGCGGTTCTGGCGCAACATCCTTGGCGGCGCGGCCTCCTCGCGCTTCCACCGGCCCCATCCCGTTGAGGATCCCGAACGGCGCTACGAGTTCGAGGAAGGGCTCTCCGGCATCGGGCTTAGCCCGTTGGCCCAGGACCATATCAGCAGCATGCGGGAGCTGATGGGCGAAATGGGCTGGCCCAATATCGAGCCCGGCCTTGACTTTGTCGAATTGGTCACGGACTCGCCCCAAGCGGTGCGTACGGAGAAAACGCACGTCGCTTACACGCGGGACGCGGACGGCCAAGCGCGCCTCTACATTGACGGGGAGGAAGTGGAGTCCGGTGAAATCGGCGGCGATTTTTCGCCTTGGGATTCCGCCTTGCGCTTGGCGCTGGGCGATGAATTCGTGGGTGAGCGCGGCTGGCTCGGCGCCTATCATGGCGTGGCGCTCTACAACCGGGCGTTGGACGCGTCCGAGATTTCGGACCATCATGCCAGCGGCGCGCCGGAACACGTGGACGGTCTCCAGGCGCGGTACGCCTTTGACGAAGGCGATGGCGCCGTAGTCCACGACGTGTCCGGCCAGGAACCCGCCCTCGATCTGCACATCGAGGACACGGGCGCCGTATCGTGGCAGGATGACGGGCTTGAACTCACGGACTCGGTCCTTATCGCCACGGAAGGACCCGCGGAACGGCTCACGGCCGCGATGCAGGACAGCAACGCCATTACGGTGGAAGCCTGGATCACCCCGTCCGAGGCGGTGCAAGAGGGGCCAGCCCGCATCGTGACCTTGTCCCAAGACCATGGCAGCCGCAACTTCACCTTGGGGCACGAGGAACGCGCCTATCAAATGCGGTTGCGTACCACGGAGACCAACAGCAACGGGCTTCCGGGCTTGGACCTAAGCGCCGATGAGCACGTATCCGTGGGGGCGGCGCGAACGCTGGACCGGGACCAGGCGGCGGTCTTTGTGACCCATGGCGCGCTCCTCGACGTGGACATGGACCAGCTCCAAGACGGCCTGGAGACGCAATGGCTCGATCCCCGCACGGCCGAACGCCAAGACGCCGAACCCAATGAGAACGGCTTGTTCCAGCCGCCGTCCACGGACGATTGGGTGCTGGTGGCGCAGTAACAGCATCCAAAGCGGCGCGCATTTGCCATGGCCACTCGCCGGCCCCGGGGTTTGTCCGGCGAGTGGCCTTTTGTTCGCGTCAACTTGACAGGGGGCGGCCGGGTCGAACTGGATCTGGGGCGCCGTCGCGTTTTCCTTTCCCACGCGGGGTCCCCGTAAGGACTGGGTTATGCACATCTATGCCGGGGGCGATTGACGAGGCGCAATGGATCGCGCGATTTGCGGCGCATCCGTTCGCGTCAGTCAGGGGAAGAAGAGCCACATATGTACAATACAACCACGAGAAAACCAAAGCTTCGCGGGATGTCGCCAAAGGTCGCGTTCGGCGTAGGTATAGTAACGAAATACAGCTCCGCGGCGCAGCCAAGCGGGGTATCATCTTGAAGACGGCCGCTGACGCGCGGCGTCTGACGGCGGCCATTGACCCGCCTTGATACGTGAAAAAGCCTCGACGCGCCTAAGGGCGCTTCTATGTTTCTTCGCAAATCCTTTCGACTCGAGCGTCGCTGTCATACATCCACGCTCAACCGCCGAATTTTGGATAATGGGAAATCACGGGTGAAACGCCTCGGTAATGTAACTCATGTGATGGTGGAGCCGACGAATTGTTGAGGATTTTGGGAGTGGAGATGAAATCAGGGAGACAAAGCATGAAAAGCATTGGTGTGTTTGTATCTGTTGTTGTCTGCTTCGCCGGGCTGGCGCGAGCCGAGGATGTCGCCGAACGGGTTATCCTGTATGGTGACGGTGTGGCGCCGGGATATCGTGTGGCCGCTTGGTCGATGGTTGAGGAAGAGCGGACGGAAGCCGGCGGCCATGGGAAGTTCCTCTGGCTCAACGGCGATTTCGAGGCAAAGCCCTGGGCGGGCGTCCGAGTCAGCGCGGACCAGGAAAACCGTGGGTTAACCCTCGACGAGGAGTGGCTTGCGAAGGGATTCCTGCGTTTCCAAATGACCGCCGGCTACGACCAATACGGGAATCCCGGCTCGGCCGAAATCCAATTGCGCCCTGAAGGCCCGGAAATTGATTTCCAGGCCCTTCGCAGCAACCGAGTTGACCGAGGACGAGGATTAGACGAGGATCCCGAATCGTGGCAAACCGTCCTGGTTCCCTTGAGCTACTGGACCGAACTGAAGGTTGGCGACGTGGTGCGGGGGCTTGCCCTGCAAAACCGCGGACAAGTTGATCGCCCCATCGGCTACAACCACATCGAGTTTGTTCGCTTCCGGGCGCTTCCCGAGTGGTTGCGGCGGCGGGATCAACAAGACATTGCCCAGCCCGAGGTTGAGTGGCCCGCTTATGCCGAGCTTTCGGAGAACCTGCGCGGGAAGGGGAACTTGCCGCGAGTCCAGGACGGCGCCTGGGTCGATGAGCGCGGGCAAAGGGTCTTTGTTCTGGCGCCCTACTGCCGCGAGGATCGGCGGCTGGATTTGTGGGGGACAACTGACGAGTCGCGCGAGAAGCGGCTGCCCCACCACGGGCTGTTCGATCCAGACCGGCACGGCTGGATTTACGAGGACCTGTTCACCCGCGAGAGTTTCCGCCGCCTCGGCTTCAATGTCTATTCGGCCACTATGCCGCCGCAGGTATTTTGGGAAACTGTCGATTATGCGGGAGGCCGCGATGGGCAGGATCCCGAGCGTCTCGCGGCGGCCCATCAGCGGATCGGCGCGCCCTTTTTCGTCGATACGGTTTGCTGGCCTTGGACCCTTGGCGCACCCGCCAGGGAGCCGGGACAGAGCTCGTTATCGCCGGAAACATTGACCGAGGGCCGGAACCACTGGGTACCGTACCGCATCTCGGGATCGGGTCGCGAAATCTGGTTGAAGATCTGGCGGCTGTACGCTGAACGCTACCGGGACGCGGGCGCGCCGGTAGCGGGCTTCGAGTTGTTTAACGAACCGGCCTACCTTGGACGTTCCGCCGGCCACCGGGCTGAGTTCGCGCGTTGGCTTGAACGGCGCTACGGCGCTCTTGCGGAACTTAACCGCGTTTGGGGAACCGATCTGGCGGATTGGACCGAGGCGGCCGACATATCCGAGGATGAAGGGTTGCGAGAGATTGAGGGCCGGTTTTTCGACTACGACGACTACCTGTCCGAACTCTTTGTTGATCTGGTTCGGGCCGGGGTGGCAGAGGTCAATCGGATTCTGCCGGGCACACCGACCGGCGTCCAGACCATGGGCGGCTACGTGCTCAGTCCGCGCGAGGCAGTCTTTACGCACCGGTTCATTCGCCATCAGACGCTGGCGCTGACGCCGACCGGCGGCGGGCGCTGGACGCCTGGCGCCAGCGCGAGCCGTCCGCCCGCGAACCGGCGCGCGTCGCCGTTGGCCTCCGCGCCGCTCGAAAATGACCTTCTAATGGCCTTGGCCGATGACAAGATGATCTTCGACAACGAAACTTATCTGGAGGGCCAGTCCCGCCGGGAAACCCGCAACCGGCTCTGGTCGCATGTGCTCTGCGGAGTTGACGGGCTGACCATCTTCAGCTGGAACAAGCGGGGCTGGGCCTGGTGGGGCGATCGCCAAGACGTTCAGACCGAAGCCGACAAGTACCCCTATTCGGCCTTGAATCCCATAGCCCGGCGCACCGACGCCCTGCGGGGAATCCTCGACTTCGCCGAGGAAATTCAGGCATTGGCCAGCGAGATTCTGCCCAAAGGATGGGGGCCGGCGCCGTCGATTGGCGTGCTTTACTCCTGGCCTCAGGCCCGGCGGGCTGTGCTCGACGCCACGACCCCCGATAAGACCGCCGCCTATTATGCGGCCCTCAAGTACGGCCACGCCAACCTTCGGGTTGTCCCCTCTGATCGGGCGATGGAACCGGGCGGCCTGGCCGGACTGAAGGTTCTCGTGCTGGGCGGCGTGCGCTACCTCGAACCCGAATTAGTCCCGGTGCTGGACTCCTTTGTCCGGTACGGGGGAGTATTGGTGTTTGGCGAGGCGGCGCCGTCCCGTGACATCCACGGCCGTTCGCTGCCTGAGTTGCCGATGGCGGGCGAATTCGGCGAGGCCGACTTGGAACCCAGTCGCTACGGCGACCTTGAACTGCGACGCGGCGTGCGCGCGTTGGCGGCCGGCTCGGACGCGCGGACGTTGCGGCGCGATTCGGCGGACCGGCCAGTTCTGGCGCGCCGCGACTACGGGCGGGGCCGTATCTACATGCAGGCGGCCGACGTCGTGGGCTACCCCTTGCTCGAACTGCTGGAGGAAATCTTCCAGGATATTCGGCCTGAGCCCGATTGGCGCTTGGCGGCGGAAGTCCGCCTGGAAGGGCAGGATGAGCCGGCGCCCAATGTGCTGATTTCCCGGCGTTCCTATGCGGACAGGCACGTGCTCCTCCTCCAAAATCGGGACGGTTACGCGAAGCAGTTGCAGTTGCGTCTACCGGGAGTCGGTCCCGAGTGGCAGCCTCACGACGGATTGGCCCGTCGCAAGTTGCCCGCCGCGGCCGACGGCAGTGTTTCCGTCGCCCTCGGCGAGGGGGACGTTGGTGTGGTCGTCTGGCGGCGGCCGGAGAGCGGGCCCTGACTGAGCGACCGGGTCCGAGGCGCCAAATCAACGTGTATTCGTCCGTCACCGTAACGCCGGAAGGCACGGCGATAACCGCTTCGAAAACCCGTGGATGCAGGGAGAGGTCGAGGGAGATGAGCTTGTAATGGAGCATGGCGATTACCGCCGCG
>JBKHFO010000223.1:0-5992 GCA_046540175.1 Candidatus Hydrogenedentota bacterium
GTCGTTGATTCGGCGGGGTTTATGAATGGTCGGGGTGGCCAGATTCGAACTGGCGGCCTCTTCGTCCCGAAAACGTCCCTGAACCGCCTAAAGGCTTGCATATCAAGGGTTTATGCATGGCGTGAATGTACACAAATCACGCCATATTGCGTCTATTCTACCCCAGTTTGTGTACCGTACACAACTCTCCGAATCAGGTCAGTATAGGCTTTAGCGGAATGAGGGAGAATGGCTGTGAACGCCGTCGCCGACTGCTCAGCAATCGCCCATGCATCCCTCACGCTACGGGCAGGGGGCGAAGCAGTTTTTGGTCAATGAGCGTATGGAAGTGCGCCGAAACGCTTTTGGCCAGCGCCCCGTCGCGCACGAGGAGGCCCAACTCGATGTTGCGGTCGAGGGCTGCTTCGGTTAGATTTGCGGAAGTCACGAACACCGTTTCATCGTCCACTACAACGGCTTTTGCGTGCAGCACACTCGCTGGCCCATCGGTTTCCAGCGAGCGGGGATCGTAGAAGATGCGGGGACGCCGGGAGCCTGGCCAGTCCGTTTCCCAGAACCGTTCGGCGAACCGGCGCACCAAATAATCCGGGGCCGTGGTGTCACCCCACTTTCGCTGAATATTAAGAAGCAACGTGACATTCAGCGCGGGTGCGGCGTCCATCTGACGCGCTAGGCGTTCGAACATCTTGGACCCGTCGAAGTAGACGTAGGTGCTAATCCACATCGACTGTTGCGCCGCGCCGATCAGTTCCTCGTAGACGCGCCGTGTGTCCCGCGCATGTAGGCCCGGCACTTCCGGGCCAGACCATACGAGGTCCGGCTTTAGCGTTTGGCGCGAGGCCTGGTCCACCGTCCGCAACCACGCCGCCGCGCCTTCGCCCGTTATGCCTAACCGCTCCAACTCGCGGAGCGCATCAACGATCTCGGTCTCGCTCTCGATGCCGCCCAGTGTCGCCTGCAACGCCACCGGTTCATATGGGGGGCTCAAAAGACCTGATTCAAGCGCGCTGGCCAGGCGCTCGCGGAGATGAGATGGGACCTTCAGCAGGGCGTCTATCATAGGACCGCAGGAAAGAATGCCGCTTCCGAGACCCCGAGCACGGGCACAACCAGCGCCCGGTCCAAGTACTCGTTATGCATTTCGCACGTGGTCTCGGCGATTAACGCGCATCCGTGGCAGGCCGCGCCGTGAAGTAAGCGCCCCTCCGCCGGCGTATGTTGCGCGCAGATGGGGTCGTTGGAACACAGCGCGCTCGTGCGCAAGGCATCGGTTAAGTGTTCTTCGAGACGGCGCGCCTCCTGCACCAAACCGCCAAGTGTTCCCTCGGCGACGGGACTGCCCGTGTACAGAAGAATCCCGAACCGCTCGGCTTCCTTATCCGCGTATATGCGTTCCCGGATGGAACTTGCGGGGTAGCCGCACCGTACGGCGAGCGCCTGCAACAGAAGGTGGGAAAGGGTGTGCAGCAACACGTATGGGCCACCGGGAAACTCCGTCTTCCGCTTACGTTTCTTCATCCATTTCTCGTGTCCAGCACTTAGGTCATCGAGCCGCTGCGCCACCTGGTCCCGTCCCAGCCACTCCGCGACCGCGTCACTCCGCAATTGGATGAAGACTCCTTCGCCCCGATTTTCCACCGCCGGGAACCATTGGGGCTCCCGCGCGAGGTCGGCGCGTTGGACATCAGTGGGATATTCGCCGTTGATATCCGGCGTCTCGGCCTCAAACCGGGTAAAACCGATCAAGGCCAACACTTCGCGCAGCCGATGCAGTTGGATCACCGATTCAATGCCTTGGCTGCGCTGCGACGTGCGCCAGATCCGCTCTGGTAAACGCCGCGCATGGAAGTCGTGGTTGATGGGCACGTCGTCTCCGAAACCTTCCGGGGCCGCAAGCAACGCGTCCAGTTCGGTTATCCTTGCGGGACGGTCATCACCTTTTCCTCTCTTTATCGCCTGGATGGCCGCAAGCACTTCTGTGTCAGAAAAGCCACCAATTGCATCAAGGATAGCGGGTATCCTTTTGAACGTTGTTAGCTCCGCCTCGGTGTTGACGGCTCCCAGAATCTCCCACTGCTGTTTGACCGCCTTCTCCACTGCCGATCCCTGCTCTGGAATCGACAATACGCTCACCACCTGCGGGAAATAGGCGTTGGACGCCGTGCGGATAAGCAGACGGCTGGGTTGGTCGCAATCTTCATTGGCGTTTATGCCCAACCATGGCCGCGCGCCCCGGCATGTGCCCAGGGGCTTGTTTTCCAGCTCAGCCGCTTCGTAAAGCCTGCGCGACTTCCCGCACTCGCACCGCACCACGAAGTCCGCGAGGTCGCCGCTGGTGCCCCGTTCGTCAAGCCAAGGCTGTTGACGGCATGCATTGTCCGCACCATGCACGAACCCTCGCCAATTGAGGTCTTCCACATGGCCCTTGGGGCAAGCGCGCACAAAGCGGGTGGGGACCACCTTTTGTCCGTCGAATCCGCCTTTCTCGTCAAGCGCCTTGCGATGAACCAACCGCCGCGACCGCTTGTGTTGCTTCTCGCCGTCCTTCTCTTGCACGAGAAACCATTCCGGGAATCTCCACACGCCAATCCCGCGTGACTTTTCACTTGGGTTATTGCTTTCAGGGGGTGGTGCAAACAGACGCGGCGCGTTAACGCCCAGCGTACTTCTGAGCTTATCTGTAAGCCGGGGTTCGTGGATCGGCCTCAAATCGCTAGTTTTGGGCCATGTCTCCAGTCCGCCCACAATCCCCGAGTGACGGGGAAGATCGATAAGCGCCCCTGGGCCGTATGTAGTGATGACTTGACCTTGGCGGATCTGGCCATGCGTTTTGCTTATCATGACGGCTCCTTCGTTTCGACGCCGCTCAATGACTTCAGAAACAGATTCACCGCGGGCTCCACGTCTCGCAAGGAGCGGTTGGCCCGGAATTTCCTGTGATGCTCGGAATCGAATTCGGTCTCGAGCATATCCCTCAACAACGGCTTCGCCTGTTTCAACTCGTACTGCTGGTATTGTGCCGCCACCTCGGCCTCATCATAGTCCGCAACCACCTTGATCCAGGAATCAAGGAGATCCGCCACCCGGTTCTGCACACTGCGCAGCCGCTCCGCCCGCTCGTCCTCGTCCCCCATTGGTTGGTGGCGAACGCGTTCCAAGAAGACGTCAAGCAGCTTGCGCTCAAGGTCCGCGCGAACCTTTGCGATTTGCGTTGCACCCTGCGGCGGCGTCAATTCCGGTCGCACGTGACGCGCAAGCCCCACCAAAGCGCCCGCAAACCCCCGGTCGAGGGCGCGCGCCGCGAATGGCGTGACGCTACCCGCCTCCACGGAACGGTAAAAGGTTTCGTGGTAATGGCGGAACCCCTCGTAATGGGATCGGTCCCGGGGCTTGTGTATGTTGAGCAACGTGACGATGAGGCCCGGCCGTTGATCGTCACGGCCCACGCGGCTCGTGGCTTGGATGTATTCGGCGTGCGTCTTTGGCTGGCCGAGCACACCCATTAGGCCGAGCCGCGCGATGTCCAGGCCCACCGAAATCATGTTCGTCGCAAGGGCGCAATCAACCCGCTGTCCGGTGTCGTGATACGGCGTTTCCAAACGCCTGCGCGCTTCGGCCACCATGTCCGTGGATACCCGTGAGGTCAATTCCACCACCTCGGAGAAGCGCGGCCGATTCACAAAAAGGCCAGAGCGCTCGTCCACGCGCCGGTGTTTACTCCCGTACTCCTTGATGGTGTTCTGGACCTCTTCCTCCAAAATCCGCCGCGCGCCCCCCAATTCCCGCAAGGCGTTGAAGTAGCCGATGATCGTCATGTAGGGGTCAGCGGGATTCTCGAGGTTGCCCGGACCGCCCGCGTCGTAGTAGGCGTGCTGAGCCGCGCCCATGAGCGCAATCCAAACGCGCCGCATGACACTTAGCCCGTTTTCCGCAGTTACGGCCCATGAAGGAAGTATTTGCCAGGAAACGCGGCACTTTTCCTGAAAAGTCTGCACTACATTTCAGATCGACTTTGGTTTGTTGGGTAGCGGAAGTCCCAGTTTTTGCAGCAGGATGGCGAGGTGCTCTTCGGGGCGGCTGACGATGCGCAGCCGAATGTCGTGATGCGCGCCAGTGGGTAATATGAGGTCCATGGAGCGCACTTCGGCCATCTCTTCAAGGAGCTTGCGCGGCGCGGCGCCGAGTCCGGCGCCGTGCATCCACTGCTGTAGCGTACGCCACATCACCAGCGCCAGGAAGCACACAAGGATGTGGGCTTGGGTCCTCTCGGTTTTGTGATGGAAGATCGGCCGCAACCCGAGGTCGTGTTTGCTGACGCGAAAGCTGTCTTCGATTTGCGTCAGGCCGATGTAGGTCCGCCAAAGATTCTTGGGATCCTGGTCTGTCAGATTGGTCCGGAGCAGGTAACAGCCGTCGGCGAGTTCGGCCCATTGGCGGTGAGCGGGGTCTTGCGTGATGGTGATGGCCAACCGCTTTCCGCTCTTGTGCTTGGGGTCGTGTGTCTCGGCGATGTTGACGTGGAAAAAACGCGCCGCTCTTGAGTACTTCTGGAAGAGCCGGCCGACGCGGCGTTCGGCGGCGCCACGGTCGCGCAACGCTCGCGATTCGGCTTCGAGACGCGCCTTCAGCGTGTTCAACCCGGCTTCAAGGCGCGCCCGCTGTTTCTCGCGTATGGCCCGCTCTTTTTCGATGCGCCCGCGTGAACGGCATAAGACAAAGGTTTCGTTTTGTGCCTCGGGCGAGGGGCGCAGCTTCACTTCCACATCGGATTCCACGTGTTGCCAATCTTGTTCGAGGAGGTCGCGCTCGAATTTCTTGAGCATGCTCTTGGGGGTGCCGACGATATAACTGGCGCGGCCTTCGCGCAGCATTTCGAGATGGTCCTCGCTGACCATGCCCCGGTCCACAACCCAGGTGCGCCGTTCATGGCCGTACTTCTCGCGCATTGTGACGACGATTTCCTCGAGCGTCGTCACGTCCGCCCGGTTGCCGTCGAAGACTTCATAAGCCAACGGCAGGCCCTCGGGTGTCACCACCAGGGCGATGCATACCTGCACGCAGTCTGGACGGCTGTCTCGGGAATAGCCGCGCTGTGCTTGTGGATTGCCCGCGGCTTGGCCTTCGAAGTAGGTCGAGGTGATGTCGTAGAGCAAGATGTCGAAGGTCGCGCCAAAGAGTTCGCCGTAGACCTTCTGGAAATGTCCGAACAGAGCATCCTTGTGCGGCAACAACACGTCGAGCGCGCGATAGAGCCGATCGTCATTCACCTTCGCCGGCGCCACCCCGAGCAAATCGTCCAGCGCCGTTTTCCCGTACCAGAAGTCCGCTATCTGCAATTCCGAGGACGGCGCGCAGAAGCGGGCAAGTACGAGGATGCACGCCATCGTACCCCACGCAATCTCTTCGCGGCCCGGCTCCATGGCTTCGTCAAAAAACGCGTCCAGCTTCAGCCGCTTCTACAACGCCAGGCCGAGGTAGACCTCACCAAAACGGCGCAGGCGCTCGACCCGCGCCCGTGACGTGTCCACCGTCGCCCACTGCGGCGGGTCAGGCTCCGGCTTCAGCAAATCGGTTTGACACAGCCGGCCGTCCAGGACCTCACGGATGTGCTCCCAACCGACCCGCGCTTCCTCATCAAGGCCCGGCAACTTGCCAATCGTGGCCACGATGCGTTGGCGCGGCCCGTCCGCCGTGCGTAGCGACTCGACAAGCGTCCAATACGCGTACGTCTGTTCGTTCTTCGTGCGGGTGTGGCGTCTGAGAAACATCGTATAGTGCGCTCCAAACCGCCCCTATGATCCCACAACAAAGCTAAGCTGACAAGGGGGTGGTCTGCACTACACGCGATATCCAGGAACGGAGCACGCAAACAAAGGACTTACGACATCTCAGCGCAGGCAATGGCGGCCCTGCGGTCACTCTACTGCGGAAAATGGGCTAGCTGCAAAATAACCATGGTAGCAGAGAACACGGTGTCCAAGTCAGAACTTCT
>JBKHFO010000224.1:0-5922 GCA_046540175.1 Candidatus Hydrogenedentota bacterium
TTGACCGCTCGGCGGAGACGGGGACACCCGCCCTACCGAATAAATGGAACGTCCCTTTCGCGGGGATGACGGTAAGGACACGCGGGGATGACGAGGGGCGGGCGGGACTACCCACAATTCTAGAATAGAACAAAGACTAATATCCCCATTCCTCCGCGAGACTGTTAAGCAACCCCACGGGCACATCGCCATCGAAGGTCACGGCCCGGTAGCGCAGGGTAAACGGTTCGCCGGCTTCGAGCTGGATTTCGCCGGGCGACACAATAACGGGGTTCAACATCCCGATGCCCACGCTGTTGTGCCAGTGCGATTCCGGATTGTCCGGATGATCAATAACAGCCGCGCCTATCTCCGCATCTTCGTCTTCCAACACGATGGTGTAGGCGTACCAGGGCCGGCCGGGCCAGTTCGATTCGGGATCCACATGGGAGACCGGCGGGAGATCCACTTCGCCGTCCGGGTCGTGGGGTTGAATGGCGCCGTCAATGCGCGTCCGGAAACAGAATCCGCTGAAGGCGCGCTGGGGCAAGGTGGTGTCCGCCGTGGGGGTGATGGTGTATTCGAGGTCCGCGACGTTGCCTTCCGCCATCTGGCGGACCGTGGCTTCGAGCCGCTCGTGCACCATGACGGTGTCCTCCGCGACCCAGTCGTTCTCGGCGGTGAAGCGGGCTTCATCGGCCGCCGCCGTCACTTCGGAGATGGCGCGGCTCATGATGACCCGGTCCTCGGTGGGCGCATGTTCGCCCCACCCCCAGAAGTCCGCCTCAAGTTCGCCGCGCATCTCAAACCAGGCCATGAAGATACCCCGGTGGTACAGGTGATCTTCCGGGCGCAGGCCCGTAACGGCCACGCCTTCCGGCGTGTTGAAGGGATGGAAGAACCCGCCGCTGTCCACGGTGAGCTGCACATCTGCCGGCACAATGCGGTTGTAGACAAGCACTTCGGCGCCGTCCGCGCCCTCCACCGCAACGCGTTCCGGCGTCACGTTGAGGGCATACCCTTCGGCATACGCGCCCAATCCAAGGGTGAGTACGACAGCGGCAAGCATGGCGCAGGTCCAATTGATGTTCATGTCCAGCACCTCCCAGTTTTAATGGCGGCGGTTTGTTCAATTTCTCAGCAAAATCATTGCATATCGCGTTGACGGGCGCAAACTTGTTCAAGGAATATGGCGACCGGTTCAGTGGTTGCATAGAGAAAGAGCGGGGCGTATGTCAAGGCGTGGGCATGCGCGTTCACGCAAAACGCGGCCATTTTGACATGCGCGGCGCATTTCTTGTAGACTATCAGCCTCCCCGAGCGTGCTTTTCCCTTACCGCTTCCGCGCGCCGGGAAAAGGCCCCACTCTCCCAACGATGAAAAAGGGAGCAGTGTATTCCGCCAGCGGCGTTTATTCCCCGCGGCTGTGACGCAACCCCCACGTGAGGTGCTTATGTTGCCCCCAAGACACTTATCCACGCGAGGACTGTACGATTCCTCATACGAACACGACGCCTGTGGCATAGGCTTTGTCGCCAACCTGGACGGCGGCGCCACGCATGGCATTATTGAGCAGGGCATCCATGTCCTTGAACGGCTGGTGCATCGCGGCGCCTGCGGGTGCGACCCGGATACGGGCGATGGCGCGGGGATGCTGATGCAGCTTCCTCATCGCTTGTTCCAGCGGGAAGCCGAAAAGCTCGGGTTTGACTTGCCCGCCAAGGGTGAATACGGCGTGGGCATGGTCTTCTTGCCCACAAAGGACGAAGAGCGGGCCGCCTGCAAGGCGATCATCGAAACCAAGCTTACCCTTGAGGGACAGAGCGTGCTCGGCTGGCGCGAGGTCCCCCGGGATTCGTCCGCGCTGGGCTATATCGCACAAGCGAGCGAACCCGTTATCGAGCAAGTCTTCGTCAAGCGCGGGGAAGGCCTCGATGAGGACGGCTTCGAACGCAAGCTCTACGTAGCGCGCAAAGTCATCGAGAAAGCGGTGGAAGCGGAGACGCTCGAACAGCGCGATCTCTTCTACATTTGCAGTTTCTCCGCGCGCACGATTGTGTACAAGGGCCTCATGCTGGCCGACCAGATCGCGCGCTACTTCCCCGATTTGTCGCAGGACAGCTTTGAAACCGCCCTGGCCCTCGTGCATCAGCGCTACAGCACGAACACGCTCCCGACGTGGCCGCTGGCGCAGCCCTTCCGCTACCTTTGCCACAACGGCGAGATCAACACGCTGCGGGGCAACATCAACATGATGGCCTCCCGCGAGAGCCACATCCACTCGCCGTTGTTCGGCGGGGACATAAAGAAGCTCGCGCCCCTCCTGAAGGCGGGCGGGAGCGACTCGGCCGTGCTGGACAACGCCCTCGAACTGCTGTATCAAGGCGGCCGGCCGGTCTCCCAATCGATGATGATGCTCATCCCGGAGCCGTGGAGCGGGCATGAAAGCATGTCCGAGCACAAGGTGGCGTTTTACAAGTACCACGCCTGCATGATGGAGCCCTGGGACGGTCCCGCGTCCATCGCGTTCACCGACGGGATCCGCATCGGCGCCACGCTCGACCGCAACGGCTTGCGGCCTTCCCGCTACTGGGTGACGGACGGCGGCTTCGTGGTCATGGCGTCGGAAGTCGGCGTGCTGGACATTCCGCAGGAGAAGATCGTCAAGAAGGGCCGGCTCGAACCAGGCCGCATGTTCTACATTGACACGAACGAACAGCGCATCCTGGGCGACGACGAGATCAAGGACGCCATCTGTCAGCGCCAGCCCTACAAGACCTGGCTCGACACCCATCTCACCACGTTGCCCAGTTTGGATGTCTCCCCCGACGGGACCAAGGAAACCACGCCGCTGCTTGCGCGGCAACAGATATTCGGCTACACGGAGGAGGATCTCAGCGTCATCCTCGCGCCCATGGCGAAAACGGCCAAGGAACCCGTGGGGTCCATGGGGAACGACGCGCCCTTGGCGGTGCTGTCGAACCGGCCTCAGCCGCTCTTCAACTACTTCAAGCAGTTGTTCGCCCAGGTGACGAACCCGCCGATCGACCCCATCCGCGAGGAAGTGGTCATGTCCTTGGAGACCACCATCGGCCGAGAACGGAACCTTTTGGATGAGACGCCGGAGCACTGCGAGCAGTTGCATCTGCCGGCGCCGGTCATCACGAACGAGCAGCTCGATCACATCAAGACGCTGGACAAGCCTGGCCTCAAGACGGCGACGATCTCCACGCTGTTCCCCGCCAAGGGCGGCGATGGCGCGCTGGATGCCGCCTTGGATCGCATCTGCGCGGAGGCGAGCCAAGCCATCAAGGATGGGTACACGCTCATCGTGCTGTCGGACCGCGGCGTGGACGAGGCGAATGCGCCGATCCCCAGTCTTCTGGCCACCGGCGCCGTGCACCAGCATCTCGTGCGCGAACACACGCGGACCGATTGCGGGCTCATCCTCGAATCCGGCGAACCGCGCGAGGTGATGCATTTCTGTCTGCTCACGGGGTATGGCGCCGGCGCGGTCAACCCGTATATGGCGTTCGAGACCTTGACCGAGCTTGTTGAAAAGGAGGAGCTGGTCGAGGAACGCCCGGGCCAAGCCATCCAAAACTACATCAGCGCTGTAAATAAAGGGCTGCTGAAGGTCATGTCGAAGATCGGCATCTCCACGCAGCACAGTTACCGGAGCGCTCAAATCTTTGAGGCCGTGGGCCTCGGCGCCAAGCTCGTGGACCGGTGTTTCACGGGCACGGCCTCTAGGGTCGGCGGCATCGGCGTGGAAGAAGTGGCCAAGGAAACCCTGATGCGCCACCGCATCGCCTATCCCGAGACCCACGCCCAGCCCCCGCGGCTGGACCCCGGCGGTCAGTATCACTGGCGGCGGCGGGGCGAGTATCACGCGTTCAACCCCGACACGATCGCCAAACTCCAGCACAGCACCCGGAACAACGACTGGGAGATCTACAAGGAATTCGCCGATCTCGCCAACAATCGGACCCGGTCGCTGGCGCAGTTGCGCGGGCTCATGAAGTTTAAGAAGGGCGAGCCCATTCCCATCGACGAGGTCGAGCCCGCCGCGCAGATCATGAGGCGGTTCTGCACCGGGGCCATGTCTTACGGGGCATTGAGCGCGGAAGCCCACGAAACCCTCGCCATCGCCATGAACCGCATCGGCGGCCGGAGCAACACCGGCGAGGGCGGCGAGGACCCCGACCGCTATAGGCCGGATCCCAACGGCGATAGCCGGCGCAGCGCCATCAAGCAGGTGGCCTCGGGCCGGTTCGGCGTCACCAACGAATACCTCGTGAACTCCGATGAACTCCAGATCAAGATGGCCCAAGGCGCCAAGCCCGGCGAGGGCGGCCAGTTGCCGGGGCACAAGGTCTTCGGCAAGATCGCCGAGGTCCGGTATTCGACGCCGGGCGTGGAGCTGATCTCGCCGCCGCCTCACCACGACATCTACTCGATCGAGGACTTGGCCCAGCTCATCCACGACCTCAAGAACGCCAACGTGCGCGGTAATGTCTCCGTGAAGCTCGTGTCGGAAGCCGGCGTGGGCACCGTCGCGGCGGGCGTCTCGAAGGGCAAGTCCGACCTTGTGCTCATCAGCGGCGACAGCGGCGGGACGGGCGCCTCCCCCTTGACTTCGATCAAGCACGCGGGCCTGCCCTGGGAACTAGGCCTGTCCGAGGCGCATCAGGTGCTCGTCGAGAACAACCTGCGCAGCCGCATCATCGTGCAGGTCGACGGCCAGATGAAGACCGGGCGCGACGTGGCCATCGGCGCATTGCTTGGCGCGGACGAGTTCGGCTTCTCCTCCGCCCCGCTTATCGTCATGGGCTGTATCATGATGCGCAAGTGCCACCTCAACACCTGCCCGGTGGGCGTGACGACGCAGGATCCCGAGCTGCGCAAGAAGTTCCAAGGCCACGCCGAGCACGTGGTGAATTACTTCCATTTCGTGGCCAAGGAATTGCGCGAGATCATGGCCGAGCTGGGCTTCCGCACCGTCAACGAGATGATCGGCCGCAGCGACATGCTCGAATTCGATCCGTTGCCCGAGCATTGGAAAGCCCGGACCCTGGACCTCTCTCGGATCCTGTACAAGGCCCAACCCTGGGAAGGCGCGACGCTGTATCACTCCGAAACGCAGGACCACGGCCTGGACCAAGCCCTCGACCATGTGCTCATGGAAAAGGCCAAGCCCGCGCTCGAACGCAAGGAGCCGGTCCGGTTCACGCAAACGATTGGCAACATCTACCGCACGGTGGGGACCATGCTGTCGAGCGAACTCACCCGCCGGCACAAGCTGCCCGCGCGGGGCGAGCGGCGCCTGCCCGAGGACCTCGTCTGGATCGATTGCAAGGGCGCGGCGGGCCAGAGCTTCGGCGCGTTCGCCATCCAAGGCGTGAGCTTCTCCGTCGAGGGCGAGGCCAACGATTACGTAGGCAAGGGCCTTTCCGGCGGCAAGATCATCGTGTATCCGCCCAAGGAATGCCCCTTCAAGCCGGAGGAGCATATCGTCATCGGCAACGTGGCCCTTTACGGGGCCACTGACGGGCAGGCCTATTTCCGCGGCCAGGCGGGCGAACGCTTCTGCGTGCGCAACAGCGGCGCGTGGGCCGTCGCCGAGGGCGTGGGCGACCACGGCTGCGAATACATGACCGGCGGCCGCGCGGCCATCCTCGGCCCCACGGGCAGGAACTTCGCCGCGGGCATGAGCGGCGGCATCGCCTATGTGTACGACCCCACTGGGGAGTTCCCCTTGAAATGCAACCAGGCCCAGGTCGACCTGAAGCCGCTGCACGCCAAGAGCATCCCCGAACTGCGGCGCATGCTTGAACAGCACGTTCAGTACACGGGCAGCGGCGTGGCCCAGGCCATCCTGGAAAACTGGGAAGCCTCGCTAAACCATTTCGTGCGGGTCATGCCGCGCGACTTCGCCCGCGT
>JBKHFO010000225.1:0-5865 GCA_046540175.1 Candidatus Hydrogenedentota bacterium
TCCGTTGTCCGCGAAGGCGCCGGACTGAGGAATCTGGGGCAGACAGTTGAACGCGATGGGATGCGGGAACACAGAGCACGCCGGCTCCCGCCCCTCCATTAACGCCCGCGTTTGCTCGTATAACTCGTCCACGGCTTCCTTGCCCGCGCCCGACACCGCTTGATAGGTGGACACCACGGTGCGCACGATGCGCGCCGCGTCATGAAGCGGCTTGAGCACGACCACCATCTGAATGGTCGAGCAATTGGGGTTCGCGATAATCCCCTTGTGCCACTTCACGTCATCGGGGTTTACCTCCGGCACCACCAGCGGCACGCCGGGGTCCATCCGCCACGCGCTTGAATTGTCGATGACCACGCACCCCGCTTCCGCGGCGGCCGGCGCGAATTCCTTGCTTCTGCTCCCCCCCGCGCTGAACAAGGCGATGTCCACGCCCTTGAACGAGTCCTTGGTCATCACCTCAACGGGGATCTCCTCGCCCTTGAAGGTGACGGTCTTGCCGCGGGAGCGTTCCGAAGCCAAAGGCTTCAGATTCTTCACAGGGAAGTTACGGTCCGCCAGAACTTCCAGCATACAACTGCCCACCAAGCCGGTGGCGCCGGCTACGGCTACAGTCTTTGGATTCATAGGATAGTCACACTCCTTATGTCAGATTATCTCTCTCGAAAGGGGGAAGGAGAGTTCGTTACAGACTTTGACATGGTCCCCCGCCTGCAAACAATGGCCCCAATTTCCGGGGAAACGAATGCCGGTCACGTTTCGCCGGGATCTTCGATAATGCGGCGCAGCTCTTCCAACGTCTTTCCGCCGGTATGGCGCTCCACCAGTTCGCCGCCCCGGTACACGACAAGCGTTGGAACCACTTGCGCGTTGTGCTCCCGCGCGAGGGTGGGAGTGCGATCGACATCGGCCACGGCCACAATCGCCCCGCCTTCTTCCGCCAGTTCGTTGATTGCTGGGGCCATTCGCCGGCACGGACCGCACCAATCGGCATAAAAATCGATCAGCACCGTTTCTTCGGGATGCCCATCGAGAATGGCTTCAAGGTCGCGGGATGACCCGAGCTGGATCACACGGTCCTCCCATTCCGGCGCGCCGCCTGACGAAAAGCCCACCGCCGCCGCGCCCAAGGCCAACACGCCCCCCAGCACGCCGGTTATAAACGGCAACGGGATCCGGCTCTTCCCGGCTTGGGCCGTTTCCTGGTGTTTGCCAAGAAAATAGCCCGCTGCCGCCCCGAGCGCCATGGCGAGGAGGTGGGCTGAAGTCATGCCTATTCTCCCTGTTCAAAACGGCCTCCGCCCCCGGCGGCGGCTCGCAAGCCCGCGCATTCTCAGAAAGGAGGGCCGGACAAATGCGCTGAAACCCACGAACCGCCTATAGAGGGCCGAGGCAAAAGAATACGTTACGTGACCACCGCGTCAATAGCCTTCTTTAGATCGCCCTTGGATGTGACGCCGACAAACTGCTTCTGGACTTCGCCGTCCTTGACGAGCAAGAGGGTGGGGATGCTAGACACGTTGTATTTGACGGCCAAATCGCTCTCGTTATCCACGTTGACCTTGCCTACGGTAAGTTTGCCATCGTATTCCGTGGCGACTTCTTGGAGCACCGGATCCATCATCTTGCACGGACCGCACCATTCCGCCCAAAAATCCACTAAGGTGACGCCTTTACCGACGACGGAATCGAAGTTTTTGTTTGTTAGCTCAGTTTCGGCACTCATAGAACCTCCTGTTGAGTAAGCTGAATTTATCATCAGACATAAGATAGGACCTGAAGCGTGAAGGATGTGCATACACCCTTTCAAGATGATATTGTATTATACCGTAGGGCTCCTCAATGAGCAAACACAAAAACCCTCTCGTTTCATGGGACTCCGGGGGACCCACCTATCTGCTCGCCGCGCCCCCTGCATGCTCGGGAATTTAGGGGGGCTCGCACTTGTTATTGTGGTAATTGGTTAGTTATATTACTATACTGGTCGGGATTCGGGCGCGGCAACTGATGTGTAAGCGAAAAGCGTCTCCCCGGAGATAGCTGCATCACACGATTCCCAAAACCATAATACTATGGAGACAGGCCTGGCTTTGGCGAAACCAGCTCCAACAGGTCCAACCCCAAAGGGGGCATATGATGAGTACAACAAAGGGCAATAATCCAGACAAGAAACTTTCCAAGGCGGAGCAGATAAAAGAAGACAGTCAAGGTTTGCTTGGACGCATCGCCGAGGAACTGCAAGAGACCTCGCCTGCTTTCAGCGGGGAAAGTGTCTCTTTGCTCAAGCACCATGGAACGTATCAACAAGACGATCGGGACACGCGTTCCGAGCGCAAGAAGCAGGGGCTGGACCGCGATTACCGGATGATGGTCCGCACGAAGTTCCCCGGCGGCCATCTAACGGCGGAGCAATGGCTTATCTGCGACGATCTCGCCACTAAGTACGGTCAGGACGATCTTCGCGTGACGTCGCGGCAGGGTTTTCAGTTCCATGGGGTAGTCAAAGGCGCCCTGTATCCGCTTATGCGCGATCTGAACCGGCTCGCCGAAATCACCACGCGGGGCGCCTGTGGCGACGTGGTGCGTAACACCATGGCGTGCCCCGTGTCGGACATCGAGCCCCGGTTTGTCGACGCCGGTATTGATTTGTATGGGCTGGCGAAGGAGATTAGCGACCATTTCCTGCCTTCCACGCCGAGCTATTACGACCTCTGGGTGGACGACAAGAAGGCCAGCCTGAACAGTGACGGCACGGTGACGTTTCACGAACAACCCCGCGCCCAGGAAGAGCCGGATCCGATTTATGGCCACCGCTACCTCCCGCGCAAGTTCAAGATTGGGCTCGCGGCGGATTTCGACAACTCCATCGACGTGTACACCCAAGACGTGGGCATCATGGCCGTGACCGCCCAAGGCGCCCTGGAAGGCTATGAAATCCTCGTGGGAGGCGGGTTGGGCTACACCCATCGCAAGCCCGCCACCTATGCCCGGCTTGGTACGCCGTTGGCCTTCGTGCAGCGCGACGAGATAGTGCCCCTGCTGGAGGCCATCGTCAAGGTGCAGCGCGACTACGGCGATCGCGAGGATCGGCGGCACGCCCGGCTCAAGTATCTCGTGGACGACAGGGGTATCGACGCATTGCGCGAGCTGATCTTCAGCTATGCGGGCCGCGAATTTGATCCCCCCCGCGCCGTCGAGCCCACGGCGCAGCCCGATTACTTGGGATGGCATCGTCAAGCCCAGCAAGGCCTGAACTACGTGGGCGTGTGGGTTGCCAACGGCCGCGTGCGGGATTTTCCAGGCAGTTTTCAGTTCAAGAGCGGACTACGGTTCATCGCCGAACGGTTTGAGCCTTCATTCCGCCTCACGCCGCATCACAATGTGATTATCGCCAACATCCGCGACGAGGATGTGGAGGAACTCGAAGGCATTCTCAACTCCTACGACATCCCGGCGGGCAAGGGCATCTCGGCCCTGCGGCGCCGCGAAATGGCGTGTCCGGCCTTGCCCCTGTGCGGGTTGGCGCTGGCCGAGGCGGAACGCGCGGTGGACGATGTGATCAAGGCCGTGGAGGACGCCGGCCATGGCGATGCGGATGTCATCATTCGCATGAGCGGCTGCCCCAACAATTGCCCACGGGCCAAGAGCGCCGAACTCGGCATTGTCGGCGCCGCGCTGGAGAAGTACCACGTCCACGTGGGCGGCGACTATTTGGGCCGGCGGTTGTGCGAGCTGCTTCGGGAAAATGTCCGGACCAATGAGCTGGCTCCGCTCATCTCCCAGTTGCTCGATTGGTGGAAGGCCGAGGCGCCCAACGGGGAACGTTTCGGCGATTGGGCGAACCGCCTGGGGGCCGAAACGCTACGCCAGCGCGTGGAGCAGGCGTTTCCCACAAGCTGAGTATGGCGAGGCAGCCGGCAAGCCGCTACGCGAACCCGTCCCCCAAACGGCGGCGGAAATGAGAGGATGGATCGAACATCCATGAGCACCACTACGCATAATCCTGCTTACTTTGACGCGCTGAAAGGCATGGAAGCCGGGGAATTGATCCAGTGGGCGGGCGAACACCACGGCGCCCAGGCAGGCATCGTCACCAGTTTTCAAAACACGGGCTGCGTCATGATCGATATGGCCACCCGGGTCGCGCCCGATTTGCGCGTCCTCACCGTGGATACGTGGCGTTTGCACGACGAGACCTACAGCTTCATTGAAGAGATTCAGGAGCGCTACGGCCTTACGGTCGAACGCTACGAGCCCGATCCGCAGGCCGTCCACCGCATGATTCAGCAACACGGCGAGTTCCTGTTCTTCGACAGCAAGGCCAAACAGGAATACTGCTGCCAGATCCGCAAGGTGGAGCCCAACCGCCGCGCGCTCGCCAGTCTGGACGTGTGGATCACGGGGCTGCGGAAAGACCAATCCGACGCGCGCAAGGAAACGCCCAAGGTCAGCTTGATCGAGCACGAGGGCCGGCCCCTCCTTAAACTCTGCCCTTTGGCGGAATGGAGCGAGGACGATGTCTGGGATTACATCCGCGAACGGAATGTCCCCTATAACCGCCTCTACGACAAGGGCTACACCAGCATCGGCTGCATCATCTGCACAACCCCCACGAAACCCGGCGAGGACAAACGCGCGGGCCGGTGGCGTTGGTTCAACAGCCTCGAACAATCCAGCAAGGAATGTGGCATCCACACCGCCGGAAGCGGCATCTAAGCATGGCGGCGGATCTGGATAAGCAACCCTCGGTCTTGGCAAAATAGCGGCGGGCGTCTCGCATAGGGGAATCTTACGGCCGGCGCTCTTGGGTTGTTTTTTAAACCTAGTTTAAGCACTGTTGCTAGTGTTAGCGTATCGGGGCTTCCGTTTGCTGGTGGACTGGAGAGCAGCCGCGCGGCCCTAAGCTCTTCTCATGGAATAGCACCAAACAGAAAGAGTCGCCCCATGCGGTTGTTGGACTACTCCTTTGCTGAGCCGGAGGCAAACCTCGCGCTCGACGAGACCTTGCTCGACCGTGTGGAGCAGGGGCGTGCGCGCGAAACGCTGCGGTTCTGGGAGAGTGGGCGCCCTTTCGTGGTGTTGGGCGTTTCCCAGAAGCTGGCTGAGGTAGCCGATGAATCCGCGTGCCAGCGCAAGGGGATACCCATCTTGCGGCGGTGTTCGGCGGGGGGATGCGTGCTCCAAGCCCCGGGGTGCTTGAATTACTCGCTCATCATGCGCTATGAGTCCTACCCGGAAGCGCAAACCATCCATGGTTCGTATGAACTCATTCTCCCCGCGATCGCGCGCGCCCTTGAAGAGCGTCATGGAATTCCAGCGCGGCGCGAGGGCATATCCGACATGGCCGTGGAGGGCCTGAAGATAAGCGGAAACGCCCAGAAACGCCGAAAGCACGCCATGCTCCATCATGGAACGTTGCTCTACGATTTCGATGTCGCCCTTGCGGGGCAATGCCTGCGCCATCCCGCGGAACGCCCTTCCTATCGTGGCGACCGGGACCATGGGGCCTTTCTTACGAATCTCCCTGTTTTGCGGTCGGCCTTAGTCAAAACCGTTCTTGAAGCCTTTAGGCAAAAAGGGCCGCTGGACAGCGCGCCTAACCCCGATGAATTGGAACAGGCCGAGCGTCTTGCCCGGGAGAAGTACGCCGGCGACGAATGGAACCGCCGCCGTTGAACCGTACGGTTGTTATCTCTGTATTACGTGTGTACCTACCCTCAACGTCTCCCAAGGCGTGACAGTATTTGCAAGAAGGGACGGTGTTGCGGTATAGTTATAGCCTAGGGGCGAGTGAATTGTGCATTGCCGCGAGGGGCGTAGGATTTTCTAATCCTTTTCGCGGCAAGGATCTATGCATTAATACTC
>JBKHFO010000226.1:0-5843 GCA_046540175.1 Candidatus Hydrogenedentota bacterium
TAGGCGGTTTCGGGCATTTGAAGAAGGACGGGGTGATCGGGACCGGCCCCGCGGAAGTCCAGGAGAACGGCGTCGCGTTGGGCGGCGCGGGCGGCCCGTTTAAGGATCTCGGTGAAGACGGCTTGGTCCACGGCCTGCGAGCAGGAGGAGGTCACGAGGAACCCGCCCGGTTCAAGCGCCGCCATGGCGTTGGCGTTCAGTGTCTGATACGCGCCCTTGGCTTTCTGCACATGGCCCCGCGATTTGGCCAAGGCCGGCGGATCAAGAATGACGAGATCATAGCGTTCACCGCGCTTGAGCACGTGGCCGATGTTCGCCGTCTCGAACGCGCACCGATCCGCCACGCCATTGCGTTCGGCGTTGGCCCGGGCCCACGCGATGGCCGCTTCCGAGGTGTCCACGCCTGTCACGCTCCGCGCGCCCGCGGCCGCCGCGTGGCAACTCCACACGCCCGCGTAGCAATGCCCATCCAACACGCGCGCTCCTTCGGCGAGGGGGCGGGTGGCGAGCACATTGTCCTGTTGGTCAAGAAACAGGCCGGTCTTCTGCCCTCCGCTCAGGGGAACGCCGAAGGCGAGGCCGCCGAGGTCCACGGTTAACTCCGCCGGCAGCGCCCCTTGCTCATGCGCCTTTCCCCGCACGGTGACGCGCGCGCCTTCCACGCCGGGATAGGCGAGGAACGTCTCCGCGAGCGCGGCGGCATACGGGGCATAAAAAGCGCAGGAAGACTCCGCTATGACCACCGCCCCATACCGGTCGGCCACAAACCCCGGCAGCCCGTCGCTCTCGCCATGGACCCAGCGGTAGGCGGCGTGGCCGGGGCGCGTCCGTTTGCGCAAGGCATTGGCCTGATCAATGCGGCGGGCCAGAAATCCGTCGTCGATGTCGTGTTGGCGGCGGGTAAGAATACGGACGCCGATGCCGCCCTCGGCTTGATAGAAGCCCCTGCCCACGAAGCGTTTCCGTTGCGTATACACATCCACCACCTCCCCATCCTTCGCATCGGGCAACCGCTCGAACTCGTTGCGAAAGGCCCAGGCGTGGCCGCGCAACAGGCGGCGTTCTTCGTTGGGTTTCAGGTACGCGCGTTCCATAGAGTAGATGCCTTAGGGTTGGGGGCGATAGGCCGGGCCATGGAGCGGGGACACGATTCACCCGCGCACAGGGCGCGTCATTTACGTGGGACGCGTGACCGGCGGGACAGAACTCGCGTTCAGTCCCGGTTGTCCTCCGATTCCACGTCGCGCTGCACCACGGCGCCCGGCGCGGTGGCCGTGTGGGGCCACAGCTTGCGGCCGGGATAGATGGAAGTGTGTGTCCCCGTGTGAACGCCATCGCCGATGATCGCGCCCAGCTTACGCCTTCCGGTGTCGATGGCCCGGCCCTTGACGAGGCACTTAACGCACCGGCCGTCATGGCGCAGATTGGCCGTGATCGTGCCGCAGCCCAGGTTCACGCCCTCGCCCAGGATGCTGTCTCCTACGTAACTCAGGTGGGGCACGGCGGTGTTATCCATGATGATCGAGTTCTTGATCTCGACGCCTTGGCCGATCTTGCAATTATCGGCGATGCTCGTCCCCGGGCGGATCCAGCAGTTCGGGCCAATCACGCAATTCGCCCCGATGATCGAAGGGCCTTCAATGACAGCCCCGGGGCGCACGGTCGTTCCACGGCCAATGGCGACGGCGCCCATGATGTGCGCGGCGGGGCTTATCTCGCCCTCGATGCTAGGCCGGAGCATGTCGTTGAGGAGGAACTCATTGGCTTCGAGCAAGTGCCACGGATACCCAATGGGGAGCCAGTATCCCTCCGCCTCCAGCACACGGAACCCGCCTCGCTGGATCAACACTTCGATGGCCGAGGTGATCTCGATCTCGCCACGGGGCGAGGGCGGCGTCTCCCGGAGGATATCAAACACATCCGGCGTGAACCGGTACACGCCCATATTGGCCAGAGTCGAGCCGGATTGCTCCGGTTTCTCGGTCAGGCTCGTCGCGTTTCCGGCCTTGTCCGTTTCGTATACCCCGTATTGGCGCACGTCGATCACCTCGCGGGCCAGCGCTCCCTGCTCCAGTTCCGCAAGCCGCACGATGTCTTGCTCGTGATAGAGATCGTCTCCGTTCATGGCGAGGAAGGGGCCGTCCACCACCCCGGCGCATTGAAGCAAGGCGTGCCCCGTGCCCCGCTGCTCACTCTGATGGACATAGGTCAGCGCCATGCCCCGGTACTCCGCGCCGTACGCGCGCTCGATCTGTTCGCGGCGGTACCCCACGACCACGATTACGTGATCCGTAATCGCTCTCAACACGTCAAGCTGGTGCTCGAGGATAGGCCTGTTCGCGGCCTTGAGCAAAGGCTTCGGCCGTGTCGCGGTCAGCGGATACGTGCGGGTAGATTGGCCCGCCGCCATGATGATTGCCTGCATGCTGTTCCTCTCCGATTGTGGCCGCATGGTATCGCACCCGGTCCCGCGAGGGCAACCGGCGCACTGCATGGGTTTGGACGTGGCGTGGATCCGGAGCCGGTAAGATAGGTATTATTGTACCAAAGGCGTTGCATCAACACTGAGGTCACCTCAATCGCCGGATAAGGAGGTGTGCGGGGTGGTTACATCCCCCGGCCCTTCGGGCCACCCCCTTCCAAGGGGGAATTTGGCTGCTCACCTGTTGGGTGAATAACAGCTTACCCGAGGGGGTGCTGGAGGCGCATAATCCCCCCTTTGAAGAGGGATCACGGGGGATGTAAACACACGGGAATAGCGTCCCTATCCGGCGATTAGGGGGCATTCCCCGTACTTCGGCTTTGTCTTCCCCGCGGTGGAGCGAAAACGTTTCCACTCACAAAACTGCAAACCAAAAGTATCGCATGTTTAACGAGCCGGCAAACCGTTTAGCAAGGAATCCATACCAGATGCGCCACACAATGACAAACACCTTCTCTCGTTTCGCGGCGCTTTTCGTTGGAAGCGTCCTCGCGGCGGCGATGACAGCGGGCTGCCTGGCGGAGCCCCCGGATCCGTTCGCCTCCCCAGAGGATAACCATAACCTCGACACAGAAGGCCGTTTGGTCCTCGTTTCGGAAAGCGACGTCGTCTATAACGGAGAAGGCGATGCCCTCGCGATGGAGCTGGTGGACTTCGCCGCTTTGGCGGGGCTGGACTGGGCTGAACTGCCGGAGGGCGATGCGGACGCCTTGCAGTGGTGGTTTGAGGGGAGTGACGATCCCGAAGCGCTGTTCTCCGTGGCGGAGGCGGAAGACGGGCCTGTCCTCACGATGGACGAACCTGGCGAGGAGGCGCGCCTCAAGCAGCGCACGGCGGATTTTCCGGAGGCGGCGCGCGGCGCCACGCTGGTCGCACGCATGGAAGCGCGGGCCTATGAGGCGGATATCTTGAGTTTGCTGTTGGAGTATCACGAAGCGGACGAGACGCACGAGTATATGGAGCCCGTGCCGGGCGATGGAGAGTGGCGCACCGTGGAAGTACGGCATGAGCTGTCCGATGACGAAGCCCCTGGACACGCCGTGGCTGGGATCGTGCGGCATGCCGGCCCCGCAGGCGCGAATCCGCCCGAGGTCCGCCGCGTAAGCGTCTGGCTCGTAGAGCCGGAGTGAGAGCCAATCCGCCGCAAACCATAAGATGCCCTCCCCCTTCCTCCCGCTTTGCATGGGAGGAAGGGGGAGGCTTTTAGCGTGTGTGACGCTTCTAATCCGGCGCGAGGCGCGGTCGTGAGCCGAGCCGCCCACTACTCTGCGGTATACCGGCCGCTCAACCTGGGACCTTACCCTTCCGGAGCGAAATCGGAATCCGGCGTCAGGACGATGCGGTCGAGAAGAAAGCCGTCTTCCCGCGCCCAAACGTTGACGGCGTGGAGACCGGGTTCCGGCACATCGATGACAGCCGTTTCGCCGTCGCGGTTTTCATTGGTCCACACCCATTGCCCGTAAGGCTCGAAGGGATAGAGGTGTTGGGTGGCGGACGGCGCCTCCCTATTGAGGCCCACGTGAACCGAGTCCTCGTCTCCACTGTCCGCGTAGCCCTGCACCCAGACGTAATGGGGACCTGCCTCTTCGAACTGGACGTGGTAATCCAAGCGAGGACTCTGAGCACCGGGACCGAGGATTTCTTGTTCGCGCGGGAAGGCTTCCACCACGTAGTCATCCGTGTCTGCATGGCCCCTGACAATCCACTCGTGGTCATCGCCGGATGCGATGGTGTGGAAATGCGCCGCGTTGAGCGAAACAAGGCTGTCCGTCCGGGCGTAAGGTTCCGAAGGAACCCCAACGGCTTCGAGATAGTCCTCCGTACGCACCCTTACGTGCTCCTGGGCATGGGTTTCCGTGCGGGGCTCGACATGCGGCGACTCGATGATGGTCCCATCGGCGTCGTCCAGCCAGGCCCGCGCCCGGATCATGGCGCCCTCCTCAAGGTCACTCAGTTCGGCGTTAAATGGCGCTGCATCCCCCTCGGCCACGATTTCGTTATTGACCAGAATAGCGATCCGCTCCACGGCCGGATGATGCTCCTCCGCCGTGAGCGTGGCCGTAACCTCCACTGGTTGGCCGGCCATTCTTTCTATGGCCGAAGGCGCTTCCAGATCCAGCTTAGGCGTTCCCGGATAGCCGGTGATTTCCGCCACCAGATCAAAGAATTCCCGCTTGCGATCCGACACGATGAACCAGTTCGCCGGCACGGTTTGATAGCCCTGGTCGAAGTCATCAAGTTCGTGGTCCAGCCGGAAGTCAAAGTAGCCCCAAGACGCGTACTCACTCACGGAGGCGGCAAAATTGTTCCAGTCGTCCTCGAACCGGAACTCGTCCTGCCGCCAAGGGCGGTCGTCCTCGTTGTTGACGATGGGCATGGGAGAATAGGCGTCATCCGCACGGATTTCCTCGATCATTTCGACGATCCGATCGGGATCGCTGACGCCATTACCGTGAATCAGCACAAAATCCGAGGCCCCGATGACGTTGGAGCCCGGCACGGTCCCGCCACCATAGGAGGCGCTCGCGTACAGTGAACGGCCATCGCGCTCCATCTCGCGCACACGCTCGATCAGTTCGTGCACGCGATCCGGTTGCAAGATGGCATGGTCATACCTTATGTTGCACTCGTTATTGACTTCCACGATGACATTGCGGTACCCCTTGTCCAAGATCCACTCCGTGGCGTTGTCCACCGCGCGAATGACGGCCTCCTCGTTCTCGAGCACGTCGTCTTGCCCAAAATAAAAATAGGCGAGAATGACCACCATGCCGAGTTCGTCGGCGCGATCGAGGACGTGCTCCAGCCGGTCCATGAACGCCGGCCGCAGGGAGCCATCCTCTCGGAACGCCGAGTTAATCCACGGCTGTTCCGCCGAATACCCCTCGGGAGAGCCGCCCTGCATGTTGAGCGTGAAGCCCAACAAGCCGTGCTCGCGCCACGACGCCATGGCGTCCACGTAGCCTTGCGTGTTGCGATCGGGGTCCCATTCGCCCGTGTCGGGATAGACCCAGCGGTGTTGGGTGTCCGGGTTGACGTCGTCGAATATCCCCTGGACCAGCCGGGCGTTCATGAGCAGCCCTTCGATCGGATACTCTTCGTCTCCCGGCCCCACCCACGTGCGGCCCTCGTAGGTGGGCGTCCCGTTGATGTGAAACTGTTCGCCCTCGATAGTGACATGGGTTTGCCGCTCCGGCGTTTCCCCAAGCACGCTTGGCGCCAGAAAAACGGCGAGGGCCACGGCACACGCCGCCTTGGCCAAGGTGTGGCGCAGCCGAACGTAATGGTTCATGAAATACTCCTCCTTCCTTCTCTTAACGTTTGAGATTTCTGGCTGTGTATGCGGTTTTAGACTGAATCC
>JBKHFO010000227.1:0-5824 GCA_046540175.1 Candidatus Hydrogenedentota bacterium
CAACCCTTCATGATTGAGCTGAATGCGCAAGCGGCCCCGTCTCAGCATGCCAAGGAGTTGTTGGATCTCCCGCGGCACTTCCCGGCCCAGCCGCAGCATCTGCAGGGCGTTTTGCTGGGCGTCCTCCGCGAGTTGCCGTGGACTGAAACGATCCCGGATGACTTCCTCCACATAAGGCTGGAGGATGGGGACCATATTGAGGTTGGGATTGAGTGCGTGGCCCGTGGATTCAATGGTGGCCAAGGCCTTCAGCAGCAAGGAAAAGCGTGGCGCCAGCTCAATGCGATGCCGCCGGAGGGTGTAGGTGAGCTGTTCGATCACGCGGCTGACATCCGCCCGCCCAAGGATGGTCTGGGCCTCGAACGCGATGAAGTCGGCCACCTCATGGGTGAGCGCGGTTCGGTCCACCATCTCGGCCGTGGTGGTGAATGTCAACAAAGCGTGAACGCAGCCATCGGGATCGTCATGA
Source organism: Candidatus Hydrogenedentota bacterium (assembly GCA_046540175.1). Lineage (GTDB taxonomy): Bacteria > Hydrogenedentota > Hydrogenedentia > Hydrogenedentales > SLHB01 > SKRY01. The sequence goes on from JBKHFO010000227.1 coordinate 470, forward strand.
AAAATGCTGCGCAGCAGTTCGGCGATGGCCTGCACGTCGGGCCGCTCAAGATGTCCCACCATGCCGTAGTCCAAAAACGCGATGCGGTTGTCGCGCATCACCATGATATTGCCGGGATGGGGATCGGCGTGAAAGAGGTGGAACTTGAAGATCTGCTTGCACAGTGTCTCGCAGCCCGTTTCGGCCACTACGCTGGGATCGCAGTTGAGGTCCGCGTAGGCGTCGAAGGCATCCAGGCGCTCTCCATGGACATAGTCCATGGTGATGACGCGGCCGCTCGAAGACTCGCGGTACACCTTCGGAATGAAGACGCGCGTGTCTCCGGCGTAGTTCTCCCGGAAACGTTCGATCAAGCGGGCCTCGATGGTGAAATCGAGTTCGCGGTGAATCGAGCGCCCGAATTCATCCACCGTGGCGACCGGGTCCATCCACTGAAAGTCCGATACATGGTCCACAATCCACTCGGCAATGCGGCGGATGAGGTTCAAGTCGGACTCAATAACCGAGCGAATCCCCGGCCGCTGGATCTTCACCACCACGTCGGTTCCATTGTGAAAGCGCGCTTGGTAGACCTGGCTCAGGCTAGCCGAGGCGATGGGGGTGTACGTGAACTCGGCGAACAAGCTTTCCACGGACATCCCGAGGTCCCCCTCGATGACGGGGCGGATTTCCTCGAACTCGACGGGTTCCACGCGATCCTGAAGGTGGGAGAGGGCGCGGCAGATTTCGTGGCCCGCGAGGTCGGGCCGGGTGCTCAGGATTTGGCCCACCTTGACGAACGTGGGGCCCAGTTCGGTAAGGGCGTCGCGCAGCCGCCGTCCAAAGGTTTCGGGTTCGCCGCTGGGCGCCTCAATGACGCGCAGGCCCCGCAGAAGCTTGGCGGGCAGGCCTTCGTGAAGCCCGATGCGGCGCACGAGATCGGCGAACCCATGGCGGACCAGCACCTGGATGACTTCCGCCAGGCGCACGGCGTTGCCCACGCGTTTTCCAAGGGTTTGATAATGCACGGCGGCTTGTCCCACTTTCCGGTTGGAATTCGTTTCGGATTCGCCCCATCCCGGCGGGGTCACATTACTACAGGCCCGCCTAGGATAACATCCCCCTTGCTCCGCCTTCGATAGCGGGAGCAAGGGGGGATTAGATCACACCCCGATCGCCGGTTAAGGACGCTGCTCAAGAGGACAACATCCCCCCTTGAGCCCCCGTCAAAGCGGGAGTTACTCGTACCGCCGGCATCTTGCCGGCATATACAGCCGCCTGGAAGGCGCCGCTTCTATTCCCCCTTGGAGCGGGATTTCCAAAAACTCGTTACGTTCAAAACAAAGGCTCCATAAACCCCCGTTATAGGGTCATTTTGACCCGTTTACGGGGGATGGATTGGATTACGTGAGAGTTTTTGGAAAGTCCCGGAGGGGGGCGTAGGCGCCCGGGCGATGTAAACACCCAAACGTAAACAGCCGATTAGGTTCCCGCCGTGAGCCGGGAAACGCTTCGTCTCATAGGCGGCGTTCAAACGTCAGTTCAAAACGGGTGTTTGAATTGGCGGCCACGTCGAAGCGCACCAAGTTATCCGATTCCTCCGCTTCGCCGCCACTGATGGAACTTGAGACGAGCCCCCATGCGTCGGGTACGTACACGTAGGCCGTGGCGTCCTGGTTTCCGGGACCGGTCAGCACGCCGCTCAGGGTGCGGGAGCTTTCGTCCCATTCCAAGCCGTCAACCTCATTCGCCGCCGGCCGGCCGTTGTTGTGTAAGGCGCCCACGAGAATGGGCCGCGCCTGATCCGGGGTGGCTCCATATACCGTGAGGGAATCGCTGCTAGGCAAGACGCCGCTAGATTGTATGGCGGCGCCGTCCTCGGCTCGCCACACCAAAACGGGCGCGCCGCCGTCCAGACTGATGTGCTGGACCGGCCAAGGCGAAGCGCCTGGAAACGTAATCAGCGCCGACCCGTAGAGCGAATCGCCGAGGCGGTTCATGGGTGTCTCCCACACCCGGGGCGCTCGCTTTATCGCGTCCATCGGACGGGCGCCGTTACCGTCCCTCGGGAAGAGTTCATTGAACAGGCTGGCGCCTTCCTCGTTGGGTTCTCCCGCAATTTCTATCGGGCCGGCAAAGAAGTCAAGCGCAGTAAGCAACGGTTGCGAAAGTCCGCCCGTCTGATCTCCATGAATGCGGACCGGTCCGACGTTCGCGCCGTACTCGCCCATGCGGCTCCCATTCGCCGCGGCTTCGAGCCAATACGCTAAGCGGCCATCGATGGCGGTGCGTGGACCGGGAAGCACGGGGGCGCCGGGGGCGCCCTCTTCAACGGCTTCAAAGGCCAGCGAGTCCGCTTCGCGCCGGGTGATTCCGAACTGCTCCAGTACCTCATTCGGGATGCTGGAAGGCTTGATCACGAAAAACTCGAACCCCATGCCGGTCAGTTCGGCCGCCCGATCAGCGGCGTGACGGCGGGCCTCGGCCTGGCTCAGGTCAAGCCAGTACACTCCTTCCGGCATTTCCATGGCCCAAGCGCTCTCCCCCTCCGTGGCGGCCAAGGGATCAATAGTGATTCCGGGGATCTTGTCCCTTTGGCGGATGGCGGACGCAACGGCGCTCATTTCACGGGGATAGGCGGGGGAGGCCCCTTCCAGGGCGCCGGGCCGGCGGGGCCATCCCGCGGGCACAAGCACATGATTGACGCCACTAAGGTTCCAGTCTTCCACGCGCCGATACAGCTCATTAGCGCTGGCGCCGGACGGGCCGGTAATCCATGCATCGGGGGGGCTGGGGCGATCCCATTTTTCGTTCATGACCGCGTGAATCCAGGAAATCATATGATCCACCCCGGCCGGGGAAGCGGTTGTGAAAGATACCCAAACGGGGTCGGCCCGCAAGGTTTCTCCGGGAGCTAGTTGACGGGTTGGCTCAAAGCGGCTGGCGATATGCCCTTGCCAAGTGGAACCGTTCTGCTCGAAGTCCACGCCCGAAACCGCCACGCCTTCCGGCAACACCCCGAGTCCCACCGACAGATGGCGATCCGGGTCATGGAAAAGTATGGACTGCGGATCCATTTGGGTATCGTAGAGCGCGAAGCCGCCCCTTGAACTCAAACGGCGTGTGTGCGCCTCCGTGGACGGCGGCATGCCCGAAAGTGATTCGGCCCCCATTACTACTGGGCGCAGCGCGTCAATGGCGAGCGGCTCGCTGCCCGTGTTGGTAACCGCCATCTGTATCAGTTGGAAGCTCCGGCCACGCACCTGCTTTAGGGTGTGGTGAATGACGAAATCTTCCGGCGTTTCCAAATCGATGCGATACGCGCGGGTGCTGCCCAGCGGCGTGCTAAGTTCTTCCCGCCGTGTCTGACCGGATTCTAGGTCTTCGGTGTCGTAGACAGTCCCATCCGCGAGCACAACGGCGCAGTAGACTTGGTCCACGATGCGGCCTTCTTCGTTAAGCTCAATGCCCCACTCCGCGTTGTCCACCGCGTATTTCAGGGCCAGCCCGCTGTAGTTGAGGGTATAGTGATCGCGCAAAGCCCAGGGCGGTTTTTCCGCTGTGGCGCCTGGGGCGGCGAACAGGCCCGAGCCTAAGCAGAAAGCCAATCCCGCCGCCAGCCTCGTTGATAAATTGAAAAAAACATTCCATCCCATCGCGTGTAATACTCCTTTGTGTCCGCCTCCTCGCTCATCAAGCGTGGCGGCGTTTTGGCGGCATATGGTTAAAGTCTTTCGGATTTCCAGGCGAAGCAACGCTCCTTGCACAAAACAGTCCAAAGGTCACCCCAAAAAACAAGCTTATGCGATTCGGTTGTGGCCCCGGAAGCCGCGTTCTTGTTCATAATAGCTGTTTGCTTTCCAAGGTGAACTCGTGGCGGGTTCCATTCCGTTCAACCGTCACCGTTAACTCCTCGCCGGCCGGTTTCATAAGACGCTGCTCGATTTCGCCATGACGCTGCCCCTCCACGGGCTCCCCATCGATCGCGAGCAACACATCGCCCGTCATGGCCCCGGCCTCGGCGGCGGGAGAGTCCGTTGCGACATAGAGCACCCACTGGCCCTGCTTGAAGTAACCCAGCATAAGCCCGGACCCCCGCAGCGGTCCACGCTCCACGGGCCCTGGCTCATGGGGGATGAGGCCGAGGGTTTCCTCTTCAACATCCAAGATGACCTCAAAGTTGGCAAGAAAGTCCAGGCCGGCCACGGCATCTTCCAGCGCATGGGACACGTGGCATATCGGACGCCGTATTTCGGCTGCCGCCACATGGAACCGGTCTAGCCGAATCATGAACCCTTCAGCCTGCAGTTGTTCAATGGCCAGGTGGGATTGCTCCTGATCTTCAAGCAGGCCGAGGTTCTGAGCTTGGTCATAGGGGAGACCCAGGGTTCCCCCATACAGCGTGTCAACGGCGACTCGCACAGCGTGCTCTCCGTCAATCACGCCGCTCACCGTGAGCGTTCCGTCGCCGGCTTGGCGCACGCTCAGACTCATGGGGTCATCGTTGTTCTCTCCCTGCTCGGCGGAGGAAGGACGGCCGGAGGAGAGAACCCGGCCCTCGATATTCAGGTAAAGGGGGTTGGGGAGGGCGTCGCGGCCTAATACGCCCGCCACGCGCGCCCCGAGTTTGGTCTCGAACCCATCTACCGGCTCCACTAAAAACCGGCACTCCGTGGGGTCCATGTCTTGAAGCAAGACGCTGGCGGGCTCGGTTTCCAGAAGGGATCGCTCCCCCTCGGTATCACTGTGCAGGGGAGAGACATCGAGTTCAACGTACTGGCGCACATGGGGGGCAATCGCGCTTCGGGCCGACCCCAGGTCCACCAAAAACGGATAAGGCCCCACGCCATTCACCCATACGGGCGCGATCAGCGCATCGCGAACACGTTCGATGTTTCCCGGCGCTTCATCCGCAACCGCGGGCCAGCAAACAACGATGAATAGAGCGGCCGCCGCGCCTGCCCGCGCGAGGCCTGATAAAGAGAGGAAGCTGCTTGGCGGGTTCGCGTTTAGCGTGACCGTTCCTCTCCAGCATGCCTTCCGCATAATGCCCGGAGTTCCAGAAGTGATTCTCCAATGCAGCAGGGCGCCGGGCCCCGCTTGCTCCCTTTGCTGGTCTTAGCCTCAAGGGCCTATCCAAACCAGCGTAACCTATATTATGCCCCGTTGCATCCCCAAAACGCAACATGTGGGTGGCTGGAACCGCGTTTCCGTTTGCCGGGCGCGGAAGCCCGCATGGCCCCGCGGACCTCCAACGAACCTCTCGACATGGGCTGCGCGATCATGTAGAATCATCGGATTAGTACTTTAGTGACGGGGCGAGTTCCCAACCTCAACCCAATTAGGGAGTAGACATCCATGAAACGCAGAACATTC
>JBKHFO010000228.1:0-5809 GCA_046540175.1 Candidatus Hydrogenedentota bacterium
CCAAATCCCGAGAGCAGCACACGCCCTGTGGATCCCCGCTTTCGCGGGGATGACGGTGAGGTGCGCGGGGGGGAGAACATCCCCCTTGATCCCCCTTCAAAGATAGTGTGTCTCATTGTCAAGCCTTTTGGCGAAGTTTTTTGTTGCCGGGGACAAGTTATTCACAGGTTATCCCCAAGTTATCCACGGGTTTCTCCACAGGAGCTGGCCTTTGAGCGATGATGAGGGTCATAGGGTTTTCCGGAGATAATCACGGGGGAATTGTACTTGAAAGCCGGCAAGATGCCGGCGGTACGGGGCACCCACAAGTTTAGTGTAGAAAAGGTATTCGTTGGCAAATCAAGCGCGGCCCGGCCGCACTCCCATTTGGGGGAAGGGGCCGGGCCGCGCGTTATGGGTTAGCCGATGGCGTTCTTGCCGGTTTCGCCCGTGCGAATCCGGATGCATTCGCCGAGGTCGAGGATGAAGATCTTGCCATCGCCAATCTCGCCTGTCTTGGCGCCTTGGATGATGGCGTCGACCGCGGTCTTGACGAAGTCCTCGTTCACCGCGATTTCCATGCGGATCTTCTTGAGCAGATTGACCTCGACCGTGGCGCCGCGATAGGTCTCGCTGTAGCCCATCTGCTGGCCGCATCCCAAGGCGTTGGTCACCGACATGCGCTTGATATCGTGTTCGAACAGGGCTTGCTTCACTTGGTTGAGCCGCTCGGGTTGTATGTACGCGATAATCAGTTTCATCTCATGGTATCTCCTTATGGCTGGGGGTTGCCCGCGCTTATTTGCTGGTGAAGATCTGGAAGCCGCCGTACGCCTCCATGCCGTGTTCGTCGATGTCCAGCCCGCGGCTTTCCTCGGTCTCGGAAATTCGGATGCCTAGCGTGGCTTTCAAGATGGCGAAGAAAATGAACGCCGTGATGAAGTACGTCAGCCCGGCCGCCACGACGCCAATGAGCTGCGTCACGAAATCGCCGCCGCCGAAAATGCCCACGGCCAGCGTGCCCCACACGCCGCAGATCGCGTGGACGGAGATGGCGCCGACGGGGTCGTCAATCCGGATGCGGTCGAAACCAAGCACGGCGAGCACCACGATGACGCCGGCGATGAGCCCCACGATGGCCGCCCAGAATACGGGGATGACGTCGGCCCCGGCGGTGATGCCCACAAGCCCGGCGAGCGCGCCGTTGAGCGTCATGGTGAGGTCGGGCTTGGATTGAACGATCCACGACGTGGCCATAGAGCCGAAGATCCCCGCCGCCGCCGCGATGGCCGTGGTCACGAAGACGTAGGACACTGCATCGGGATCCGCGGTGAGCACGGAGCCGCCGTTGAAGCCGAACCAGCCCAGCCACAGCAGGAACACGCCGATGGTGACCAAGGGCATGCTGTGCCCTTCAATGGGCCGGATGGCGCCGCCCACGTACTTGCCGAGGCGCGGCCCGAGAAGGATAACGCCCGCCAAGGCCGCCCAGCCGCCCGCGCTGTGAACCAGGGTCGAGCCGGCGAAGTCCGTAAAGCCCATTTCATCCAGCCAGCCGCCGCCCCACACCCACGAACCGACGATGGGGTACGTGGTCGCGACGTAGACGGTGCTGAAGATCATGAACGTGGGCAGCTTGATCCGTTCCGCCACCGCGCCGGACACGATTGTGGCGGCGGTCGCCGCGAACATGGCCTGGAAGATGAAGTCGGTGTAGTAGGTGTACCCCGGGTCGTAGGCCATCGTCTGACCGTCCGCTCCCGGATCCAGCCCTAAGCCGGCCCATCCGATTATGCCGCCGAACTCGCCGGGATACATGAAGCTGAACCCGATGATGGCGTAGACCAGGATGCCCATCGCGATGATGAACACGTTCTTGAACAGGATGTTGACCACGTTCTTGGCGCGGGTCATCCCCGCTTCCAGGCTCGCGAAGCCGAGGTGCATCGTGAACACCAGAAACGTCGCCACGAGAATCCACAGGTTGTTGATCGTGAACATCTCGATCGATACCTCTTGCGCCATGGCGCCCGGCGCGAACGCAAAGTAAAGCGCCAAGGCGATGGAAAGTCCCATCAATACTCCTAAACCTTTCTTTCTCCTTGTCATCCGTAGTGCTCCTTTCTTTGTTGGGTGCGGACGGCGCGTATAGCCGTCTCCTTGAATGAGTGACGCCCGCAAGTGAGTACGGGGCGTGTTGCGGCGGGATGCCGCTTAAGGAGCAATAGGCGTGCCAACAATGGCGGAGGAGGGTTAATCCCTGTCGCGCAAGGGCTTACAGCGTCACAGGAAGGGGTGGTTCTGCTTCGCGTTCCCACCGGTGTGTAGGCGCGCTTCAAGGATGCTTCAAGGCAAGGGGACGCCTACACGTTGCCTGCCTCTCCCCAAACGGGGAGTAAGTTTCCCCGGTCACAACCCGGATAAACACTTGCCTCACAACGAGTTACAGCGGTGAAGCAGCTCAGGGCAAAGGGGCGAACGCCTGGCGCGTGGAGGAATCATACACAATGGTAGGACCTACTGGGAAAAGGCGCCGATTTGTAGGAATTCCGGCTCCCCATTGCGGGCAGCTCAGGTCGAAGTGCGGCTGAAAAGGGCAATTCCCCCCGCCAAAAACAGCACGTTCGGCAGCCATGCCGCCACAACAGGGGGGATCTGGCCGACGTGGCCAAAGGCGGTGCTTACGCTGAAGACGAGGAGGTAGACGATCGCGATGATGATGCTGGCGCCGAAACTGATCGCCAATCCGCCCCGGCGCAGGCGCAAGGCGAACGGAATCGCCAGCCAGATCATCACGAAACTCAGGGCGGGCCGGGAAAACTTAACGTGATAGTCCACCCACAGCGAATGCGTGGGTATGCCGCGGCCCTCCGCCCACCGGATATCCTCGGCCAGTTCAGCCGCGCGTTTGGTTTCGGGCGGCTCGGCGATGGCGAATAGCGCTTGGGGGGATTCCTCAATAGGCGCGGGGCGCTGCGTGATCCGGTGGTCCTCGAGGATGGCGTTCACCTCGGCGTCGAACACCACCCAGCGTCCATCTTCCAGATACCACTGGTCTTCGGCCTCGTCCCAGAAGATGCGGTCCGCCAGGATCTGCTCCACGGCGCCGGAGCCGATGCGGTGCAGGATGACTTCCTCGCCCGTGTTGGCGAGCCGGTTGTACTTCATGATGTGGCACGTCCACCCGCCGTCGAGGTTGACCCAACTCTGGCTTTGCCGCGGGTCGTCCCGGCGTTGGCCGAAGTAGTTGCGCTCCAGGCGGTCGGCCTCCGCGATGGCCCGCGCGCCAAAGCCCTCCTCAAGTCCGAAGGACAGCAGCGCGAACCCGAACGCCACCAGAACCGGGGCCCAAACCAGACGGTACAGGCTGATGCCTCCCGCCAGGGCCGCCGTCACTTCGTTGTGTTCCGCCGCCTTGCCCAGCACAAGCAGGCCCGCCACCAGCATGGCGAGGGGGGCGGCCTCGAACAGAATGTGGGGGGAGAAATAGAGGTAGTACCGCGCCACCACGAGCCACGGAACATTGTGCGCCGCCGCGTCCGAACGGAGATCAGTGAGGTAGTCGATCAGCACAAACAGGCCCGCGAAGGTCAGGAGGGTCTTGACGAGCACGCCCACGGTTTGGCCCATCAAATAGCGGTCAAGCGTGGTCATACCCTGTCGACCCGCCAGATGAGCCACATCCCCGCCAGGCCAAGCGCGAGGTTCGGCGCGAACGCCCGCAGCACAGCCTCCCCCATGGGCAAGAGTCCGCTGCGATCGGCCAGCATCATCACCACATAATACGCCAGGAAAACCCCCGCGCCGATGGCGAAGCTATACGCCTTGCCCCCGCGCCGCCGCCGCACGGCCAAGGGGGCGGCCACCACGCTCACCGCCAGCGAGGCGAAAGGCAGGGCGATGCGCTCGCCGATCTCCCGCCGGAACCGGCGCAGCTCATCGCGATCGCTGGAAGCGCTCTCCGCCGCATACGCCCGGCCCAATTCACGTTCTTGCGCGAAAAGCTGCGCGAGGGAAAGCGCCCGCCTATCTTCCCGCTCTTCACGGGGCACAAGCTCCGGCGCCGTCAGGGTCCACTCGTTGAAGGTGCTTCGCGCCAAGCGGCCCTCTTCATCGGGCAGGATGATATGGCCATTCCGAAGCCGAAGCGTCGTGCGCTCGCGTCCGGGAAGCACGCGGGCGGACTGTGCGTAGTAGATCCACGTCTCGCCGCCTTGACCGGGCATGAGGATGGTGATGTCGTAGAGCGCCCGCTCCCCGGGATCCCGATCGCCAATGTAGAACCGCCAGCCGCCCACGTCGTGCATGGTCCCCTCGGGCAGCTTGTCCAGCGTGATGCGCAGGGGGATGTCGATGTACATAAGCTGGCTGGCCCGGGCCACGGCCGGCGGTTGCACCCGGTCTTGCAACAAGAAACACACCCCCGCCAGCACCGCTCCACCCGCGACCACGGGCAGCACAATGCGCTTGAGCGGAATGCCCGCGGCCCGCATGGCCGTTATCTCGTTGTGCTCGGCGAGATTGCCAAACGCCAGCAGAATGCCCGTCATGTAGGTGATGGGAATCACATAGATCACCACCGTCGGAAGGAAAAGCAGCGCCAGCAACAGCAGGTCCTGCGGCCGGACCTGAAGCAAGGCCGTTTGCACGATGGCCGCGCCGCCCGGGTCCACGTGGTCGCGCAACTCGTTGGCCACGGTAAAAAAACTGATTACCGCGAGCGCCAACACAAGGGGAACGGCGATTTGCGTTATAATATACCAGTTGAGAAGCCGCATGGCCGAGAAGAGAACTCCGGATTGGAAAGCGGGATTATAACGCGCCAGAAGGGCCAAATACCAGGGCCGTTTGCCCGCCGGCTTTTGATAATCGCCGCCCGGCTTGGCTATAGTATCTCAAAAGCTGGGACACAAGAGAGGCCGGGGCGGAGGCGCAGCGCGAAAACCCGCGTAAGCGGAAGTTTGTTGACCACATGGAGCGAAAAGCCGTCGCCAACCATCGTGCGCACGAGGGGAAACAAGAATTCATGACCAACACCCATAACCACTACCCGCGGGGCGAGCGGCCCAGCCCAACCATGGAGCAATATGTCGAGGCGATTGCGCAACTGCTCACCCAAGCCAAGGTGTGCAGCGTAAGCGACATCGCCGCCGAGGCCAACGTAAGCCGGCCCGCGGCCTCACGCGCGGTGCGGGACCTCGCCGAACGCGCGTTGGTGGAGCACAGGGCGTATGGATATGTGGACCTCACGCCAGAAGGCCGCGCGCTGGCCGGCAAACTCGATGCGCGCCACGAGGCGCTGCAAACCTTTCTGGCCAAGGTCTTGGGCTTCGAGGATACCGTGGCGGATGAAGAGGCCTGCCGGCTCGAACACCTCATCAACGATGAAACCATCGAGCGGCTGGCGTTGCTCACCCAATTCCTCTCCAATCACCCACGGACCGAGGAAGACTGGCGCCGGGAACTCACCTGCGCCCTGGAATGCGGCGCCCTCTCCCAATCAAACGGCGCCGATTAACCCCAATCGCCGGGTAAAAACGCTGCGCCGGGGAGAGACATCCCCCTTGATCCCCCTTCGAAGGGGGAATTGTGCTCTGCGCGGCGGCACATCGGGTGAACCGTTTTACCCCAGAGGTGAACGGGCAATTCCTCCTTGGACGGGGGTGGCCCGAACGGGCCGGGGGATGTAAACACCCTGTACACCAAATTGAATGACGTTTTCCCCGCCACGCCCCGTGCTCCCGTCACGCCCCGCGCTCCTCCCCGTCATCCCCGGAAAGCGGGGATCCAGGCCCCAAGCAACGCCCACCCCGTCTTCATTGGCGTTCTT
>JBKHFO010000229.1:0-5733 GCA_046540175.1 Candidatus Hydrogenedentota bacterium
ACCCTCTCACGCCACGGGTTCGTTCGTGGGGGTGGGCAGGCGCAGAAGGACAAAGCGGCCGTCCTGCCGGAGGGCTTCGCTGATCTCCGTGGCGGACATGCCCAAGCGCTGGATGGCTAGTTTCACCCATTCCCCAAGATGCTCCTGCGCTTCTTCCAACTGGCCGAGTTGGGCTTGCGCGGCGGCCAAATGGTACAGGGCGTCGATATCCCCGGGGTCTTGTTCAAGCAGCTCGTCATACCCCTCCGCCAGCACGGTCAGCTCATCGGATCGCCAAAGATCCTCGGCCGCGTTCCGGCGCGCTTCGATGTCTCGCAGACCGTTTTGTTCTTGCTGGAGCACGTCCTTGAACCTTTGCTCGTACTGGGCCTGCTCGAGGGCGCTATCCAGCAGTTCCACAATGCCAGGCTCGGCGGACGGCGTATCCAACAGTTCCAGATACCGTTCGCCGGCCGCCTTGGCGTCCCCGGCTTCCCCTCGCCGGGCTTGGGCGCGGCTCAAGGCTAACCTGGCGGAGGCGCTTTGCGGGTCCAGGCGCGACGCTTGCCGGGCCAGACGGACGGCGGTCTCCTGCCTGTCCTGACGCCGCGCTTGCTGGGACAGCGTGAGGATCAGGGGATTAAGGGTTTCGGTCAAGCCCGCATGCGCGGACAGGGACGCCGGTTCGCTGCTCCACCTGTCAATAAATTCGTCCATCGGGAGCGCCGAAGAAGCGTCTCCCCGCGGATACAAGAGCAATGGCCCCTGGACGCCGCCGCGCGCCATTAGCCAAGCGCTGTCGACCGCCGCGAAGGCCAGGGGACGCTGGTGGGCGTTGTCCCTCACGAATTCCCAAAGCACGAGATCGGCAAAGGCGTCCTCGCCTTCGCCGCCCTCGCTGACTCTTTCTTGAAGCCGCTGGAACTCAATGGGGCGTTCGCGTTCGAGACGTTGCAGGGCGGCCTCGGAGGGAATGGGACGCGGCACGTCCAGGCTCTCTTCGTGCTCGGGTTCGAGTTGCGCCCGTTGCAGGGGGTGCGTCAAGACGTTCATGGGAATGATGTCCACGTCGGGCCGCCACCCGGCGCCGTATTGCGCCGCCCAGAGCAGGGACGTGACGTTTTCGCCGCCCGTCACCAGCACCGCGTTCTCCGGCGAGGCCTCGAAGATGTACTCCGCCAATTCGGCGGCGTAATCGTGTTGGCGCGTGGGAGCATGGGCGCTCTGCCAAGCGGTGGCCGCCGCCAGTACGAGGGCCGCCACGGCGATGCCCGGGTAGGAAGTCCCCAGCCGCCGCCGTAGCCCATACATCACGGCGCCCACGCCCCATGCGGCGAACAAGCTCACCGCCGCCAGCGCTATCAATGTGGGAGCGTCGGTATCTTGGAGCACCGTGTCCACGCCTTGCCGGTTGGTCAAGAATGGCAGGAACGGCCCAAAACCGAGGAATACCAGCGCGGTCATGATGGCGGGGAGTTGCGTGTGGCGCAGAAACAGGAGGATCCCCGCTGGGACGGCAAGCAAGAGAATGAGCAGCGGGAACTCTTGGCTCAACACGGCGCCGAATCCCAGTTGGGGCCAGTCGCTGGCGATGACGGGGTAAGGCGTGCGCAGGGCATAGGCCATAAACTGGCCCATGGATTGCCCCCCCGCCAAGGCGTGGACGAGTGGCAGGCTTGCGCCAATGGCGAATAGCAACGCCAGTATCGCGAGCTGTTTGGCGAGCGCAAGCCCCTCGACCGGACGAAACAGATAAACGAAAAGTATGAAACACGCAATAAGGCCGAACGTTGGGTGGTTAGCAGAGGCCAAACCGCCTAAGACCGCCGCCCCCGCCAACCATTTCATATTGTGTTCCGTTTGAACGGCTAGCAAAACCAGCGTAAGCGCCAGCATTCCCAGCAGGGCGCTAACCGGCGCCGGACTCGCCGCCGTGCCGACATGGGTCAGCAGAGGGGCGCCCGCCAACAGCATCGCCGCCAATACCCCCGCCACGATGCGTTCGCCCCGCTGACACAAAGGCTTGAGAACCTTCGCGGCGGCCGCCCCGGTAACGCCGCAAAGAAGCGCCGCCGTGACCACGGTGATGAGATTAAGGAGCACCAGGGCGTTCGCGCCGCCAAGTTGGGCGGCGGCGAGGGCGAGGCCTCGCGACAGCACGGGAACGGGGTCCGCCGGAACAGGGGCCAACAGGGCGCCTTGCCAAGGGGTGAAGGCCAAGCCTGGACTCATGTAGAAACTCAGCCAGAGGCCCGCCGCCAACGCGCCGCCAAGCCCCGCCACGCCCTCCGCCCGTTTCGTCCAGGGCAAACCGGCATCATCGTCCGTTTCACACTCGGATGAAACAGGCTGTTCCTTGACTGTTTCATTGGGTTCCGCCGCCTCTGTCCCCGCAAAGGGATCGGCAAAATCCGGCGCATCGCCTTCAACGGGGTCCGCGTTCATCCAATCCGGGGTCATGCCCTCTCGATCACCGTTCGAATCGTTTGCGTTGTTTGGTCCCATGTCGTCTGCACCTGCTTCCTGGCGTTGGCCGCCAAACTATTCCGCAATGCCTCATCGTACAAGAAAGCCTGAAGTTGCTCTTCAATCGACGCCCGGCTTCCGGGCGCGTAGAACAAGCCCGTTTGGCCATCGCGCGCGAATTCCCGTCCCTCCACGGTATCAGGTACAAGGACCGGCAAGCCACACGCCATCATGGCGGGGGCCTCATGTTCCCGGCCGATTCCGCAGAACCCGATGGCCGCCCGCTGAAACACTTGGGCCCGTTCTTTCGACGTTAGCCCAGGCGCGTACTCCATGCCCGGCAAGCTCTTCCGCGGCTTCTGCCGTCCCATCAGCGCCAGTTCCGCTTCCGCGCCGCCGCGCACCAGGTTCGTCAAGGCCGCGACAAGCAGCTTAGGCTTGTCATCCACAGCGGCAACCAGCGACCGGTGTTGATGCCCGGGATCCGCCGGCGCGGAAATCCCGGCGGCCACCCCGTGCGGGGCGTATACAATGTGTTGCTCGCCGGCCCCCGCCGCCCGGAGGTCCTCCCACGCCCGGTGCGAAGCCGCCACAAACGGGCTTGGCGGATCCCCGGAAACGGCCGTGCGCCGCGAAAGATGGAACACAAGGGGAACCACGGGGATCGCGACGGTATCCGGGATGTGCATCGGCCGGGATTTGACACAATCGACAACGGCGTCATAGCGTTCCTCGAGCCGGCCGGTTCTCGCCAAGCGGGACAAAAGCATCCGCGCCATCAGCGGGTAAACGATGGGGAGCCCCAACCGGGCGACTTGAATCCCGCTGGCCACTTCCACGCCGCCACGGTGGCTCGCTCCCACGCGGCGCGCGAACTGTTCCTCGCAGACCCAGGAAACCTGGTATCCTTCCCGCGCCAAACGGGAAAACACTTGATAGCAATAATGCTCCGCGCGGGCCGCGTCTGGGGCCCGCCACTCTTGGGAGCAGAATAGTAGAATCCGTGTCATAAACTACACCTAGTTTAACATAGCGCGGCGCCGCCGCAACCCATTCAGTGATTTACAAAAGCCCGCTATCCCCCCAAGATCGCGGCCTTGGTGACAATGGACGCATACGGGGATGGTATACCGGATAGTGTCACCTCTATAGCGAGAATTCCAGCCTTGCCTCCACTTCTTGCAACGCGCGCCTCTGATGGCCATTCCGTCCGTGTTGGCTTCTGAGCCCGCCCCAGCTTTGAGGGTAAGCTGCATTGGAGCCATATAGAAACCCTACCTTGGAGTCTGGAACAACACCAGACCCGCATTATATGCGCAAGTATGCAAATAGACGGTCCCCAAACGGGGATTTGTTTTTCGGGAGCACCAGCCGCATGCTGCCGTCCCAGGATTTCAAAGGGGCGATGTGGCGA
Organism: Candidatus Hydrogenedentota bacterium; assembly: GCA_046540175.1. Taxonomy (GTDB): domain Bacteria; phylum Hydrogenedentota; class Hydrogenedentia; order Hydrogenedentales; family SLHB01; genus SKRY01. Next base: position 3,860 of record JBKHFO010000229.1, read on the forward strand.
GACACGCCGGAATGCCGACAACCGGCGCGGTTGCTCACTGCGGGGACGCGCATTGAATTGCCGGCGTTGTTTGCTCTATCGTGGCGGCGCTTTAGGGCGATGCGAGCTTCCAACACACGAATAGGAGAAATGCCATGAGCAAGTACGCCAATAAACCAATGTGGATTGTTGCATCCTTGGCGGTGCTGATCGCCACGGGATGCGCGCTCCATCCCGAGAAAGAGGTTGAAGTGAGGGAGGAGCGCACCCCATTGGACGAATACGTGGCCGAAGAGGAGCCCCATTACGAGTACACCGTTCACCGTACCGTGGAAGGAGAGGGCTACACCGGCTACATTGTTCACATGGTTTCGCAGCAATGGCTCACCACGGCGGAGGTGGAGGAGCCTTTTTGGTGGCATTGGCTCCATGTAGCCGTGCCGGATGACGTCGAGCACGACACGGCGCTACTCTTCATCGGCGGGGGCAGCAACACCGGGGAGCCGCCTACGGATGTCCCTTCGGAAATCGCCCAAGCCGCCGTGCTCACAAACAGCATCGCGGCGGAGATTCGTCAAGTCCCGAACCAGCCCCTCACGTTTGTGGATGATCCCGGGGGCCCGCGCCACGAAGACTGGCAGATCGCCTACGCGTGGGACCAATTCCTGAACACCGGCGACACGCGTTGGCCCTCGCGGTTGCCCATGACCAAGAGCGCCGTCAAGGCGATGGACACCGTCACCGATCTCGTGGCGCAAGAAGACACGGGCGGGCACGACGTGAATAGCTTTACCGTGGCGGGCGCGTCCAAGCGGGGCTGGACCACTTGGACCACGGCCGCCGTCGACGATCGGGTGAAAGCCATTATCCCCGCTGTTATCGACCTGCTTAACATTGAGCCCTCCTTTATCCATCATTACTCCGCCCTAGGCTTCTGGGCGCCGGCGGTAAGCGACTACGAAGAGATGGGCATCTTTGAATGGTTGGGCACGGAAGAGAACCGCGAGCTGATGCGCATCGTTGAGCCCTACAACTACCGGCACAGGCTCACCATGCCCAAGTACATCGTGAACTCGACGGGCGATCAGTTCTTCCTGCCGGACAGCTCCCAATTCTACTTCGGCGATCTCGAAGGAGAGAAGTATCTTCGCTATGTCCCCAACACCGGCCACGGCCTCGGCGGCTCGGACGCCCGTGAAGTCATGCTCGCCTATTACCACGCCATCCTAACGGACGCGGACCGGCCCCGGTTCTCGTGGACCATCAACGAAGACCGTTCGATTCGCGTCGAACCCGAGGATGAGCCGGAAACAGTAACCCTGTGGCAGGCCACCAATCCCGAGGCGCGCGATTTTCGCAAGGATGTCATTGGCGAGGCATGGGAGCCCACCGAGCTTGCGCCCGGCGACGAGGGAAGCTATCTGGCCGAGGTCCCCGAGCCGGAGGAAGGATGGACCGCTTTTATGGTCGAACTCACCTACCCCGGGACCGAGTTCGCGCCGCTCAAATTCACCACGGAAGTGGTCGTTGTACCCGGCGAGTTGCCCTACGAACACCAAATCCCGGACGCGCTGCCCCACGCCGATGCAATCGACTGGGAGCCTAATCCATTGCCCGTCACGCGCCACGCCGGCCCGCCCCAAGACGATTGAGCACAGAGGTGTTCTAGATTGATTCGCGGGGTTGACACGGCTTCGCCGTATGATGTATATTCCCGATGGTGTTGCCGAGGTAGCTCAGTTGGTAGAGCACCGGACTGAAAATCCGGGTGTCGGCAGTTCGAATCTGCCCCTTGGCACCATTTTTTAGCTGGAGTAGCTCAGCTGGCCAGAGCACATCACTCGTAATGATGGGGTCCGGGGTTCGAATCCCCGCTCCAGCTCCAGTCATAAGTC
>JBKHFO010000230.1:0-5730 GCA_046540175.1 Candidatus Hydrogenedentota bacterium
TTGGGGCGGTTGGTTGAAGGCTCCCCGGTCTGGGCCGCCGCGTGTTGGGCGAGGAGCATCCCCGCCGTGGCCGCCGCCGAACCCGCCATGAATTGCCGCCGCGTGGTTTTCATTGCGCTTCTCCTTTCTGCTCTTGGTATCGATTGCCGTCGGGTGCAAGGGTGTCCGCGTTATGATTCGTCGTGGAACCCTGGCCGGGTATGCTCCTCGATGATGGCGCGCAGCCTCTCGCGAATCTCACGTTGCTCTTCGGTAAGTTCGTCCGGATCGAGCGGCTCCTCTTCTTCCAACGGATCCTCCGCTAAATCATGGAAGCGTCCGTCGCGGTACAGCTTGTAGCGTTGGGTCCGGGCGAATTCGCCCGAGCGCTCGTCGCCGGGGTTGTTGTTTCGGTAGTACCACTGATAGAGCCAGTCGCGCAGATCGGCGGGCTCGCCGCGTAGAACGGGCGCGAAGCTCTGGCCGTCCAACTCGAGGCCGCCGGGAAGCGCTATCCCCGCTACGTCCGCGAGAGTGGGGAAGAAATAGGTGAAGCAGATCAGGTCTTCGTTGACGCCCCCTTCCGCGATCGCGCCCGGCCAATTGGCGATCAGGGCCACATGGGCGCCCATTTCGGTGGGGTAGCCCTTGTTGCCCGTCACCTCCTCCCCGTTAATCTCCGAGACGAGCCCTTCGTACGTGCCGTTGTCGGAGGTGAAGATTACGAGGGTCTTCTCGCGCAGCCCCAACTCAGCGAGCTTATCGACTATCTTGCCAACCATCTTGTCGGTATACGCGACCATTTCGCGAAAATACTTCGGGTCGCGGTAGTGGCCGCGCTCGGTGTCGTCGCCGCGCCGGAACGTTGGATCCCAATCCTCGGAATCGGGGGTCGGCTCGAACGGCCAGTGCGGGAGGATCATGGGATAATAGACGAAGAACGGTTCGTCTTGGTGGCGCTCGATAAAGCCGTTGATGTGATCGGTGACGATGTCCGGGCCGTATTCGCCGTTGTCGAAGTCCACCTCCTCGCCATCGATCTCCAGTCCCGGGTTGGCGTAGCGCGGCGGGACGTCCACGCCATGCCGCGGCGCTCGCGAGAGTTGCCACAGGCAGTATTCGTCGAAGCCGAAGTGATGGGGCTCCTCCAAGGCGGCCTCGCGGCCCTCGAACGCGGCAAGCTGCCATTTGCCGCCGATAAAGGTGGCGTAGCCGGCCTCTTGGAACAGGTTGCCGAACGTGTAAATATCCGGATCCATTCTGCCGAAACCCACGTAGTTGCGGCTGTTGTACTTGCCGCTCATGATCTGAACTCTTGTGGGCGTGCAGATCGGCAGGGAGTAGGCCTGGTCGAAGCGCATGCCGGTCTCGGCCAGTTCGTCAAGGCGCGGGGTTTGATAGTCCTGGGCGCCGTAGGCGCCGACCGTCTCGTAGCCCTGGTCGTCGGACATGATGAGGACGATATTGGGCCGATCGGTATTGGCCGCTGCCTGGCGTTCCGCCGCGTGGCGCCCGAGGACCATCCCCGCCGTGGCCGCCGCCGAACCCGCCATGAATTGCCGCCGCGTGGTCTTCATTTCTCGCTCCTCCTGGCTCGTCTGGCTCATGTCTGCTAATCGTTGCGGGGGTGGGCCATGTGTTCGGGGAAGTCGCGGCGATACCGCGCAAGCAGGGCGGGAACATCATTGGGCATGATGTAGATCTTGCCGCGCACCCGCTTGATTTCACCCGGTTCCAGGCCCGCTAGCCGGAAATCCGAATGCAAACACCGCGCCACCCCTTGAAACAGCTCCTGGTACGGTTCCCACGCCGTCGCCAGAATGAGGGACTCGTCCGCGCTGAAACACCCGATGAGGCCGTTGCTGGGGGGTACCGGATTCAGCGGCCGTGGGTTCACATCGGTCTGGGGGACGTGGGCCGGCCGCCACACCTGGCCCGGCGTGTACCGCGCCTCGGTTTCCCATTCCGGCGTAGGCATGCGCTCCAATGCGCCGTCGATGAAAACGAAGCACTTGTGCAGATAATCCTCGGGCGACGGGATGTCCGGATCCACGTAGCCCGTGAAGGGCCCCACGCGTACGCAGGGCTGCGCCCAATGCGCTTCCGAGCGCTCGTCCGTGGGGTTGTGCGCCACAAGCCGGAAATCGGCCTCGTCCCAGCCCGCCGTGATCTCGTGTTGCACGATCACCCCGTCCTCCAGCGTACACTCAAGCTCCATGCGGCGGCCGTCCCAAGTGAGCGCAACGAGTTCCGTTTCGTGCGGCACGACCGTATGCTCCACCCAATCCGCGTCCGTGGACCCCGCCCGGCAATAGGCTTCGAGGTAGTTCACGCGCACTTCGCCCTCGGGAAGCTTATCCCCTTTAATGATGAGCCAGTTGTCTTCCCGCGCCAAGCGCAATCCCGGCTCGGGCTCCCCTGACTCGGCATTGACCCCTCCGCTCAAGGCCATCGCCGAGGCGGCCACGCCCGCCGCCAGAAACCCCCGCCGCGTCCATCCGTTGTCTCTCATGGCTTTCATCGGCATCCCCTCCACGGTCCCCGGTTTCTCTGCTGACCGCCTTTGAGTCTAAGCAGTTGCCGCGCTATTGTCAAAAACGCGCCCCAAACCCCAAAAGCTGGACAAGGCGCGGCGCGAGGTGGTTACATCCCCCGGCCCTTCGGGCCACCCCCTTCAAAGGGGGAATTTCCGCTCTCTATTCCCCCTTCGAAGGGGGATCAAGGGGGATGTCACCCGCCTCTCCTCCGCTCTCCATTCCCCCTTCCCAAGGGGGAATGCCTTGTACCGCCGGCATCTTGCCGGCATATAGAGCCGCCTGGAAGGCGGCGCCATTATTCCCCCTTCGAAGGGGGATCAAGGGGGATGTCACCCGCCTCTCCTCCGCTCTCCATTCCCCCTTCCCAAGGGGGAATGCCTTGTACCGCCGGCATCTTGCCGGCATATAGAGCCGCCTGGAAGGCGGCGCTATTATTCCCCCTTTGAAGGGGGTGGCCCGAAGGGCCGGGGGATGTCTCCGCCTTTTAACGCCCCTTTCGCGCACATTCGCGTTCCTTCGCGGTTACAATTTTCCCCCTCACAACGGGCTGGGACCCGCCCAGGCCCGTGCGCTACAATGACGGCCCGCGAAGCGTTTCCGAAGCGTCCCAAAGCACAAAAAAACAGAAGGAAGCTCACCCCATGCCGTTTCCCGCCACGCGTATGCGCCGGCTGCGCGCCAACGCCACCCTGCGGCGCATGACCGCCGAAACCCAGCTCCGCCGGGACAATCTCATCATGCCGCTCTTCGTGCGTCCGGGGACCGGCGTCAAAAACGCGATCCCCAGCATGCCAGGGAATTACCAGTGGTCGCCGGACACGGTGGCGGAAGAGGCCAAGGCCCTGGAGGATTTGGGGATCCCCGGCGTCATTCTGTTCGGCATTCCCGGGCACAAAGACGCGCGCGGCAGCCAGGCCGATGCGCCGGACAACGTGGTGTGCCAGGCCATCGCGGCCATCAAGCAACGGTGCGCGTCGCTGTGCGTGATTACCGATGTATGCCTGTGCGAATACACGGACCACGGGCATTGCGGCATCGTCGCCCCGAACCGCGCGGGCCTGCCCGACGTGGACAACGACGCGACCCTTCCCCGCTTGGCGGCCGAAGCCGTGGCCCACGCACGGGCGGGCGCGGACATGGTGGCGCCGTCCGACATGATGGACGGCCGGGTTGGCGCGATTCGCGAAGCCCTGGACCGCGAAGGGTTCGCCGCCACCCCCATCATGGCCTACAGCGCCAAGTACGCGTCCGCCTTCTACGGCCCCTTTCGCGACGCGGCCGAATCCCCGCCCCAATTCGGGGATCGCCGCTCCTACCAGATGGATCCCCCCAACACGGACGAGGCCCTGCGCGAAATCGCGCTCGACATCGAGGAAGGCGCCGACCTCGTCATGGTCAAGCCCGCCATGGCCTACCTCGACATCCTGCAACGCGCCTCGCAACGCTTTGATGTGCCCCTGGCCGCGTACAACGTCTCCGGCGAATTCTCTGCCATCAAGGCGGCCGCGCTCCAGGGCTGGCTCGACGAACGCGCCGCGGCGGAGGAACTGCTCACCGCCATCCGCCGCGCCGGCGCCCGGCTCATCCTCACCTATTGGGCGAAGGACTACGCCCTCTGGAACGGCTGGCCCCCCCTGAACCACAGAGGCACAGAGAACACAGAGAACCGCGGGAGGTAGTAGGGAAGTAACCGCAAAAATTCCCCCTTTGAAGGGGGACAAAGGGGGATGTAATTTTCGTGTATTTCGTGTTCTTTAGTGGCGGTACAATTGGCCACGAAAGAACACGAAAAGGCGCGAAAACATTGAACTACAGTGTCACAGAGGGCAGCGAGAAAGAGAACTTTAAAAACTCTGTGTTCTCTGTGCCTCTGTGGTTTTCCCAGTAGCCTGGTCATAGGTTATTCAGTTTTGAATAACTGCAAACCAGATTGTTTGAAGGCGTGTACTAGGTGGTCAATACACTGTACTACCGAGCCAGCCCCCTAAGACCCTGTCCCGCAATGACTTACGCCATTACAACCCCGCCCCGTTAAAGTTGGCACACGCTTTGCTACTATATAGGTGAACCAACCAATGCTAGGAGAGGGCAATGCGATGGTGGGAACCACAGCGTCAGCGGGGGCTGCAGCGTTCATGTTCTCCTCTCTGTGGTCTCTGTGACTCTGTGGTTGCCCCGAATTCCCCCTTTTTGAAGGGGGAATTGGCCACGAAAGAACACGAAAGAACACAAAAGAACTTGAACCACAGAGGCACAGAGGGCACAGAGAAAGAAGATATAAATAAAAATACAAATACTCTGTGGTCTCTGTGACTCTGTGGTTACCCAAAATTCCCCCTTTGAAGGGGGTGGCCCGCAGGGCCGGGGGATGTACACCCATTTTAGTGTTGTTTTTGTGCTCTTTCGTGGCAAAAACGAAGTTAACGGAGTCTCAAGCGTGCACGCTTTAAAGGAAGTTAAGAAAAAATCCCGCTACCCCAAAATTAGGGGTTGACATGAAACAAGTGATATGGTAGGCCTTATTCCTGTTAAACGGGGTAGAAGATTTTCAAAAGGCCTTCGCGTGTTCAGGGGCGCGGAATCGGGGCAGCGGCGCGAAGGCGAGACTCAAGTGAAAGGAGGTGACGCGCGGCAAGGAGCCTGAGGTAGGAGCCACGAAATACCACGAACCACACAAAAAGAAACTTTAGTGGTCTTTCGTGTCCTTTCGTGGCGGGATGGAAGTTTAGGGGGATGTACTCCCCCGGCGCCCGGCCCCGGTGCAAGCGGGACCGGACGCCAGAAAGAGCAACACAAGAATACGGCAACATGGGTTGGTGAGCCGATTCCCGCTACACACTGTGGTGTAACAAGGGGAAACGCTCACCGAGTGCAGCGTATTCCCAAGGGAATTCTACCACAATTCCCGCGGGGAAAAAGTCCGGGCAAGCCCCCGTGCCGAACACGGGACCCCGGAGAAGGAGAAAGAAACATGAAGAAGCTTACAGTAGCGCTCAGTGTGTTGGCGATCCTCGGCCTGGCCATGCCGGCCATGGCGGAAGAAATCGAAGACTCCAAGGAAGTCGACGTCGAGATCACAGTCGAGGCTTTTGCCGAAATCCTTTGGCCCGAGGGGGCTCAATTGATTAATGTGGTTGATGACACGGGCGATAACAAGGGCGAAGTTGTGCCGTTTGAGATTCACGCGAATGACGACTACGAGTTCTATGCTCAT
>JBKHFO010000231.1:0-5674 GCA_046540175.1 Candidatus Hydrogenedentota bacterium
CTCCAAACAAGGAGCAATGAGGGCGTTTCGTGAATAGTATGCGCCGCCATATCGTCCATTTCTTCGATGGTATCCGTTCTCGCCGCGAATAACCCATCAGAATTGGAAAGCGGCCGTTGGCAGTGAGGGATGCATGACGGGAGAAGGACCCATGGTTACTATGCTTAAACTTGCGTGTAAGAGTATTGTGGTGGCCGCCTTGGTGGCGGGGGGCGCGGCTTTTGCGGGCGAATCCTCGTCCGGCGAATCGGAAGCGGCCACAAGCGGTTCCTCTCATCGGGTGAAGCAACCCCAAGGTTTCAACCGCCACAGCGACGAAGTTCTCAGCAGTCAGGTCGTCACCGACATTCGGATAGATCCCAAACCAGATCAGTGGAGCGTGACGTGGCCGGGCGGCTTCCTCATAGGAGACAGGACCGAGAGAGTCCGCCGTCCACGGATTCCGTGGTATCCGCGCTCGCGGACCATTGTTATCGGGGGCGGCTCCCAAGTGCGCCCGCAGTGCGCATGGATCCCTGGCCGGTACGAAGTGCGCGAGGTGCGTGTGTATCAGCCCGGCTACTGGACGCAGCGCTACGTGCCGCCCGAATATGAAACGCGCGACATAAACGGCCGTCCCACGCCCGTCCAAGTGCGCGCAGGGTATTTCGAAAACGTCCATGTGCCCGGGCAATACGTTACGCAGCCCCAACGCGTTTGGATCCCCGGCTACTGGGATTGCGTCCCCGGATGCCGCCTGCATTGAATTCGTTGGGATCGAGAATGGTGGCGTCAGTCCATTGGATTTCCTCCCCCCAGCGGGCGCGGATGGGTCCCCCCAACGCGTTAAAGCGTTCCATCCGCGCCCGCGATCATCTTTGTGAGATGCGCGCTGGATGAGGTGGACAAACGTGGTATCATAAGGCGTATCGGGGATGAGATAGCCAGAGGCGGTTCTATTGCGTGTGGCGCTTACGCGAAGAAGAAGGGGGAGTTGATGAATAGTTTTACGCGAATCCAGCATACACTGAGCGGTGAGCCTGTTGATCGCATACCGGTCGCGCCGATTTTCATGGCGTGGGCGGCGGAGTATGCGGGCCACACCTACGGGGAGTTTCAATGGGATTACCGCGCCTTAACCGCCAGCTTGTTGAAAGTGCGCGAACGATTCCACATAGACCAGCTCACCACCTTGAGCGATCCGCACCGGGAGACGGCGGACTACGGCGCCACGGTTACCTATCAAGAGCATTCCGTCTGCCGGTGTGAGGGTCCGTTGATCCAGAACCCCAGCGATGTGAACAAGCTCAGGCGCATGCCGATCGACGCGGCTCCGCGCATGTTGGACCGCATCCGCGCTATCGAGGTGTTTTACCAGGAGATGGGAGGGGAGGCATCCATCCTCGGCTGGCTGGAAGGCCCGTTGGCGGAGTTCTGCACCTTGCGAACGCTTGAGACGGCCATGACCGATTTGCTTACTGAGCCGGACCTGTTTCACGAGGCGTGCAGCGTCACCATGGACAACGCGGTCACGTGGGCGCGGGACCAGATTCACGTGGGGGCTGACATGATTGGCGTGGGGGATAGCGCGGTGAGCCTCGTCAGCGCCGACATGTACCGGGAACACATCCTGCCGTGGCATCAGCGCCTGTTCCACGGGATACACGATGCGGGGGGCAAGGTTCGGCTACACATCTGTGGAGCCATTGACCATCTCATTCCAGACCTCCTGCATGCGGGGGTGGATGTGCTCGACATCGATTGGATGGTGGACCTGCCCAGGGCGCGCCAGGTGGTGGGGGAGAAGGTGACTCTCTTTGGCCAGTTTGACCCCGTGCGCGTGCTGAAAGAGGGAACACCAGAGGACGTGGCGCGCAAGGCGCGGCAAAACATACGCGATGGCGGCCCGAAGCATTTTGGCCTCATGCCGGGTTGCGAGATTCCGCCGGGCACACCGGAGGAAAACATCGCCGCGTTCTGTCCCGGCGAGGGCTGTCTGATGGCCGATGACCTCCGGATGGACGCGTCCGCCACGCGGTAGGCCGCCGCCCAGCGCCGGTATGCTCTTACTTAGGCGTCAACTCGCACGCCGTTTCAACGTGTGGGGTGTGTGGAAATAGGTCGAGCGCAATCACCCGGCCCAGGCGCCATCCATGTTGCGTGAGGTGTTTGAGGTCGCGGGCCAGCGTGGCGGGATCACACGAGACGTACACGATCTTCCTTACGCCGCAGCCCGCCAATGCGTTCAGGATGGGCCGCGCGCCGCTCCGGGGCGGGTCGAGCAAGACGGTGTCCCACGGCTCTTCGGTGAGCGCCCGTTGGAAGGCGGTTTCGTCCCCGACGTGGTAACGCCCCTTGCCCAGGCGTTGCGCTGCGGTGATCGCGGCGAGATTGTGGTCGAGACCCCGCACTTCGGCCGTGTCCGCGAAGGGGAGGGAGAGATTGCCCGACCCGCAATAGAGATCCAAAATGCTGCCTGCATCTCCCGCGATTTCTTTGACCGCGCTATGCAGCAGCCGGTTCAGCAAAAGACTGGCCTGGGAAAAACCTCCCGCGACGACGGGGACGCCGTCGAACAAGAAATAGTCGCGCGGCGTCTTTTGGCGGGGGTGATTAACATTCGGGAAGACCTTGCGCAGGGAAGCGTTGGGATGCCGCGTCCAGGCAAGGATACCGCTTCCTTCGGGGTTCACGGTAAGTTCAACGGAGCCTTTCATCCGTACGGCGCGCAATTGACCGAGGGCGCGATTGAGCCGCTCGTGACACAAGGCGCAGGAAGCGCGATCCATCACCCGCTTGGTTCCGGGCGCGAAGAACCCCCAAGCCCGGCCGTCGCCGTGGAACGTGGCCCGGGTGCGGTATCCCAAGCGGTATTGCGCATCCTCGCGCCATTCCAGTTCCGGTTCAAGGCCGCCGATACGGCTGAGGCAGTCGCGGATAATGTGCTGCTTCCATTCCGCTTGAGCGGGATACGCGAAATGGATCCATGTGCAGGCGGTGGCGTGGGCGACGCACGAGCATGGCGGCTCCCAACGGTGAGGAGAAGGGGATTCGAGCGCGTCCACCACGCCCCACAGCACATTGCGGCGGCGTGTTACTGCGCCTAATCTGACCACGTCTCCCGGCAACGCGCCCGGTACGAAACAGACTTCACCTTCGAGGCGGGCCAGGCCATGGCCCCCGTGAACCACGCCCGCGATCTCTACCGGTTCCCTCATGCGTCCGAGGAAAAATCTTCGCCCACGTGTTCTCTATCACGGGATTGTTTTCGCAAATGCATCAGCAGTTGCGCGTACGTGGTCCGCACCGTTTCAGCGAGATCCCCGGCGTAAGGAAGGATGTAGGTGGCTGGCAACTTCCATACTTTGCCAGGCGCGACGGATGTCGGGCCTAGCAAGGCCAGGCAGCAACAGTCGCGCTGGCGGCTAAACGCGGAATAGAGTCCTCCGCCATCGATTCCCGTGATGATGCCCCGGCCGTCCTCGCGGGCGAGGGCGATGCCCCGTTCCGAAGTCTCGAAGTCAACGGCGTGTTGGGCTTGTTCGAAGCCGTCCGTGAGCACGGTTATTCCGTCCTGCGATATGGGAAGACATTCAAGGGTAACCCGGCGAATGGTAATCTCTTCGCTGCCTCTGTTACGCACCGAAATCCTACGCCGCATGCCGGGGTTCTTATGATAGGCGAGGGTCTTGATACACACTTCAAGTTCCGGGTGTTGCTGGCGGCACACCAGCGTCGCGCCTATCGAACTGTTTTCCTCGCTCCAAACCACCTCCCCAAAATCCATCATGTCGAACCTGCGATACTCGTCCCTTATCTCGAATTCCGGCGAGACGCCCGTAATCCATTCGATTTCGCAATGTTTGTGGAGCAGACTGCACGTGTTGCCGAGAAACGCGGACCACGTGCGTTCCATCCAGTGGTTTCCCACCACGGCGTGCGTCCGGTCGACATAAGTGTAAGCGCGCTCATTCATAACCCGGCCCCCGAAGGGTAGACCTCGGCGAGAACCGAGGCTATTTTCTATTTAGTTGCTAGAAGGGGACCCGGTGGCCCCCTCTTCTCCATGTGTTCACAACAGATTCATTATACTCTGTTGTAGCGATGTTGCAACAACTACGTATGAGAAATTAATCCCAAATCGCCCCCTTATGTTCCCCCGAGGGATGAAGCTGTTCTTCTGCGTTGTCAACCCACATAGGCCCGCTGCACCGGCTTCTCGAGGCATGGAAGGCATGGAAGTCCTTGGAGCGTGGGTTGTGTCCTCCCGGCAGATGCGGTAGAGTTGAAGGGAACAGGAGGCGGGTCTAGGAGCGTGCGTTTGAAATGGTGCGAGGCCATGTGGTACTCAAAAGATTGGCAGGAGCATCCTGCAGAAGGAGAGGCGCGGATGACTTGGGATGAACGCTATCGGGAACAAAAGTCGGGGCGCCGCAACAGTCTTAGGCCCTTCCTATCGTGCAAGAACTAGACAGGTTAAGCAACCAGCCATCCCCGGCCGCCGCCGGCACACGGAGGGAGGCCTTTGACTACGAGGAGGCCGTGTGCTGCTTCTGTGGCCCCCATGAAAAAGAGGTGATACATTCCGATAGCGGGTACCGCATCGTCCGTTGCGCGGGATGCGGCTTGGTGTACACAACTCCCCGAATCGTGGGCGATCAGCTTGAAGCGTTGTACCAGGACGCGTACTGGCGCAGCCCTTCACCCAAACATTGTGGCTACGCCCACTATATAGAAGATAAGGGTTGCTGGTCCGCCACCTACCGCCGCCGCTTTCAACACGTTGCCGCACGGATGTCTCCCGGCCGGGCCTTGGACGTGGGGTGCGCGGCTGGCTTTTGGACTGGTGTATTGCGGGAAGCTGGCTGGGAGGCTTACGGTGTCGATATTTCAGACCCGATGATTGAATACGCCCGGCGGACTTTTTCTCAAGACGCCTATTATTGCGGCTCGCTAGAAGACCAGGGATTTGCGGACGAACAGTTCGATCTGGTGACGCTTTGGGATGTGATTGAACACGTGAGGGATCCTCATCGCCTGTTGCGCGAGGTCAATCGAGTGCTTCGTCCCGGCGGTTTACTTGTAATGGAAACCCAAAACGTGGATTCATTGCCAGCCAGATGGTTGGGAAAACGGTGGCACCATTTCAAACATATGGAGCATTTATATCATTTTTCGGTATCCACTCTAGGGAGGTTGCTTGAGCAGACAGGTTTTTCGGCGGAGGAGTTCACCCGCCGGCATGCCGGGAAATATGTGACGCTCGCATTTATCGCCGAACGGAGTGGAAGAGTTCATCCGTGGTTGGAGAAAGGGTTGGGATTTCTCAAGCACAACCGGGCGAGCTTATACGTAAACCCTTTAGATGAGATTATCGCGATCGCGTGGAAACCATGAGGGCGGTGTGTGCGAAAGTGGGAGACATTCCTGCGGGATGGATTGTGAAACGATTTCAGGCCAAGTCAGCCGCAAAAGGAACATCCACAATCACCCTATAAAATCCTGTCCGCTATCCCTGATCGCCAAATGAGTAGGCTGCGCCGGGGGAGAACATCCCCCTTGATCCCCCTTCGAAGGGGCAATTGTAGTTGAAAGCCGCCAAAATGCAGGTATTACAGGTAATACGCAAAGTTAGCGCTAGTGCCTCTTCCGGGTTAAGTTTGTGGACAGCGCGGCTTTGCGCCATGGGATTGGG
>JBKHFO010000232.1:0-5667 GCA_046540175.1 Candidatus Hydrogenedentota bacterium
CCCGTCTTCGATTCGCCCGATCGCTTGCACGAGAGCGAGGCGCACCTCATGGCGCTGTGGCATCCCGGCGTGGGCGATAGGCGCCGCGAGAACGAGGTGAGTCCCCTGGGGGCCGCGCCCTTCCACGCGAACGAGCCGCAAACGCGCACCGTCCAGCTCTTTGGCGGACAAGGCGCCACCGTGGCTGATGTCGCGCGTCACTACGCGGACTACAAAGGCGAACTGCCCGCCGTGCCGGAAATCGAAGGCGGAGCGCAACACGCCATCCGTCTGCTGGCGGCGGGCTGGCTCGATTCCGAGGGCCATCAAGACGGCCTCTTCCGGCACGCGGTGTGGGAGGGCTTCGGCGCGCAAGCCGCGGCCGAGGCGCCCGCCCAGATGCTGTGGCTTGCCGAGCATACGGAAGACTCGGATTTGGCCGAACGCTTGCGGCAAGGCGCCGAACGCGGCCTCGAACGGCTGAGCCCTGCCAGCAACTATGCCGAGGGCATCGGCCACGTGAACCGCCCCGTCGCGCCGTTGCTGTTCGGCCGCATTGAGGGTTACGTGGAGGAACGCGTTGCATCCGCTCGCGACAGCCTCCGGCAGTTCGACGAAGACGGCATCCGGCGCTACAGTCCCCCGGCGGATGGCCCGGATTACAGCCGGACCCATTGGGAGGATCACGCAAACGGGCACACCTTCATCCCGCTGGAAAACATGCTCGAAGCGGCCGCGTTCTCCGGCGACGAGGCGCTGATCGAAGACGCCCTTGAGCTGCTCGACAAGCAAGCGGAGCACTACGCCGGGACCGTGCCGCGCGGCGCCCAGACCTGGGAGATGCCCCTGCACACGCCGGACATCCTGGCCTCCGCGCGAGCGTTGCGCAGCTACGTGCTGGGCTACAAACTGACGGGCGACGAGGGATACCTGGATGAAGCCCGCTATTGGGCCTGGACTGGCGCGCCCTTCGTCTATTTCGACTACCCCACGGACGGCCCCATCGGGCTCTACGCCACCATCGCCGTCCTAGGCGCCACCAACTGGGTCGCGCCCAACTGGATTGGCCAACCCGTGCAATGGTGCGGCCTCGTATACCGCTCCGCCCTCCACGAGCTGGCCGAAGTGGACGAGGAAAACGGCCCGTTCTGGGACAAGCTCGCCCGCGGCATCACGGCCAGCGGCGTGCAACAGACGTTCCCCCTCGAGGACGAGGGACGCCAAGGGTTGCTCCCCGACTTCACTATTTTGAAAACTCAAGTCCGCGACGGCCCCGCGATAACCCCCGCGACGGTGCAGACCAACCTCGCCGAACGCTACGGCTTGACGCCATGGTTCGACAGCAAGCGCGTGACGGATGAGGGCGCCTTGGCCTTCGCTCCCGGCGGCATCGACGGCGCGAACCACGAAGACGGCGCGCTCACGCTGGAAATCGAGGGCTGGCCCAGCGGCGAATATGCCGTGCGCCTGTCCCGCCTGCCCGGCGAACCCGACTCCGTCACCTGGAACGGCGAACCCGCCGACATCCAGTTCGACCCCGAACGCAACGGCGCAAACATCACCGTGGAAGGCGGCGGCGTGTTGGTCATAGAGGGCATCTAATCCCCTACACCAGCCGCCCTAGCGCGGGCATTGTTAGGTTGCGCCGAAAACCGCATCCCCCTGGCTCCACTGAAAGAAGCCAGGGGGATGTCATGTCTATTCCCCCTTCCGAAGGGGGATCAAGGGGGATGTCTCTCGTACCGCCGGCATCTTGCCGGCATTGTTGAGCGGCGCCTCAATTCCCCCTTGTTTCGTGCGCGGGTGGACATGTAAACGACCCCAGCGGGGTCACAGCTGGTAGCCAGGGGTTGATGCGCGCGTACGCGCGGATACCCCTGGAACCCAGGCCAATCCAGTTGACCCCTTTAGGGGTCGCAGCAGCTGGATGCACAAGAGTTCTGCGACCCCTAAAGGGGTCGGTGGGTGGGGCTTCGTTTCCGGGGGTATCGCCCGCATGCTATCGCCCGCGGGCTCAACCCCCGGCTACCATCTGTCATCCCTACGGGATGGATGTATTTGCGACAGCATGTCAGTCTAAGTCAAAAGGAATCGGAGCATCCCCCACGTTAGAGTGGACTGAGTATTGGGCTCAGTTGCCGGGGTACAGCGGGATGGTCGAGCCGCACTGCTGAAAATCATCGGTCTGCTCGTACACTTCCCGGGAAACCGAGGGACCCTTGGCCGTGCAATGCTCGTTGAACACCGCCACAAGGTTGTCCGCGACGTCCTTGGGCCCCATCAGTTCGATGTTGCTTCGGTGCAACATGTGCAGCAGCTTACCGTCCTTAAAGATAATCACGTTCGGGGAGGAAGGCGGCTGATCCGGAATATACTCGCGGAGGCGCGACACGGCCTCGGTCTCCATGCCGGCGAACACCGTGGCCAGCTTGTCGGGGATGACGTCGTTTTGCAGGGCCGCCTTCACTCCAGGCCGGCACGCGGCGGCGGAGCATCCACACACTGAGTTAATTACCACCATAGCGGCGCCTTGGGGATTCTCAAAAAGGGCGTCCACTTCTTCGGGCGTGCTCAACGGCATCACGCCCACGGCGGCCAACTCCTCCCACATGGGTTTGACTGCTTCGGGATCGTACAGGGGGGGCATCGCTGATTCCTCCATGCAATGGGCATCCGAATGCCCGTATTGTTACTCCAAAATGCTGAGTGCGCTGACTTGATTCCGCGCGAACGGCAGCGTATTGACAGGGAAGGCCCGGCGGCGCCGGGGATCCTCTGAAAGAAACCACGCGAAACGGTCCGCTATTCCTGCCCGGATCCGGCGGGCTTGTGGGGGGCGCTCACCGTCAAGCAGAGCGTTTAATCGCTATCGCCGGATAACGTGATGTGGCGGGTGTTTACATTCCACGGCCCCGCGGGCGCCCCTTTCCAAGGGACCATTGATCCGCTCATCTGTTGGGTGCATAACAACCCACCCGATGTGGCCGGTTTGTGTGGAGAATTTCCCCATGCAAGGGGAGATCAAGGGGAGGTTGTTCCCTGGAGCAGCGTCCTTACCCGGCGATTGGGGCTTAGTGATGAGTCCCAGGCGCTCCTGAAAGGGTCAAAACACGATAGCCCAGGGCAATCCCCTTGTGAAAGCTTATAGGCCGCGGCAGCGGATCATCATGCTGGTTTGTTCGGCGAGGTCTACTTCGATAGGGGTGATGGGTCTGCCGTAGTTGTTGCGCAAGAGGCTGATGACCGGGCGATCCAGTTGCTCGGGATTGACCTCCCGGACCACGCCGCTGTAATTGTGAAGCTGTTCGCTGCGCACAATGATCTCCGTGCCCACGGGATAGACGGGCGTCACCCGCAAGAAGGCCTCCACCACCTCTTTGTTGAAGTGCGGCCCCGCCGCCTTCCGGATGGACATGAGGGCGGCGTCGGGGGTAAGGCCTTCGCCGTCTGGTCCGCCCGACAACAGATTGTCGTAGGCATCCGCGACGGCCGCAATTTCGCCGATGAGGGTGGGGATGGGCGGAGGCAGGCTTCGATCGCGTTGCAGCCGGTTGCCGCTTCTGAGGCCGCGGGGCAAACCGCCGCCGTCCTGGCGTTCATGATGTTCATAGGCGACATGGGGCGCCAGCAGATCGGGATCGCCGCCGTTCTTCAGCAGTTCGTATCCCAACCGCGTGTGATGCCGGATCATGTTGATCCGGCCCACGTTTGACTCCACGAACACCATCCCGATGTCGTGCAGCAGACACCCCGCCGCCAGCTGCCGCAATCGATCGTTGCTCAGGTTCACCGTCCGGCCGATCATGAGCGCGACAACGCACACATCCACGCTATGGTTATAGAGTTGACTGTCGGCCGACTTGATGGAAGTGAGCCCCGCGAGGGTGCTCCGGCTTAATACCTCGCCGAGGATGCTCGTGATGACCTCATCGATGTTGGCAAGGGGACCGCGATTACTCAGCAGGACCCGCGCACCGTCGGAGTTGCACGCCTGCAGGACATCGTCGTAGGACTGCTTCTTTACCGCGCTGAACTGCTTCTCGATTTCCTCGAAGCTTTTCTTGACGGTTTGGGTCGCCAAAGCCCGCGTCGCCGGGCTGATGTCTTCTTCCGGCGGTGTCCCGTCCTCGACTTCGGTGTCTTGCACGTACAGACGCGTGTAGCCTTTGGCCTTCAGCGCTTGGATATAGCCTTCGGAGAGGGTCACTCCCCGCTGAAGCAGCGTTTGTCCTTTTTCATCCAGCAACGCCCGGCCCACCACATTACCCGGTTGCAGGTCGGCTACGCGAATAATACGCATTACTCTTTCCTGTCAGATGCGGATCGTATCAATGGTTCTCACACAGCGCCACGGATCTTTACCAGTGGCGCGCTCCATGTCGAGTTTCATCGGCCCTTGGATGCTATATATCGGCGCCGAGGCCAATAATCTGTAACGGGCCGGCCTGTTGGCGTCGTCGGAGTGGGGCCGGCATACGGTTCACTCCGGTTCAATGCCTTGACCGACGCTATACACGACGGAGACCGCGTAGTCTGAAAAGCTCTCGGCCACATGGCTGGCATGGTCCCGGGAAGCGCAGACGCCGTAGAGGGTGGGACCGCTGCCGCTCATGGCCGCGGCCAGGCACCCGGCGTCCAGAAGGCGATCCCGTACCTGGGCGAGGTGAGGGTAATCGGCGAACACGGGGCCTTCCATGCGGTTGAACACGGCGCTTTGAAAATCACCGCGCCCCAACGCGCGGATGGCGGCGCGAAACGAACGGGTTTTGCCTGCAAAGGCGGGTTCGGTGTTGCGCGTTAAGTGGGGACTGTTGTAGACGCGGCTCGTGCTTATGGCCAGCGGCGGGTGGACAAGGACGAACCAGGTGAGCGGAAGCGGGGGCACGGGGTGGAGTTCCTCGCCACGACGCGTTGCGGCCCAGGTGCCCCCTCGGAGGTAATAGGGCACGTCGCTGCCCAGCTCCAAGGCCAGCGTTTGAAGCTCGGCCCGGCTCAACTCCAGATCCCACAGGTAGTTAAGCGCCACCAGGGCCGCCGCGGCGTTGCCCGAACCGCCCGCGAGGCCCGCGGCGATGGGGATGTGCTTGCGCAGATAGATGTAGACGCCCTGGTTTGCCCCGGTGTAGTCCAGCAACAGGGAAGCCGCGCGATAGGCGAGGTTGGCGCTGCCATCGTCCAGTTCGGCCGTGGAGCACTCCAGCGAGAGGCCTCCGGTCCGTTTGCTGAAACTCTGCGTGTCGAAGAGGCTTACGGTCTGAAAGATGGTCTCGATATTGTGATACCCGTCGCGGCGGCGATTCACCACATCCAGGTACAGATTGATTTTGGCGTAGGAGCGATAGGTGATGCCCTGGCCCACGGGCTGATTCCCCCTTTCTCAATGACGTAGATAGCAAGCGCGCACTGGCGCGGAACGGCGCCGCTTCATGGTAGCGTTAAAAATTGCGGGATCGCAATATGCTAATGAGCAAGGCGACCCCGAGGAGGCCCGCCACCGAATAGCCGGCCAGCCCGATGGGATACAGCCCGATGTCCGCCGCAAGCAGCATGCTTGATCCCACGATGATCGACCCGGCGATAACGCTAAAGGTGAGGCGGTTGCTGGCGCGATCCGTCACGTTGGCGAGACGATCCAACCCTTCATGATTGAGCTGAATGCGCAAGCGGCCCCGTCTCAGCATGCCAAGG
>JBKHFO010000233.1:0-5635 GCA_046540175.1 Candidatus Hydrogenedentota bacterium
CCGGACCTCGACGCCGTGGCGTTTGCCGTCCTCGACGAGGGTGGCGGGACTGTAGAACCCCATGGGTTGGGCGTTGAGCATGGCGCAAAGGTAGGCCTCCGGATAATGCCGCTTGAGCCAAGCGGTGGCGTAGGCGATGAGGGCGAAGCTGGCGGCGTGGCTCTCGGGGAAGCCGTAATCGCCAAAACCGCGAATCTGCTCGAAGACCTGTTCGCCGAATTCCTCGGGGATACCCTTCTTCGCCATGCGTGAGATGAGGCGTTCCCGGTGGCGTTCGATGCGGCCCGCCTTGCGCCACGCCGCCATGTCGCGCCGCAATTGGTCAGCCTCGCCGGGGGTGTAGTCGGCGGCCGCCATGGCGAGTTGCATGACCTGCTCTTGGAACAGGGGAATGCCCAGGGTCTTCTTCAGAATCGGCTCCAGCGAAGGATGGGGGTAGGTAACGGCCTCCTCGCCGTTGCGCCGCCGCAAGTAGGGGTGGACCATACCGCCGGTGATGGGGCCAGGCCGCACAAGGCTCACCTCGATGACGAGGTCGTAGTAATTGCGCGGCTTCAGGCGCGGCAACATGGCCATCTGCGCGCGGCTCTCGATCTGGAACACGCCAACCGTGTCGCCTTGGCGGATCATCTCGAAGGTGGGCTCGTCCCGGGCGGGGATGCTGGCTAGGGTGTGTGTGACGCCGTGGTGCGCCTCGATGAGGTCCAGGCTGCGATGGACAACGTTGAGCGCCCCAAGGCCCAGCAGATCAACCTTGAACAGGCCGAGGTCCTCGAGGTCTTCCTTATCCCATTGGATGACGGTGCGCCCTTCCATGGCCGCGTTTTCGATGGGCACAAGCGTATCCACGGGTTCGTGGCCCAACAGAAACCCGCCGGGATGAATGGACAGATGCCGGGGAAAATCCTCGATTTCATGGGTCAACCGCGCCAGATTCGCCATTAACGGGCTCTCCCCCTCCAGACCCGCCTCGCGAAAGGTTTCCACGGAGGGCGCCTCGTAGTGGGACAGCAAGCGCGCCACGCGCTCGACGGCGGTTTCCGGCATGCCCAGGGCCTTGCCCACGTCGCGCACCGCGGAACGCGGCCGGTAGCGGATGACGTTGGCCACCATGGCGGCGTGGCTGCGTCCGTACTTCGCGTACATATGCTGGATGGCCTCTTCTCGGCGGTTGTGCTCGATGTCGAGGTCGATATCCGGCGGTTCGGCCCGTTCCTTCGATAGGAAGCGCTCGAACAGCAGGCCCATGCGCACGGGGTCCACGGCGGTGATGCCGAGGCAATAGCACACCGCCGAATTCGCCGCCGAGCCGCGTCCCTGGCAGAGGATGTCTTGCTGACGGCAGAATCGGACGATCTCGTGCATGGTGAGGAAATAGCCTTCGTATTGGAGGTCGTGGATGAGCGCGAGTTCCTTGTCAAGTTGCGCCTGCACCTCGGGCGGAACGCCGTCAGGATACCGCGAACGCGCCCCGGCAAAGGTGAGCGTGCGCAAGGCTTCGGGCGGCGCGGCGCTGCCGGGCAGATGCTCGGCGGGATAACGGTAGGAAAGCTGGTCCAACAAAAACGCGCAGCGCGAGGCGATTTCCCTGGTGCGCGCCACGGATTCGAGGTCATCCGCGTACAGCGCGGCGAAGCTGGAGGGCGCGCGCAACGCGTGTTCCGCGTTTGGCTGGATGCGCCGGCCCGCCGTGGACAAGGTCACGCCGTGGCGGATGCAGGTCACCACGTCCTGCAGATCCCGGCGGCTGGAATCATGGTAGAGCACCTCCATCCCGGCCGCAGTGGGTATGCCATAACGCGCCGCCCGTTCCCGGATGCGCCGCTCCCGCCGGACCTCGCCGGCCTCGCGATGCCGCGTGAGCAAGGCATGGAGCCGGTCGCCGAAACTTTCGCGCAACATGCCCGCCACGTCATCGGGTTTCGCCTCGCCCGAGAGCAGGCTCGCGCCGCCGCCCCACAACGCGATTAGGCCTTCCGCCGCTTCGCACACTTCATCCCACGTCACCCGGCTTCCCCCCTTGGGCGAACGGAGCCGGCCCTTCGTGATCAACCGGCACAAATTCGCATAGCCTCGCCGGTCCATGGCGAGCAGGACAATCGCGGTTCCGTCGCACAGCGTGATCTCCGCGCCGGTGATGAGGCGCACGCCAAGTTCCCGGGCCCGCTTGTGGGCGCGCACCACGCCGTGGACGCCGTCGCGGTCGGTCAAGGCGATGGCGCGAAGCCCCAGGCGGTAGGCCTCTTCCACGAGTTCGCCGGGATGGCTCGCGCCTTCCAGGAAGGAGTAGTTGCTCTTGCACCACAGCGGCGCGTATTCGGGTAATCCGCTGCTCATTCCACTTCTCCATGGAGATACCAGCGCCGCCGTTTCGCGTCGTGGTACACCCAGAGCCAGCGGCCGCTGCGCGTGCGCACGTAGTAGTAAGACCGGACCGTCTCGCGCATCCACCATCCGCCGGATACCACGTAGGGACCGAGCATTTCCTCGACCGGTCCCTCGGCGGCCCCCGCCACGAGCCATCCCTCGGCTTCACGGCGCGGAGGCGGCGGCAGCTTGACCGGCGGCGTGTATAAGCGGCGCACGAGGACGCATTGCTCCGCAGGGGCGGGATCGGGCGTGCGGAGACGGTCCAGGGGCTCCCACGTGAATCCGGCTTCCGGCAGATGCCCTTCCCGCAAGCGCGCGCGCACCACCGCCCCCTCGCCGAACTCGGCCCGCACCCGCGCGAAAGCTTCCCGCGCCGCATCGAGGCCGCGTTGGGGCGCATGCTGAAACAGGTTCAACTGATGTTCCCCCGTGGCGATTCCATCGGCGCGGAGCGTCAGCTCCACCACGCCCGCGGGCAGCGCGAGGCTTTCCAAGCGCAAACGAAGCAGCAGCGTGAGCTGTTTCGCGTCGTTCGTGGGCGACGCCGGGGCGATGCGTTCGTGCTGGCGCGCGCCGTTGTCGAGCTTCAAGTCGAGATGCAACGCTTCCAGCGTCTCGCGCTGTTGCGCCAGCGTCTCCAACAGCTTCCGCATCATGGGCGCGGCGATGGCCATCAGGCGATCGTGATGCGTCTCGGGATACTCGAGGTCCGCCGACCGTTCCGCCGGTTCGGGAATGGGCCGCGGCTGCAAGGGGCGCCATTCGCCGCCCTGAGCCATGCGGTGTAAGGCGTGGGCTTGCGCGCCCAAGCGGCGGCGCACGCTGGCGGCGGGCAGGGCGATGAATTCGCCCAGCGTGCGGACGCCGAGCTTGACGAGCATCTGATGCAGCGCCGGGTCTAGATCCAGCCGGTCCATGGGTGTGCGCTGGACGGCGTCCCGCTCGTGCTCAACCTCGCGGAACACGGTGGTTCCCCGATTGGCCTTCGCCGCCGCGTAGACGCCGAAGCGTGAAAAGCCCACGGCGACCGCCAACTCGAACCCTTCCCCCCGCAAGGCTTTATAAAGCGACGCGGCCCATTCGGACAGCGCCGGATACAGCCGATGCAATCCGCTGGCGTCCAGCCAAAACACGCCCGGCTCGTCCGGCGCCGGTTCAACCCCGGGGGTAAAGGCCCAAAGCCGCCGGGTCAGGCGCTCCACTTCATCGTGAAGGCGCTCCGGCGATAGCTCCCCCGCCCGGAGATCGCGCGCCAGGGACAACGCAGCGGCGTAGCGCATGCCCGGCAGGATGCGCCGGGCGCGGGCCTGTTCGTTGACCCATTGCAGCACGCCCGAGGGCTTGTCCCTGTCCACGACGGCGGCGGGTTCGTTGCGCCAGGCCGGATAATCGCGCAACAGAATTTGCAAGGGCAGCGCGGGCAGGTTAATGCAGGCCATCCGGTCCACGGCATACCTCCACGCGGCGCCAGCCCGATCCCCGGCGTTTGTCTTTCACCACGCGCAATTCGCAGGCAAACTGGCCGAATCCCGCACGTTTACGGATGGTTTCGGCGCGCAACGAGGCCAATCCACCCTGGGAACCGCCGGCGGGGTTCCCGCGCGTCAGCAGCACCACGGCGGTGTGGTGTTGCTTCGCGAGTCCCACGAGCCGGCTCTGCGCATTGAGGGGCGCGCGCGCGCCCGGGCCGGGATCCAGCACGGCCGCCGCGAAGCCGCCCGAACGCACCAGGGTGTCGGCGGCGCGCAGGACTTGGGCCTCATCCACCACGCGAACCACCGGGAGGGCTTCCAAATCGATGCCCGCCTCCGCGAAATCCGGCGGATAAAAGCTTGAACCGCTTACGCCGATCCACACCGCCGGCTCGCCCTGACGCTGGGCTTCCGCGATGAGGCCCGCCGCCGCGCTCAACGAGTCCCGGAGTTCGATCAAGCGGCCCGCCAACGCGCCGAGGGACCAGGCGTCTTCGCTGGAGGACGTCTTCTCCGTCTGGAGGGCGCGCGCCGTGACGAGTTCGCATCCCTTGGGCAAGGCGGGCGATTCCATGGGGTTAGGCCTCCCCTTCTTCCAGAAAGCGGCGCACCTCGACCACCTTGCCTAGGATCCGGCACTCCTCCGGCGTGATGGGGGAAAACGCGGAATTCTCCGGGTGCAACTCGATGCGTTGGCCGCGCAAACGAAGCCGTTTCACCGTCGCCTCGTCCTCCACCAACGCCACCACGATGGCCCCGGAATCCGCCGACGGTTGCGCCCGCACTATGACGATGTCCCCCGCCAGAATACCCGCGCCCGTCATGCTGTCGCCTTGTACGCGCAGTCCGAAATAATCGCCCCCCGCCTTGCGTTGGACGGGGACATAGCCCTCGATGTCCTCCACCGCCGTGGTCAGCGCGCCCGCCTGCACGCGGCCCAGCACAGGAACCAAGGCCGGGGAAGGCTCCGCGTCCGCCTCCGGCAAA
Source organism: Candidatus Hydrogenedentota bacterium (assembly GCA_046540175.1). Classification (GTDB taxonomy): domain Bacteria; phylum Hydrogenedentota; class Hydrogenedentia; order Hydrogenedentales; family SLHB01; genus SKRY01. Next base: position 4,830 of record JBKHFO010000233.1, read on the forward strand.
CGATACCCCCGGGCTTCGCCCGCGCGTTTCGTCAACCGCCCTTCCGCCACAAGGCGCTCCAAATGCTCCCGCGCCGATTGCACCGCGCGAAACCCGAGCGCCACCTGCACCTCGCGCACCGTCGGCGGCCGCCCATCCGCCAACCGTTGCCGCACAAAACGGTAGACCCGCTCCCGCGCGCTATGTCTGTCGTTTTCCCGAGCCATACCGCCATGGTACCAGACATTTGTCTGGCGCGCAACTCAGTCGTAGCGCCTCTACCATAACCATGGCCATACTATGGATTGGCGGAGTTGGAGCAGATAGTATCCTACGAGCCGCCTTCCTATGCTTCCCACAAGAGCAAGCAGCACTACGCCTCGCTCCCCATAGAAATAAGCGGGTTCCAAGGGGTGTTAGATACAAACGCGCCTGGGCTGTATTGAAACCCTATAAAGGTATATAGGCTTGGAGGCCGGTGATGTAGTTAGGCAGGATGCTGGGATGGTGTATTCCGCCTGAGTGCGTCTCCCTGTTGCAGTAATGAATCTTTGGGTGAAAGTTGCACTTGGGGCATACAGATAGTGAGGTGGACCGTTGAGCGAAGCCATGCTTGACATTCAATGGAGGAACAACAATGAAGTCGCGTGCTAAGTGGACGAGGGTTGGGCGTTGGGTCCTTGGATTGACACTGCTGTTGGTCTGGCCAACGCCGGAGGTTGTAGGCCAGAATGGAGATACAGCGTTTACCTATCAGGGGCGGTTGACCGAGGCGGGCGAACCCGCAGGGGGCGCGGTGGACGTCGAGTTCCGGCTGTTCGAAAGCG
>JBKHFO010000234.1:0-5541 GCA_046540175.1 Candidatus Hydrogenedentota bacterium
GTGAGATGAACCTCCACGTCGCCATCGCGCAGACGGCCGTTGAACTCAAGCTGGGCGCCGCGAAAGTCGGGACCCTCGGCGTGGTTCCACCAGCCCGGTGATACGATGCGCAGCGCGCGGCCATCGTCCGTCATCAGGTTGTCCGTGGTGAACGCGAGTTCGTGCCAGATATGCTGGACCACTTCCTCCGCCACGCCCGGGTCTTCGGCCACGGCGGCGCGCTGGCGCCGTAACTCGCCGTACGTTTCACGAAATCCCATTCTCCCTCCGTGTGCACTTCAAACGCGCCATGTATCCCCAATCTCTGGGTAAGGGCTCTCCTCCAGGGAACAACATCCCCCGCCCTTTTGGTCCACTCCCTAGGAAGAAGTCATGCCTCATATGGGGCTCCATACAACCCTCGATACCTTAAATAGGGTGTTAGCCCCAAACTGAAAAATTTACCAAACTCTTCACACACAGTTAGTTATGAACTGAAGCTCAGTTGGCACGGGGGTTGCCAAGTATTAAGTATGAACGCTAGGGTGACAAGATATCATCCATTCGAGCCAGGTGCGGGAGTCTCGCCGGAGCACACGCTACGCCAGAAGGGCGCTGAAGTTCAACGTGGAACAGCAGGCTAGACTTGAATGGAAACGTAGAGGTGGATGGGGAGTGATATATAGGGAGCCAGAGCGCAAGAGATAGCGTTCGGTAAAGAGTTTTGAAACTCTCCTCATACATGTGATAACGTCATCCATTGGTGGGTCCAGCAGGGGCCCGCCAAATTTTAACCACTGGTACATTGAAAAGGAGGTAAAGTTTATGAAGAAATGGTTTTTGGGAACGGCTGCGGTGGCGTTTGTCGCCGTGGCCCTGCTTGGTTGCGAGACCTCCGGCCCCGGAGAACCCTTGGAGCCAGGCATGCACATGCAGGATTCCCCAGGCGAACCAGCGCCGCCGGAGGAGCCGTCGGGTCAAGAGTTGCCCCCCATGGAGCAACCCATGGACCAAGAGCAAGAGCCGCCTCCGATGGAGGAACCCGCGGAGGAGTCCATGGACCCGGATGAGATGCCGGCTCCTGGCGGCGAGATCGAAGATGATGAATCCGGCGATTCCCCTGGGGGCTTCGAGGAATTCTAGATGGCTCTTAGCCGCATCGTCGTGCGGCGGTACAGGTTGACGCCCACTTGCGGAGCGATGCGCGTTTACGTTAGGATGTGGTTGGCGCATCGTCATTGTCGGGGATGCCTGAGCCGCTTGCGGGCGGCAAGGACGAGGCCCCGGCGGCGCATGGGCGTGTAAATGGGGTGAAGCTCTGCTCAGGACGGAGTCTTCGCCCGGTGGCGGAAAGGATGAGCCGAGAGGCCCCTTGTGAGCCGCCACAATGTGTCAGGATGTCCCGGCTCTTGTGAAGCCGGGGGAGTTAGTCAGGGAACAGGAACGCAACAAAAAAGGAGAAAGATTATGCGCACGTTAATGTATGCCTTTGCGGCAGTAGCTGTGGCCGGGCTGATGGCCGTCGGCTGTGAACAAGGCGTCGGTGGGCCCGAAGATTCGGCGCCAGAGCAGCAGCAACCCACGGATGAGCCCATGGAAATGCCCGAGGCGCCAGAAGGCGGCGAAGGGGGCGAAGGCGGCCAAGATCAACAGCCCATGGAAATGCCCGAACCACCGGAGGACATGGAAATGCCCGAACCGCCCGACATGGAAGATTCAAACGGTGGTTCGAACGGAGATTCGAACGGAGATTCGAACGGAGATTCGTAGTCGTAAGGTCTTTACCTTACTAAGCCGATCGCCCCTGTGTATCGCAGGGAGCTAGTCGGTGCTTGACCATGAGGTTCCCCCGGATGAGAATTCTAGGCTCATCCGGGGGATTCTCTGTGACGGGGGGCAGAGGCGGGCAGCAGATGTTGGAAGGGACGCCTTCATTCTTCATGACTCAGCCATCAACGTTGCGTGGCCCACGAATGAAGGACGAACGAAGGATGAGTTCACCGGCGGTCGAGAATGGCGTCCGCCTGGAGTTGGTGCTTGGCGTTAAATAGGCGGTGGCTTGTGATGAAGGCGATGAACATACATCCCACCGAAGTAGCGGCGCCAATCATGAACATCACCACGATTTGATACTTCACGGCCTCCAAGGGATCCGCTCCCGCCAGGATCTGGCCTGTCATCATGCCGGGCAACGACACCACACCGACCACCATCATCGAGTTTATGATCGGGATCATTCCCCGCCGCACCGCTTCCCGCAATTGGGGCAGGGCGGCTTCCCAGCGCGTGGCGCCATGCGCCAGCTCCATTTCGACCACGTGACGGTGCTCCTTAAGGCGTTCCAAAAGCACATCGAGACACAGTGAGATGCCGGTGAGGCTGTTGCCGAGAATCATCCCAAGCAGGGGAATGATGTACTGGGGCTGGTACCACGGGGTGACGCCTATGACAACGCCGGTGACGGCGTAGCTCGTGAGCAAACCACTCAGGACAAGCACGCCGAAGGCGTAGACGTGCGCGCCCCGGTAGGTCCGGCTGGAGCGCCGCACGGCCGTGATGCTCGCCGCCGCTATCATGATGGCCATCCAGCCGCCCACGGCCCACAGCGTCTCGAGTTCAAAGATATAGCGCAGGATGTAGCCAATCAGCAACAGTTGCGCCACGGCGCGGAGGGCGGCGATCGTGAGCTGCCGTTCGAGCCCCAGGCGCAACGCGAAACTCACGAGACCCGCCGTGACCACCAAGCACGCCGCCAGCGCGAGGTCTATCGCCTCCAGTTCAATGGCGCGAGAGGTGAAGGTGGGGCCGGTTTCTTCCGCGGCTGAAACGGCGTTGAAGAGTAGCCCCGGCCATGATGGGTTCGGCATATCGGATAGGCGCCCTCTAGGCGGTTTTAATCGGTTTCCACAAGGTAAATGCTCATGGCGCTATCCCCATAGCGGCGCGTTTGTTCAAGCACGAAATCGCCCGCCTTCTCCGGCATTTCCGTGCGGATAGTGTGTTCGATCGCGACAAGACCCTCCGGGGCCACTAACCGCGTCCGGCCGAGCGCCTCGAGCAATTCCGCATAATCTCCGAAGCCGTAAGGGGGATCCGCGAAGACAATGTCGTAGCCGTTTTCGGGCCGGTGAAGACGGCCTAGACCAGCTGGCGCGTCCAGATGGCGCACGTCGGCGAGTGAGGCGAGCCCCGCTGTCTTGAGATTCTCCCGAAGGACGCGTAAGGCCTTGGGCGCGTTGTCCACGAACACCGCGCCCGCCGCGCCCCGGCTCAAAGCCTCGATGCCCATGGCGCCGCTTCCGGCGTATAGGTCGGCGAAGAGCGAGCCGGGCAGACGTGTCTGCACCATGCTGAAGAAGGCTTCGCGCACGCGTTCACCCGTCGGCCGGGTTTCCCGTCCTTCCGGCGCCGCAAGCACGCGGTTTCGCGCGCTCCCGGCTATCACACGCAACCCCACTGGCGTTTATCCTCCCTCACGGCGCGCAAAAGCGCACGCCGTGCGTCCTCTCTGTAACCGCGCCCTGCGCCATTTGATGCCGGGCGGGGGTTCCTTGGCTCATTCGTCTTGGAACAGCGGCGGGAGATCTCCGCCCTTGCCCTGCAACTCTTCGTGAAGGAGTTGGCACTGTTGGGTCAACAGGTCGGCCAGAAGGCGGCATTCATCGATGAACGGCTTGTAGGTGGCCGGGTCTGGAGGCTCGGCGGATGCGGCGGCCAAGCGGAGCCAGTATACTAGTTCGTGGCTTCGCCGCCGGGCGGCGCTGTAGCGCTTGAGCGAATAGCGCCGGCTGGCGGATGCGGCGGCCGCGGCCACATTGGCGCCCAACTCGGTCCCCAGCGTGATGACCTTTTCCGCTAGGGGGGAAGGGGCTTGGTTTTCGAGATGGCGCGCCAGACGCACAATAGATACGCCGAAGTCGAACGTCCGGCTTTCAAGCGCTATGCGGCCCGATTCCGTGTCTTTTATGCGTGACGTTCTAATAGCCTTTTCACCCGTGGTCCGTCCGGCGTGTCTTCCACGGCCCACCCCATCGTCGAGAGCTGATCGCGGAGGTGGTCCGCCCGCGCGAAGTCCTTGGCCCGGCGAGCCTCTTGCCGTTCATGCACCAGCGCCATTACTTCGTCAGGCGCGCCCTCTTCCTCCGGCGGAGGAAACAGGCCCGCCGCTTGGTGAAACCGGTCCAGCAAGGCGTTGGCGTTGCGCGCGCCCTCCTCGCCTATCTCGCCTGCGTCGAGCCGGCGGTTCGTCTCGCGGATGAACTCAAACGCCGCGGCCAGCGCCCCCGATATATTGAGGTCATCGTCCAAGGCCTCGGCGAACGCCTTTTCATGCGCGGCGATGGCTTCGGATAAATCGCTCCCTTCGCCTTCCGTTTCGCGTAAACGCAGCCGGAAATCGCGAATGCGCTCAAGGGATTCCGCCGCGGCCTCGACTGCGTCGAACGTGAAGTTGTTGGGCTGCCGGTAATGCGTGGCGATGAGCACATACCGGATGGCGAGCGGGTTATACCCCATCTCCAGGAGGTCGCGCAACGTGTAGGTGTTGCCATACGACTTCGCCATCTTGCGTCCCTCGACGAGCAAGTGAGCGTTGTGCATCCAATAGCGCACGAAGGGTTGGCCCGTAGCGGCCTCGGATTGGGCGATCTCGTTTTCGTGGTGAGGAAAGACAAGGTCGATGCCGCCGGTGTGGATGTCAAAGCTTTCGCCGAGATAGCGCATGCTCATGCACGAGCATTCGATGTGCCAGCCCGGCCGGCCGCGTCCCAGCTCCGTGTCCCAATAGATGGGGCCATCATTGTGATCATACGCCTTCCACAAGGCGAAGTCGCGGGCATCTTCAATGCCGTACTCGTCCTTTTGCACGCGCCCGCTCGCGCCCGACTCGAGGCCTTCGAGGCGGTGGTGGCTGAGCTTGCCGTAGTCCCCGAAGCTGCTCAGCCTGTAGTAAATGCTGCCCTCGTGCGTGTAGGTGCATCCCTTCTCTTGCAGCGTCTTGATGAGCGCCACGATGTCATCAATATGGTGGGTCGCGCGGGGATACTCATCCGCCGGTTCCAGGCCAAGCGTCTCAAGGTCTTCCCAGAAGGCTTGGGTGTAGCGTTCCGTAAGCGCGTCGAGCGATTGTCCTGTCTCGACGCAGGACCGGATGATCTTGTCTTCCACGTCGGTGATGTTCATGACGTGAAACACCCGGAATCCCCGGTACTTGAGATGCCGCTTGAGCAAATCCGCGAAGAGATACGAGCGAAGATTCCCGATGTGGGCGTAATTGTAGACCGTCGGCCCGCAGGTATACATACGGACCTCGCCGGGCGTAAGCGGTTCGAAGACTTCCTTTTGCCGTGTTAGGGTATTGTAAAAGCGAATTGCCATGAAAGTGTCATTCCATTATTTGGGAAATCGTGAATCTTGGGGGCAAGGACGCTGCTCCGGGGAACAACATCCCCCTTGATCCCCCTTCCAAAGGGGGAAATTCTCCATGCAAAGCCGTCAACATTAGGGGAGCCGTATCGCCGTCTTCCGGGCGGCTTATATGCCGGCAAGATGCCGGCGGTACGA
>JBKHFO010000235.1:0-5486 GCA_046540175.1 Candidatus Hydrogenedentota bacterium
CCCACGCCGCTCAGGGTGTTGGTGCGTCGATTGGTTTAAGCGTCGAGGGCGCCGCTTCTACGTTCTTGCATCGCCCGCCTCTAACATACAAAGGGGAAACGAGCGGAATAATTCCCCCTTTGAAGGGGGTGGCCCGAAGGGCCGGGGGATGTTTCTCGACGGCGCACTGAATCCGTGCCACGGTGGAAGCGCGATCCACCCTGCACGAGGGACCGGCTACACCGGCTAACACGAAAGACGAGGCGTATTCTCATGCCATCAGTTGACATTGGACGCGTTCGCGTGGGACTTGATCAACCCCTGACCATCATCGCGGGACCCTGCGTGGTGGAAGACGAGCCCACGGTTCGACGCACCGCCGAAGGATTGTGCGAGGCCGTCGAGGATCTCCCCGTCCAGCTGATCTTCAAGGCCTCCTACCGCAAGGCGAACCGCACATCGCGTCAAAGCTTTACCGGGCTGCCCTTCGCCACCGCGCTTGGCATTCTGGAGGGAGTGCGGGCGCGCCACGATGTTCCCATACTCACGGACGTGCATTCCGTCCAGGAAGCAGACGCGGCGGGGGAGGTGGCGGATATCGTGCAGGTTCCCGCCTTTTTGTGCCGTCAGACCGATTTACTGGAAGCCGCCGGCGCCACGGGCCGCGCCGTGAACATCAAGAAGGGTCAGTTTCTCGCGCCGGCCGATATGGAGAGGGCCGCGGAGAAGGTGGCTTTTTGCGGAAACAAACGCATTCTGTTGACGGAACGCGGGACCACGTTCGGCTATCACGATTTGGTAGTGGATATGCGCGGTCTGCTTATTATGGAGAAGACTGGGTATCCCGTAATCTTTGACGCCACCCATAGCGTGCAACAACCCGGCGGGGAACAGGGATCGAGCGGAGGACAGCCCGAATTCATTGCTCCTTTGGCCCGCGCCGCTCTTGCGACGGCGGCCGTTTCGGGCGTTTTCCTGGAAGTCCATCCCAATCCCGCGGAGGCGTTGAGCGATGGCCCAAGTCAACTGGCCCTGGCGCAATTCCGGCGCGTGCTCGAAGGCCTATTGGCGATTCACCATGCGACTCAACAAAGGGATGGCGGCTTGTGATCAATCATCATGCCCAACACCCCGCCGTTCAGCGGCGCGCCCGCGCCGTGAAGGCGCTCCTGCTGGATGTGGATGGCGTCCTCACCGATGGCGGCATGTCCTTCGACGCCCAAGGCAACGAATGGAAACGGTTCCATGCGCACGATGGCCTGGGGGTGAAGCTGGCCCAGGCCGCCGGCGTGCTCACGGGCCTGGTTTCCGCGCGGGACTGCGCCGTGGTCCGGAAACGGGGCGAGGACTTGGGCATGCCCCACATCCACCTCGGCGCAATGGACAAACGCAAGGCCCTGGAGCACATCACGGCGGAGACGGGCATAGCAATGGACGCCGTGTGTTTTGTGGGGGATGACCTCCCCGATGTCCCCGTCCTGCGCCGGGTGGGATTCGCCGTGGCCGTGGGCAACGCCGTTCCAGTGGCCAAGGCTCACGCCCACTACATCACCCGGCTCAACGGCGGGGACGGCGCTGTCCGGGAGACGGTGGAACTCATCCTCTCCGCGCAAGGCGTTTTACGCGAAGCTCAAGAAACGCTTTGGCCGCTGTGAAACCGTGACGGTTATTCCTGCGTTCCAGGGTTCGCCAAGCCCGGGTCAGATTTGCGCGGCCGCATTCAGGCGCTTGGCGTTGAACATGGCCGCTTCGCGCAAGCCTTGCAGGTACATGGCGCCCAACGCGCGGTCGAAGAGTCCGTAACCCGGCCGGCCCTGTTCGCCCCAAATCATGCGCCCGTGATCCGGCCGAATGGGCCCAGTGTATCCACTGTTGGCCAAGGCCGTCATGACATCCAGCATATCAATACTGCCGAAACGGGAGGGATGCGGGCATTCGTGGAAATGTTTATGGCCCGTCACTTTCACGTTGCGCATGTGGACGAAATTGATGCGCGGCGCAACCCGCTTAATGATGCGCACGAGATGATTGTTGCGTGAAGCGCCCAGCGAGCCCGTACAGAGCGTGAGCCCGTTGTACGGGCTGTCCACCAACCCGGTGACTTTCGCAAGCGCGTCCTCGTCGACGATAATGCGCGGCAAACCGAAAATCGACCAGGGCGGATCATCGGGGTGGATGGCGAGATGCACGCCGGCCTCTTCCGCGACGGGGACCACTTTCTCCAAAAAGTACGCAAGATTATCCCACATCTGGCCGCGGCTGATTTGCCGGTAGGCGTTCAATAGCGCATCCAGCTCCTCGGGACCGTACGCTTTCGCCCATCCCGGGAGGTCCTTCGACCCTTTGCTGAGATCAATCTCGCTGAGGTTCTCGTAGCTGAAGCTCAGCGCGTGCGAGCCGTCTTTGAAGGGATGCTTCAAGTTGGTGCGCGTCCAGTCGAACACCGGCATGAAGTTGTAGCAGAGCAGCGGGATGCCGGCTTCCCCCATGTTCGAAACGGACTGGCAATACGCGTCGATCTTTTCGTCGCGGTCTGGCCGCCCGAGCTTGATGGAGTCGTGTATGGGGATACTCTCAATCACTTCCAGGGACAGCTTGGCGTCCTCGATCTCCCCTTTCAACTCAGCCAGCGCGTCCTTGGGCCAAACCTCGCCCACGGGAAAGTCATAGAGCGCGCTTACGATGCCGTCCATGCCGGGCACTTGCCGGATGTGTTCCAGGGGCACGGGATCGTCCGCCCCAAACCAACGCATGGTCATATACATGAGTGCGCTATCCTCCTTCGTGAAAAACAGGCCATGCCCCCCCGCGCCAACGAATTGCCGCGCGTGTGGAACGGCGTGAAGACAGACCCCGGACATCCCCCTTCGCCGAGGGGAACGATCGGTCCAGCCAAGTTGCGGGATTAACGGCCTACGTAGGCGTCGATGCTTTCGCGCAGGGTCTTGAAGATCCAGGCGCGTTTGGCGTCGTCGGATTCCAGCAGCGTCATGCGGAATCCTTCATGCTTGCAGTGGAACCCAGACAGAGGCACGACCACGATGCCCGTGCTCCCCATGAGGTAATAGACGAAGCGCTTGTCCGGCGGCACGTTCTGTACAAGGTTCTCGATGCGTTCGCGGACGCCCGCGTTCTCGATGGGCAGGCTTTGCTTGTTGTTGAGCACGCCTTCCTTGAACATGACGGTAAGGTAGAAAGCCCCTGAAGGCTTGTTCACGACGGCCGCGTCACACCCCTCAAAGGCGTCCACCGCCTCCTGCGCGCGGGCGGCGAAGGTTTGCTCGCGGGTGTCCAGGTGATCCTTGTACCGGGGATCGCCCATCACCCGGGGGATGGACATTTGCGGCAGCGTGGTCGACGAAACTTCGAGCCGTTTCGCCGCGAGCAGGCTGTTGGCGTAGGTGGCGAAGTTCGCGTCCTTATCCCGGTTGAGCACCTCGATCCAGCCGCACCGCGAGCCGGGCCACGGGTATTCCTTGCTGATGCCCCGCATGGCCAGCGCGGGCACGTCCCCAATCCACTCGCTCATGTGCATGCGGGGATTGCCGTTGTACACGATGTGCGCGTAGATTTCGTCCGCGATCATGAACAGGTGATTCTCCCGCGCGATGGCGGCGATCTCCTCTAGGATCTCGCGCGGATAGACGGCCCCCGTCGGGTTGTCCGGCGAAAGGAGCAAGATCCCCGCGATGCTGTCGTTGTAACGCACCTTGTTCCGGATGTCCTCGACATCGGGCATCCAGTTGTTGTGGGGATCCAGGTTGTAGGTAACGTGGTTGTAGCCGGAATGGGCCGCCTCGGCCGAGCTGTGCGTGCTATACGCGGGCGAAGGCCCCAGCACGCGGGCCTCGCGCCGCAGAAAGCCGTACACCTTCGCGACGGCGTCGCCCAAGCCGTTGAAGAACATGATGTCATCCGGCGTGATCCGCACGCCCCCCGGCCGGATGTTGACTTGATTGGCCAAGAACTCGCGGGTCGCCCCGACGCCCGCCGTGTCGCAATAGCCCCAGGAGGAAGGATCTTCCACGAGTTCGCGCACGATCTCGCGGATCCATAGGGGCGGGTTTTCGCCTTTTTCAACGGGATCGCCGATATTCTCCCACGTGATCTCCTGGCCCATCGACCGGATTTCGCGGGCGGTTGTTACGATTTCCCGGATTTCGTAGCTTAGGTTGCCCGCCCCAACGTGTACGATATTTCGTCTCATGGTTCCCCCAAGGGTTGCGGAGGTTTTATGCACGACCGCCATTCTACTACATGTTCCGTGTTGTTTCTTAGATAACGCGACTTTGCGTGACTTGACCTGTGAAAACGTGTGGAGGCGGAACCAGTTCCCGGCCAGCGGAGGCAAGGCCGTTGCTGTCCCCTGCCGGCCGGCGCGGCGATTCTCGGTGGGTATACCGCCCCTATCATAGGAATTTGGTTGACCAATTTCAATATTGGGACGGGAAACCCTCCTCAATCTCCCCCCTTGGGGCCCCAGCCGAGTTCCGTTTCGCGGAGCTAGGTGGCATTGAAGCGACATATTCGCTATACTTTCGCCCGTCTTAGTCAGCGGCGGAAGCGGCTGTCCAGCCAAAGGGAAGTTCGCGCCATGCTTGATGTTCTCCAACTCGAATTCATGCGCAACGCTATCTACGCGGGCCTTTTGGCTAGCGTGGTTTGCGGGGTGATCGGGGCGTACGTGGTGGTCAAACGCATTGTGTTCATCAGCGGCGGCATAAGCCACGCCTCCTTCGGGGGTCTTGGACTCGCGGCATGGCTGGCCATCCCGGAGCTGTACGGCGCGCTTGCCTTCAGCTTGTTGGCGGCAGGGCTTATCGGCCTTGTCAATCGGTATGGCCGGGAACGGGAAGATACCCTCATCGGGGCGCTATGGGCCACCGGCATGGCGATGGGTATTCTTTTCATCGATATGACGCCGGGATATGCGGTGAACCCCACAAGCATCCTGTTCGGCGACATTCTCCGCGTGAGTTCCGCCGACGTGCAACTGGTGTTTGTGCTAAACATTGTGGTGTTGGTTACCGTGGCCTTTTTTTACAAAGAATTCCTCGCCCTCAGTCTGGACGCGGAATTCGCCCAGCTCCGGGGAGTCCCCGTGGGGCTCATGCATCTCCTGTTGCTGTGCCTCGTGGCCCTGACCATCGTGATAATGCTCCGCGTTGTGGGCATCGTCCTTGTCGTCGCGTTGCTCACGTTGCCCGCGGCCATCAGCAGGTGGTACACCTCGCAGCTTCACACCATGATGATACTCTCAAGCCTGCTCGGCGGTGTCTTTATTATGAGCGGCCTGGCCTTTTCCTACATCACCGACCGCCCCGCCGGCGCGTGCATCATCCTCACCGCCGCCGCCGTGTACGCCATTGTGTGGAGCTTCCGCCGGTTCTCTTGGGCGCCGGCGGGCGGCTAAAGCCATTGCTGGCTCGACTGGGCGCCGTGTTCCGGGGTGTTTCGATCCGCCGTTGACACAAGCTCCTGCTTCACGCTATACTCCCTCTCACCTC
>JBKHFO010000236.1:0-5486 GCA_046540175.1 Candidatus Hydrogenedentota bacterium
CGCTTGTGGCGCCGTCGCCGAAATCCCAATGCCAGTCGGTGATGGAGTCCGTTCCTCCATCGGATAAGTCCTCGAACTGGACTTCGAGCGGGGCCATGCCGGAGACCGGGTCCGCCTCGAACCTCGCCTCGGGCGGCTCGAAAACGCCAAGCACCATACTGATGACGAGCTGGATATCTTGAGCGTTCACCACGCCGTCGCCGTCGACATCCGCTACCCCCGGCGGAAGGCCTGTGTCGATGCCCAATACCTCAATGATGACGAGTTGAATATCAACGGCGTCGGTCCTCCCGTCGCCGTTGATGTCCCCCGGCAGAGGTTCGGCCACTGCGGACGCGCTTAACACCGTCAGACACAGGAAAAGCAATGGAAACAGACAGGACTTACGCATGATCATACTCCCCAGCTTCGGCGTTTGAGCAGTCCGGCGGGCTGTCCCCACCACGCAGTTAACGCCACAGGCCCCACGTTTTGCGCCGCCGCACAGCAATCCCCTTCTAAACCGGCGCGGAAAGGGCGCACATATTAGAAACCCAGCCTAAATCAAATTCCCATCAAATTTCAAAAAGTTTGCACGCGATCAAGGAGAAGTCCGTGTGACATGGATGCGGATTCGCCCCCTTGGGCATGCCGAATGGAAGGGAGCGGGCCAAGCGGCGGCCTCATCATCGGCGAGAAGGGCTCCATTGCGATCGACCGGGGCGCGTACGAGTTTGATCCGCCCGAACTCGGCGAGGAACCCCTGGAAGACCCGGACGCCGTGTTGGATCGCAGCGGACACCATTACCGGAAGGGGCAGATCCTTCAGTAGAGCCGTGGGTTGAAGTGCTGATCCATCCCTTCGCTGTTCACGGGCTGGTCTTGCCGCCGGCTCCACCACTCGTTCCGGCGCTCGGGGTCGAAACGCGGATTGGGCGCGGGCATGGCGGCTTGCCGGGCCTTGCGCCAATCGGCGAGGCGGCGCCACATGCGGGCGGCGCGTTCCGGCTCTTCGCGGGCGAGGTTGTGTTCCTCTCCGATGTCCTCGGCGAGGTTGTAAAGCTCAAGGGAGTTGTCATCGAAAAACTCGATGAGTTTCCAGTCCCCTTGGCGGATGAAACTGCCGGGGCGCGAATGGTGGTAATGGGGGTAATGCATGTGGATGGCGTCACGATCCAGCGAGGCGTCGGGATTCTCGAACAACGGCAGCATGCTCTGTCCGTCCACGGGTTGACCCGGCGGGGAAATGCCCGCGATTTCCGCCAGCGTGGGGTAGAAGTCGTTGACCAGCACGGGTTCGGCGCATTGTGAACCGGACTCCGTCATCCCCGGATACCCGACAATGAGGGGCACGCGGACGCCGCCTTCGTACAGCGACCCCTTCTCGTCGCGCAAGGGCGCATTGTTGGTGACGACTTGGGCGTCCTCGTCGCCCGCCACGTCGTAGCGTTGGACAAGCCCGCCGTTGTCGGAGTACAAGATGACCACCGTGTCATCCGCCAGCCCCATTTCGTCGATGGCCTCCAGCAAACGGCCGAAACTATCGTCGAGCTGCTCGAGCATTCCCGCGTAATAGGGGTTCGATGGATAGCCTTCCACGGGTTCCTTGGCGTCGTATTTTTCGAATAGCTCCTCCGTGGTGTCGATGGGGATATGCACGGCGTAATGGCTCAGATGGACGAAGAAGGGTTGATCGGCGTGCCGCTCCATGAAATCGATCGTGCGATCGGTCAAGAAATCGACCAGCGCCGTCCCTGGCTCCACGTCGTGGGAGGGATTCGTGCGGAAATCGGGCGCGAAATGCCTTCCGCCGGTTACGATGGCTTCATCGAACCCGTGCTCGGTGGGGAAATGCTGATCGCCGCTTCCGAGGTGCCACTTCCCGTAGTGCGCCGTGGCGTAGCCCGCCTCGCTTAGCGCTTCGGGCAGGGCCACGAGGTCATGAGGCAGGTGCTGGGGCCGGTTCACGGGCTCGTCCAAGACCTCGAAGGGACGCCAATGGCCCGGAATGAAACTGGTCAGGTTCAGGCGCGCCGTGTCTTGGCCGGACATGAGGGCCGCGCGGCTGGGCGAACATACAGGCGCGGCGTAGGCGTTTGTGAACAGCATGTTATCCTCGGCAAAGCGGTCGATGTGCGGGGTTTCATTGAACTCGTTCCCGTAAGCCCCGAGATCGGCCCACCCAAGGTCATCGATCAGCGCGAAGACGACATTCTTGGAGCGGTTCTCCTCCTCCGCGGCGGCTATCTGTTCCGCCGCCGCACTGGGGCTCCAGCCCAACTCGAGCATCACTCCCACTGCCAGCGACGCGCCCGCCCGGGCCGCGAGCCTTCCCGCCGTTCGCCAACAACCGCGCGCCGCCGATTCCTCCGATTCGTCCGTGCCGCCAAACAACAATTGGTCCCCTGCGCCCATCTTCCCGGCTCCTTTGTGTAAGTGTTTCCTCAGAGGTTTGAAGATCTACTCAAACCTAGAGGAATCGTATGGATATTTTCATGATTGATGAGTTTAGGGCGATATCCAATTGATTGTCAAATCCGCAATGTGGGAGGTGAGGCCGATATTGGCGGAGCGGGGCGGGGATTGGCTCGCGGCGAGCCGAACTTGACTAGCGGGCGCGGTCTTGCTAAGTTTTGGCGCTCTAGGAGTGGAAGGGGGCCGAAAGGACTGTACCCGAGGTCCGCCCACATTAACAGTGGTTCCAGCCACAGGAGGAACGCGACACTATGCAAGCAGATACCCCGTTGGTTTCCATTATTATGGGCAGCAAGTCGGACTGGGGCACGATGCAGAAAGCCTCGGAAGTCCTGAAGACCTTTGGGATTCCTCACGAATGCCGGGTGCTTTCGGCCCATCGCACGCCGAAGGAACTGGCCGCGTACATGGAAGAGAAAGAGGAACAGGGCGTGGAAGTCTACATCGGCGGCGCGGGTGGCGCGGCGCATCTGCCGGGAGTCTTGGCGTCCCACACTGTGCGGCCCGTGCTTGGCGTGCCTATCGAGAGCAAGAGCCTTCAAGGGCTTGATTCGTTGCTGGCCATCGTGCAGATGCCTTCGGGTATTCCCGTGGGAACGCTGGCGATCGGGAGCGCGGGAGCGAGCAACGCCGCCCTCATGGCCATCGCTATGCTCGGCAATAGCCGGCCCGCGTTGCATGACCAGCTACGCCAATACCGTAAAGATCGGGCGGCCCAGATCTTGTCGGAAGAGCTGGAATAGCCCTTGGGGCGCGGCGGGTGATACTCCACCTAGCCCTGGATGATTTTCGGGCGGCATCATGCTATAGTGCCGGGCATGCGGTTGACGGATCAACATCGGGACTGGCTCCGGCTGCTCATGACGCCGGGGGTGGGAACCGCGCACTTCATTCGCTTGTTGGCGCGGTTCCACTCCCCGTCCGCCATTCTGCAGGCGCCGGTGAACGCCTTGGCCGAAGTCGCCGGCCGGGGCCTGGCCCAGCGCATCGTTCAGTACCGGGACAGCGTGGACATCGACGGGCAGGAACAACTCATGGCGCGCCATGGGGCGTGGCTTGTCACGCTTGAGGATCCCGGCTATCCCCTGCGGCTCGCGGAGATACACGACCCGCCCCTCGTGCTCTTTGGCCGGGGCACGCTGACCGAGCAGGACAGCCGGTGCGTGGCCATCGTGGGCACGCGGCGGGCGTCGCCCTACGGCATCCGCATGGCGGAGCGCTTCGGCCGCGATCTCGCCGCGAAGGGGTTCACCGTGGTGAGCGGACTCGCGAATGGAATCGACGCCGCCGCCCACCGGGGCGCCATTGAGGCGGGAGGCCGGACCATCGCCGTGCTGGGCAACGGCGTCGACGTGGTCTATCCGCGCCAGAACGCCGAGTTGTTCGAGGAGGTCACACAACACGGTTGCATCGTCTCCCAATTCCCGATGAACACGCGGCCGGACCGCCGGCATTTCCCGTATCGCAACCGCATCATCAGCGGCCTCACGTTGGGGACGTTGATCGTGGAAGCGCCGGGCAGGAGCGGGGCCTTGATTACCGCCCGGCAGGCGGCTGAGCAAGGCTGGAAGGTTTTCGCGGCGCCAGGGCAAGTGGGGAGTCAGAACAGTCAGGGCCGCACGGCTTAATCAAGGAGGGGGCCAAGCTCGTCGAAAACGCGGACGACATCGTGGTTGAATTGGATTTGGCCGCCGAGGATGCGCCTATTCCCGCTTCTGGTATCGCCCCTCCCAGCCGGGGCGAACCCGAGCCCGCCGCGGAGGCCCCGCCGCGACGCCGGCAGCCGTCTCCGAAGGCCGCCGTCTCGCCCAACGCGGAGCGCGCGGCCGTACAAACCGAGCCGCAAGCCGAACCTGGCGGGCCAGAAGAACGCAAAGTTTTGGAGGCCTTGGCGGCGGATGGCTCCTACGTGGACGAGATTGCCGAGGTCTGCCGGATACCCGTCTCCGAAGCCCTGAGCACGTTAACGTTGCTCGAACTCAAGGGCCTCGTCCGGCAATTCAGCGGCAAACGGTTTGCCCCCCGATGAAAACCGTGGACCGAATCGCGACCAAGGTGCGCCGCGGTGAACCCATTCCTCCGCCGCTGGCGGCCGCGCTCTCGGTGGCCAGCGCCGGCATGCGCGCGGGCATGTGGCTGCGCAAACGCCGGCCCCGTTTCGAAGTCGACGCCCGTGTGATCTCCTACGGCAACATCACCACCGGCGGCGCAGGCAAAACCCCGGCCGTCATTGAACGGGCTCAGCAAGAAATCGCGGCGGGCCACCGGGTCGCCGTTATCACGCGCGGCTACGGCGGCGCCCACAAGCCGGGGCGGCTGCGCGGCGCGGACGCCCCCATCACGCATGAGACCGCCGCCCGCTTTGGCGACGAGCCCGCGCTCATTGCGGCAAAGGTCCCCGAAGCCTACGTGTTCAAGAACGCGGATCGCGTGACGGCGGCTGTCGAAGCCGTCCGCGATTATGGGTGCGGGGTGATCATTCTCGACGACGGCTTTCAGTATCTGCCGCTTGCGCGCGACGAGGACATCCTCGTTCTGGACAGCACCAACCCCTTCGGCAACGGCCGGCTTGTTCCCCGCGGCATTCTTCGCGAGCCCCTAACGGCCATGGCGCGCGCTACGGCCTTCATCTTGACCCGGTGCGACCTCGTCCCGGAATCGCGTCACCTGGCCGAGGCGCTGCGCGAACGCCGTCCCGGCGCGCCCATCCGGCGGACCCGGCATCAGCCCACGCATCTGTGGAATGCGCGGACCGGCGAGCGCCTGGAGGTGGAGGCGTTGAGCGGCCAGTCCATTCACGTGGTTTGCGCCATAGGCAACCCCGAAGCCTTTTGTGTCTCGTTGGAGCGGCTCGGCGCCACGCTGCTAACCACCCAAACCTTCCGCGATCACGCCACGATTCCGCCGCACGCCTTGCCGCGCGAAGGTTTCACGGTGACGACCGAGAAAGACGCCATCCGCATGGCGGAGCCCCCGGAAAACCTCTGGGCGGTCGCCGTCGCCCTGCAAGACATGTAGCCCCCCAATACTGG
>JBKHFO010000237.1:0-5449 GCA_046540175.1 Candidatus Hydrogenedentota bacterium
GTGACAAAACCATCTACAATTTCTGCGCAGGCCCGGCCACATTGCCGAAACCGGCCATCAAACAAGCCCAGGAAGAACTGCTTTCCTATAAGGGAACCGGTATGTCGGTCATGGAAATCAGCCACCGCTCCAAGTGGGCTGATGAGATCATCGCCGAGGCCGAGGGCAACATCCGGAGCCTTCTCCAGGTCCCAGAGAATTACCACATTCTGTTCCTGCAAGGCGGGGCAAGCTTGCAGTTCTCGATGATCCCCATGAACTTCCTCCGCGGAACGGGGAAATCGGCCGACTACATCCACACGGGTTCATGGGCCAACAAGGCGATTGCGGAAGCCCAAAAGGAAGGGACCGTTTCCGTGCCATGGAACGGCAAGGACGAGAACTTCGTGCGCACGCCCGCCCAAAGCGAACTCAAGCTCGATGCCAACGCGGCGTACGTCCACTTCACCTCCAACGAGACCATTCAGGGCGTGGAGTACTTCGGAGAACCCGAAACAGGAAACGTCCCCCTGATGTGCGACGCCTCCAGCGATTTCCTTTCCCGGCCAATCCCTGTCGAGAAGTACGGCCTCCTTTACGCGGGGGCGCAAAAGAACATCGGGCCGGCGGGCGTCACGGCGGTGATCATCCGCGACGATTTGCTCGAACGCGTGCCCGAGGGGTTGCCCTCCTTGTTGGACTACAAGAACATGGCGGACAGCAAGTCGCTCTACAATACGCCGCCCATGTTCGCGATTTACATGGTCATGCTCACCACGCGCTGGGTGCGGAACGATATTGGCGGGCTTAGGGCGATGGAGGCCATCAACCGCAAGAAAGCGGACATTCTCTATGAGGCCATTGACAACAGCAATGGATTCTACAAAGGCCACGCGAACCCCGAGTGCCGCAGCCGGATGAATGTTACTTGGCGCTTGCCCAGCGAAGACCTCGAAAAGCAGTTTATCTCCGAGGCCGAGCAACAAGGCTTCCTTCAATTGAAGGGCCATCGCTCCGTGGGCGGATTACGCGCCTCCATCTACAACGCGATGCCCGTGGAAGGCTGCGAAGCCTTGCGCGACTTCATGGAAGCGTTCCGCAAAAAGAACACCTGATCCCCCCCTAAGTAATTCCCGCCACGCGCCGCGTTCTTCGCCCCGAACGCGGCGCGTGCGTTGGGGTCATTCCTCATCAAACACACATGGTCTCTCGCGCTTGGCCGGGCATCCATCCCCAACGGGTTCGCCATCTTCAAGCGCGGCCTCCGCGCCGCACTCTTCAAAACACTTCATGACTTCATAAACCTCGCTGGCGCGCCGTTCGTTGCTCAGGATATACCGCATGAGCCAGACCATCCGCCGCCCGGTCTCTAGACTCATGAGATGCCCCATCTTGCATGCGTCCGCCATGGCCAGTTCCTCGGAAACGCCAAGCACCTTTTCGAAGAAATCGCTCAGAATGCGGAAATTATCCTCAACCAACCGCGCCTTTTCGGCGCCTTCTTCCGTAAGCAGCAAAAATCGGTTGGGGTCTTCCGTGACCCAGCCGCGCTTCTTGAGCTGTGTGACGGACATCGAAGCCGCCCCGCGGGACACTTCCAGCATCTCGGCCACATCGGTCACTCGGGCGTAGCCCAGCCGTCCCCGAAGACTGTCGATGGCCATCAGATAATGCGCGGCCGAATGGGTGATTTCGTTGTTGTCGAACTCGCGCCAATAGCTTGCGTCGTTGATCATCCTGCTCATTGATGCATCCTTTGTACAGGGCGTTTAACATCCCCCTTTATTATCCTACGCTTACCCAGTGTTTAGATCAAATGCGCCCCCGCCTGAGGGGGCAGTATTGAGCCTCCCACAGCAAGCGATCTATCATGGCGTTTTGCTGGCGCTGGCCCTGTCAGCGCTCACTCCGGGGATAACAACACATGAAGAAGGAGTATTCACATGGACAATAGCCACGCTCAAGCCCCATCTAGCGGCCCACACGCCAAGCTTGTTGGCGGGAACAGCAACATAAGCCGGCGGCGTTTCCTACAAACCAGCGCGGCGGCCACGGGTGCTGCCGTGTGGGCGGCGGCCTGTAATGGGGCCAACGCACAGGAGTTGGTTCCCGGCGGCGCGGACGGGGAAGTGATGGGGTACACCGACACGGAGATGCTGCCGTGGGCGCCGGAGTACCACAAACACGATCCCAATCGCCCTTGGCCCACCGACATAGATCCCGGCGAGCTAACCCATCCGGATGAACCCGCCGTTTCGCCCCCCACCGACGCGATTGTTTTGTTTGATGGCGGGGACACTTCCGCTTTCCACGCTCATGACTGGGAAGTGGAAAACGGCGTGCTCGTGGCCTATGAAGAGGATATCGTTACCCGTGAATCCTTCGGCGATTGCCAGCTTCACCTCGAATGGATGGCTCCCGATCCGCCGCGGGGCGACCTAACCGATCGCGGCAATAGCGGCGTTCTCATGATGGAGCGCTACGAGATCCAAATCTTTGACTCCTACACGGAAAAGATCTACCCAGATGGAATTGCCGGGGCGATTTATGGCGAGACGCCTCCGATGGTCCATCCCATCCGCCCGCCCGGCCAGTGGAACAGCTTTGATATCCTATTCACGGCCCCCGTTTTCGAGAACGGCGCCGTGACGCGGCCGGCCACGGTGACCATGCATTTCAATGGCATTTTGGTCCATTACAATCAGGTTATCCATGGTCCCGTGGAGTGGCGGGAAATCGCTGAATACGAGCCTCATGCCCCAGAACAGCCGTTGAGAATTCAAGAACATGGCAACCCCGTGCGATTCCGCAACATCTGGATTCGCCCAATGGAGGATCTAAAGGACATGGCCCCCATCCGGGATTGGCCTGTATAGCTGACTCTCACTACACACGCGCTTGGGGCCGATCCGCGGAACGGCCCCAAACGCGTTTATTCCTCTTCAAAGTGCAACTCCGCAATGGCGATGGCCCGCTCGCCCGCTGTCGAGTACAGCATATAGAGGCGTCCATCCTCTTCATGGATGGCGGGATCGCGCAACTGATGCACGAAATCATAGGTTGACCCAAACGAGGAAGTTTCAATGGGTTCGTCCGCGCCTTCGTAATCCTTCTCGGGCTTCAAAACTGTTTGCGGCTCCGTGAAGCGCCATTCCTCCCAGTCGTCATCAAGGTTCTCGATACGCGACACCATGATGTGTTCTGGCGTGTCACCGCCCCGTGAGAAGAATACGTACAGCTTGTCATCGTGCTCCCACAGGGCTTTGTGGCGGACCCGCGGCAGGATGCGAGGTCCTTCTTCAAAATCCGTCAGGCCATCGGGCGACCGGTACAGAATGCCGCCGTCATTAAAGTACTTCGCCAGGGCGTAATGCCAGCCATCGCGCTCGAAGACGCGAAAATAAAACAGCCCCAGGTACTCATCGAGCGCCTCGAACTCTAGTCCGTCCTCCGAAAGCGCCACATACGCGCCTTGTCCCTCTGGACCATCGGTGGGATTGGGCGCGTGGTGATACATACGAATGCGCTGCTCATCGCGATCCACGTGAACATCCGGACTGGCCACATGTCCTCTGCCCGGCGTCTCCTCAAGGTCAAGCACTCCAGGCTCATGAATCTTCCACGGCCCTTCCAGCGCATCGGCGTAGGCTAGCCGAATATAGGAACCATTGTGATGAGCAAAATAGAGATAGTACTCGCCCAAGGGATCCTCGACCCAGTCCGGCACGCGGATAAGCGAAGGCCCGTTGATGTTCGCGCCCCGGTCTCCGATTAATCCATGCATCTCGCGGTGGATGATAGGATTCGCCTCGAACCGCTCGACGCGGAAGTCAAACTCCGTGGAGGGCTCCACATACTCCCAATCAACGTCCTCGTCCTCGAGTTCGGCGCCTCCCGCGAGACTTCCCAAGCTCACGGTAATCGCAAGTGCAAGAACGCCCGCGAACGTTCTCTGCAACGGATTCAGCCCGGCCCTCCAGCACTCCGTCTGGATATGCATCGTTTGTTCCCTCCTCGATGTCTTTTAGGATTCTTCCGCCCGCGCATCCAAGCACTCTTCAACGCGAACATGGCTACAACCTTCCAGTTGGATCGCCTCCTCGCCCAAGGCGCCGCTGAGCAACATGACATCGTTCACCTTGACGCCCTTGCAATTGGTTATCTCGGCCAACGGCCCCTCTTCCTCATGGTTCAACACTTGCATCCCATCAATCAACACGCCGCGCGTGTTGGAGATCTGAAGTGGCAATTCGCACCGTTCCGCTGTAACGTTCCGTAGCCTCAGGCCTGTGTGGCCGAGATCCCGGTTCACTGTCCGCACAACGCGGCCGCAACGGACTCCGTGGATGTTTTCCACAGTGTGGTTGTTTGCAACGTTGTTTCCATGGTCATGCATCACGTCCGCCACATACGCAGCGTCTTCTGCGTAAATGTTGCGCAACGTAACATTATCAGCCCCATCACATACTTCCACGGCGCCTCGATCGGGACTGCGGTAAAGCCAAATGTTTTCCACCAGCAGATTGCTAATGGAGCCCACGGGTCTGCCCTCAATAGAAACCCCATCCCGGCGAATGTCGCGGGCCACGATGTCCCGGATCACTCCATTGCGGATATCCCGCCCTCCGGCAGCGGGATAGTCGCCCAGGTCTTGATCCGTGCCGCTGGCGACCAATATCCCATGGCGGGACGCCTTGGTAACAAGCCCGCGCTCGATAACAAACCCGCCGGCCTGAATCGTTAGGCACGAAGCTCGATCGTCCCTCCAATTCGTAATCGAATCGGTATTGCCGTGCAGTTCAAAGCCGGCGAATCTGACGCCCTCCGCTTGAATCGAAACCAGCGGGGTTTGCGCCAACCCCTCGGGCAAACGGGCATTGAGGCCTAGCACGGTGAGCGGCTTGTCAATCACAAGCATCTCGTGAAATGTCATGGGGTTGTTTCGGTCAAACAAGACCACGGAATGCGCGGGCGCTTCCGCGATTACGTCATGCGGATCACGATCTTCCGCTGTAATGAATTGGGCCGGCGAACCACCGGCTTCCGCATGCGCCGGGGCCAATCCTGTCCCGGCGATCCCAAGCGTGGCGGCGCTGGCCATCGTGGTTCCGAGAAACCGCCGCCGTGGTATTCCATCTGCCCCCATGGCTCTCCTCCTTGTCTTCTGGCGCCTGGGCTCCCCCTCTGCTTCCCGGGGTAGGACCTATTCGTCCACTCGCGCTATCTCATGAACGTTCAGGTTCGCATACTCAGCCGCCAGATTCGCCATCTGGCGGAACCCGATCTTCCCGTCTTCCCAATACTCTCCTTCATCTTTCCATTCCAACACCACCAGTTCGTTAATTGACATGCGAATATGGGGGCCGGACTTGATGAGCTGGATGCGGTAGGGCTCCTCGATGTGTTCCTCAACAGAGTCGATGTTGGGAATGGGATTCGGTCCCAGTGCAACCAGTTCATGTCCATGGCT
>JBKHFO010000238.1:0-5441 GCA_046540175.1 Candidatus Hydrogenedentota bacterium
CAACCGTGCCGATGTTGACGTGCGGCTTCGTGCGTTCAAATTTCTGCTTCGCCATTGACTCGCGTCTCCTTCCCTAACACTCCGATTTCCATTAGCGCCAGCTTATCTTTTCGGCCTACCCGCGCGTTCCAAGGGCTACGCGGCGCCGCTACGCTCCATGATTTCCCGGGCGATACTTGCCGGAACCTCTTCGTAACCTGAAAACTCCATGCTATACGAGGCCCGGCCTTGAGTCCGCGAACGGATGTCGTTCGCGTACCCGAACATCTCGGACAACGGCGCCTTCGCATGCACCTTGCGCACGTTGCCCTGCTGCTCCATGCCCTCCAGGCGGCCCCGGCGGCTATTAAAGTCGCTGATCACCTCGCCCGTGTATTCGTCCGGACACACCACCTCAACTTCCATAACAGGCTCCAGCAGGACGGGCCGGCCTTTTGGGGCGCCCTCCCGCACCGCTATGGACCCTGCCGCCTGGAACGCAATCTCCGACGAATCCACCTCATGGTAGCTGCCATCCAACAAGATGACTTTCACGTCCACCATGGGGTATCCGGCGACGATGCCGCTTTCCAACGCCTCTTTCGCGCCCTGTTCCACGGCGGGAATGAATTCTTTCGGGATAACCCCGCCCACGATCTGGTTTTCAAATACAAAGTGCGAACCGGGCTCGGCCGGCTCCAGGGCCAGTTTAACGTGGCCATACTGCCCGCGCCCGCCGGATTGCCGGACAAACCGGCCCTCGGCTTCACAACGGGTCCGCAGGGTCTCGCGATAGGCCACCATGGGACGCCCAATATTCGCCGCAACATTGAATTCCCGCTTCATGCGGTCGCAGATAATGTCGAGGTGCAACTCGCCCATGCCCGCGATGATGGTCTGCCCCGTTTCGTCGTCTTGCCGCACACGAAACGTCGGGTCTTCTTCACTGAGCTTCACCAGCGCATCCGACAGTTTATCCTGGTCGGCCCGGCTCTTGGGTTCGATAGCCACATGAACCACCGGTTCAGGGAATTTGACCGACATGAGCGTAATTGGGGCCGCGGGATCGCACAACGTGTCCCCCGTGGTCGTCTTTTTGGCGCCGATCACCGCGCCTATGTCTCCGGCGCCCAGTTCCTCAAGCTCGATACGCTCATCGGCATGCATTTCAAGCAGCCGCCCCAGGCGCTCCTTTTTCCCCGTGCGCACGTTGAGGACTTGACTTCCCGCCTTGATACTTCCCGAATAGACCCGGACAAAGGTCAGCCGCCCCACGTGCGGATCGGTAATGATCTTGAACGCCAACGCGCTGAACGGTTCTTCATAGGACGGCGCCCGCGTAAGCTCCTTGCTTTCGTCACGCGGATCATGCCCGACAATGGCGTGCATATCCAGTGGCGAGGGCAGATAATCGACCACCGAATCCAACAAGAGCTGGATACCTTTATTCTTCAGAGCCGTGCCGCAAAGAACCGGGCA
This sequence comes from Candidatus Hydrogenedentota bacterium, assembly GCA_046540175.1. GTDB lineage: Bacteria > Hydrogenedentota > Hydrogenedentia > Hydrogenedentales > SLHB01 > SKRY01. Next base: position 1,459 of record JBKHFO010000238.1, read on the forward strand.
AATCTCCAACGCCAGCGTTCCTTTGCGCAGCGCCACGCGAAGCTCCTCGTCCGTGACGTCTTCCTCGTGGACATATCGCTCCATCACCACTTCGTCCACTTCGGCCGCAACCTCGACCGCGGCAAGGCGCGCGTCTTCGTAGGCGTCCACATAGTCTTCGGGGATTTCCTTAAAGACCAGCGTCGCATTGATGCCTTCGCCTTCCCACGTCACCATCCGCCGTCCGACCACATCAATAATGCCCCGGAAACGCTCTTCCTCTCCCACCGGGATCTGAAGCGGCACTGGCATGGCTCCAAGGCGTTCGCGCATGCTTTGGACAGCCTTATTAAAATCGGCGCCGACCCGGTCCATTTTGTTGATGAACGCGACGCGCGGCACCTTGTAGCGATCGGCCTGATGCCACACCGTCTCCGATTGCGGCTGCACGCCCGCGACCGCGCAAAACACCGCGACCGCCCCATCCAGCACGCGCAAACTCCGCTCGACCTCGGCCGTAAAATCGACGTGACCGGGCGTATCAATAATGTTGATGCGATGCTTGTTCCATTCGCAGGCCGTGGCCGCCGACGTAATCGTGATTCCCCGCTCGCGCTCTTGGTCCATGTAGTCGGTCGTAGTGGTGCCCTCATGGACCTCCCCCACTTTGTGCAACCGGCCCGAATAGAACAGGACCCGTTCAGTCACAGTCGTCTTACCCGCATCAATGTGAGCCATGATGCCAATATTGCGAACAGTCTCGAGTGGGTAACGACGTCGGGTCACGACTTACTTTCCTTCTCTAAAATGAATTTGTGAGCGCTTTTTTCTACAGTTACGGCATTTCGAGACGGGGCGCGCACGTCGCGCCCGCCCCCTGCGTTGCCCCAAGCATCATCGCAACGCACACGCCTCTCCATGTTCAACGTCACCCATGGAAAAGCGCGCAGTCCAACGGATTTAGTTGTTTCTTTAAGGAAGACGGATTGGCTGCCCCGGCTTATGCGCCGCAGGTTACCTTATTTCACCCCCGGCACGGGCCGCCACACATGTCCAGAGAAAAGGGTACAGCCGGTCCGAGGCCGCCTCGCGGCCCCCAGTCCCCGGCCGCCGTCAAAAGCGCAGGTGGGCAAAAGCCTTATTCGCCTCGGCCATCCGGTGTGTATCGTCCTTACGCTTGATGGTCGCCCCCTGATTATTGTAGCAATCCATCAACTCGCCCGCCAATCGCTGCGCCATGGTCTTCTCACTGCGCCCCCGGGAGAATCCAATTACCCAGCGAAACGCCAAAGCAGTCCGGTTGGCCGGCGCAATTTCGACAGGGACTTGGTACGTGGCCCCGCCTACCCGGCGCGACTTCACTTGCAGCAGGGGTTTAGCATTATCGAGCGCCGTCTCGAATACTTTTAGCTCGTTCTCGTTTGGCATCCGCTCCGCAATAATGCCTAGCGCGCCATAAACAATGGATTCGGCCACACTCTTCTTGCCCCAGCGCATAACCGTGTTAATAAACTTGGCGACAAGCTGGCTCTTGTATTTTGGGTCCGGCAGCAGCTGCCGTTTCGGCACTTCGCGACGTCGTGGCATGACTCTAAGCCAGCTCCCTTATTTCTTAGGTTTTTTCACACCGTACTTGGACCGGCTTACCCAGCGCCCCAAGTGCAGCTTCTTTCCACCTTCATCCTTCGTGGTCGCCTGGCCGCCCATATCTCCCTGGGCATCCAACACACCACGCACCAAATGGTACCGCACGCCCGGCAAGTCCTTCACCCGGCCTCCCCGAATCAACACCTGAGAGTGCTCCTGCAGGTTGTGCCCGATCCCAGGGATATACGATGTGACCTCCATGCCGTTCTTCAGGCGCACGCGGGCCACTTTGCGCAAGGCCGAGTTCGGCTTTTTCGGGGCCATCGTAAAGACGCGCGTGCACGTTCCGGAAGCCTGCGGACACTGTTTCAGAGCAGGCGCGTTTGTTTTCGCGTTCTGCCGATGCCGCGCATTACGCATAAGCTGATTCATTGTTGGCAAGGTCGGCTCAACTCCTCACTACCCGTTATGCGCGCTCATTCGCGCATGTAAAGACACACAACACTCTCTCACATCAGCGGCTGGTTATCATAACAAAAAACAAACCCTTTGTCAACACCCTATGGGCCTTTTCCGACAAAAAATCCAAATAACCCGCCGCGCCAATCGACGACGCCTTTTGTCGTACGTAACATACGCGCTTTGCGAACCGCAATTCAACTTCTCCGCCTCCCGGAAGCCAAGCCAGAAAAATCCTTCGTCAACCCGCGGCTAGCCGGGGAGGGGACCCGGCCTACCCCCCCTCACCGCTTGCCGCGTATCGTTCGGCCTTTGCCTTCCGGGCCAGCGCGCACCGCCGCGTCAGGCTATGGCGCCGCCCGCTTCTTCTTCACTACTCTCCTCAGAGTCGACGGTTATCGCGCTTTCGTCGCCAATGGCCAATTCCTCGGAGAAGTCCTGGGCGGCGTCCTCGGCCACGACAGGCTGCGTATCCTGATAATGAGCGCTTCCCGTCCCTGCGGGGATAAGGTGGCCGATGATGACATTCTCCTTCAATCCAGTCAGGTAATCGCGCTTACCCGACAGGGCCGCTTCGGTCAACACCCGGGTGGTCTGTTGGAACGAAGCCGCCGCGATGAAGCTATCCGTGCTTAGCGCCGCCTTCGTAATCCCTTGCAGGATCGGTTCCGCCTCGGCTGGACGGCCGCCTTTGGCGAGGGTTTGCTCATTCACTTCACGGAAGCGGATCTTATCGACCTCTTCCTGCGCCAGCAGAGGCGTATCGCCCGGATCGTCCTTCACCCTTACTTTACGCAACATCTGCCGTATGATAACCTCAATGTGCTTATCGTTGGTGCGCACGCCTTGGACACGATAGACCTGCTGAATCTCGTCGAGGAGATACTTGCGCAAGGCGTCTTCGCCCTGCACTTCAAGCATATCCTGCAGAACCACGGGCCCGTCGGTCAGCCGCTGCCCCGCATAGACCCGGTCACCGGCCTGCACGTTCAGGTGTTTGCCCGGCGGGATCGTATACTCGCGCTCTTTACCCTTGGGGGGCACGACCTTGAGCTTCTTCTGGCCCCTTGAGCTGCTTCCAAGCTCCACTACCCCATCAATATGACTGATGATAGCGGGATCTTTCGGCGTCCGCGCCTCGAACAACTCGGCCACGCGCGGCAAACCACCCGTGATGTCCTTGGTCTTACTGAACTGGCGCGGGGTCTTGGCCAGCAGATCGCCCGCTTGTACTTCTTGCCCCTCGGCAACCATCACGTGGGTCTGGCCTGGTATCGTGGCATAGGCCAACACTTCATCGTTTTCGCCCAGAATCGTGATCTGGGGATGGAGATCCTGCTTGTGCTCGGTAATGACACGCTCTTCCATACCCGTGTCCGGGTTGGTTTCCACGCGCATGGTCACGCCTTCCACCATGCCTTCGAGATGGATCCGGCCTGACGCCTCGGCCACGATGGTGCTGTTATAGGGATCCCATTGATAGAGTATGTGCCCCTTACGAAGTTTCTGACCGTCTTCAGCGACCAACACCGCGCCGGTGGGCAAGGCGAAACGCTGGACCTCGCGCCCCTCGGCGTCGTGCAGACTGACCTCGCCGGCCCGGTTCACGACGACCCGTTTATCCTGCCGGCTGATCGCCGTCTTAACGCCATGGTAATGCACGGTGGCCGTCTCGGGCATCTTGATGTCGCTGGCCTCCACCTGACGGCTAGCCGCTCCGCCAATATGGAACGTCCGCATGGTGAGCTGCGTGCCGGGTTCGCCAATGGCTTGCGCGGCGATGATGCCGACCGATTCGCCCAGTTCCACAAGCTTGCCCGTCGCCATGTTGCGTCCGTAGCATTTCGCGCACACGCCGCGCTTGCTCTGACACGTGAGCACGCTGCGGATGGTGACGCCAGGCAGCCCAAGCTCGCCAAGCCGGGCGGCTTTCGTCTCGTCAATCTCCTCATCGGCCC
>JBKHFO010000239.1:0-5419 GCA_046540175.1 Candidatus Hydrogenedentota bacterium
CTTTTTGTGAGGCTAATTGGACCACAAGAGAGTTCCTGACAATTACCATCCCGCGCACCTCATGCGATGCAGCGCACCTCATCGTCATCCCCGCGAAAGCGGGGATCCAAATCCCGAGGGGCGGACGCACGCCGTGTGGATCCCCGCTTTCGCGGGGATGACGAGGGGCGGACACGCGCCATGTGGATCCCCGCTTTCGCTGGGATGACGAGGGGCGGGCGGGATTATCCAGCATTTTGGAACAGAACAAGTACTACTACCCGGCCCGCGCAAGGCTGTGGACGTCCCTGATTCGGGTAAGAGGCCACACCCGCGCAGAAGGCGCCGTACAAGCCACGGTTGAGTGAACAAGGGGGGAGGATGATAGCCACCCTCCCCCCATGCGCTCTTGCGCGTTACTTCTCCAGCAGCGCCAGGCCCACATCAATGTACCGCCCGCCTTCGTTGTCAAGACAATGAACGGCGATGACGTTTTCCCCGGGTTCCAGCGCTTCCCGCGCCGCCGAATCCAGGATCACGGTCTTATACTGGGTAACGTGGTCCTCGAATTCCGCCACGAGTTCGCCGTTAATGTAGACTTCGGCGTCCTCGTCGTGGTGGATGTGAAGCGCTAACTCGCCGTCACGGTCCAGGAGGTCCTCATCCAGCGTGACCGCGCGCCGGAGCCAAATACTGGAGGTGGGCCATTCCGTCCGCACCACGGCCTCTGGCGTGCCTTCGATACCAAAACCGCCTGGTCCCTCTTCCCATTGGCCGTCATCAAAACCAGGCTGCTCCCAGCCCTCGGCGGGCTCTTCGAAGGTGTAGCGCCACGTCCGGGCTTCCTCCCGGCTGTCCGGGACCAGCGTTTCCACAGTGGGCGGATCCTCGTAGAGCGGCGCGTGGATTTCGCGGAGCCATTCAGGCTCAAGCTTGTTCACCCGCCGGTCGTAGGTCATCAACCCGTTCACCTCAACCTCCACGTCCGTGGTCTGGGTGAACACGGCCGCGCTGAGCCCGGGTTCCCCGATAAGCGGCAGGAGATCGCGGATTAACTCCTCGTAGCCCTCTTGCAGGTCCTCCTTCGTCTCGAAGGTTTGGTGATGCCCCCAAACGTCTTCCTCTTGCCAAACATGATCTTCAATCATCAAGCCGGGGCCGCCAAACTCGCCTAATACGATAGCCCGATCCTCCTCGGCTTCCGGCGCGCCAGGTCCAGGGTAGGCGTGGATGTCGTGGACATCCCCCACACCCCGGTCGGTCCAACCACTGGCGTTGTTTACAAGACGGGTGGGATCGTGTTCCTTGGTCAGGTCGACGACGCGTTCCGTGTCGAACTGGCCCCAGCCTTCGTTAAACGGCACCCACATTACAATGCTGGGATGGTTGTAGTAGGCGTCAATCATGGCGAGATATTCCCGGTCGAATTGCCGGCTGGATTGCGCCACGCGGTCAATGTCAGGATCCTGAGGCCCGATGTGTTCGTCGCCGTTGGGCATGTCCTGCCATACAAGCAGACCGAGCTGGTCCGCCCAGTAATACCAGCGGGCGGGCTCCACCTTCACGTGTTTCCGCGCCATGTTGAAGCCCATCTCCTTGGTCATCTCAATGTCGTAGCGCAGGGCCTCGTCCGTGGGGGCGGTGTACAAACCGTCGGGCCACCAGCCCTGGTCCAGGAAGCCATACTGAAACACGAACTCGTTGTTCAGCTTTATCCGCATGCGGCCGTTCTCGTCCTCGCCAAGGCTGATCTTGCGCATGCCGAAGTAGCTCTCGACTTCATCGACCACCGCGCCATCCTGTACCACGTCGATCTCCACGTCATAGAGATGCGGCGAATCCGGCGACCAGAGCCGCGCATCCGGGACATCGAATTTGATGGCCGACCGCCCATGCGCGCTTACCGTTCCTTCCGCGACGGATTCGTCCCCGTCGAGAACGGTTACCGCAACCTCCGCGTCAGCATGGGACGCGAGGGTGGTATCGATTCTCACGGTGGAGGCATCAATGTCCGGCGTAATGCGCAGGTCTTCGACGTATTGGTCCGCCACCGGCTCCAGCCACACCGTCTGCCATATCCCGGACACCGCCGAGTACCAGATACCGCCGGGGTTTTGCACCTGCTTGCCCCGCGGTTGATATCCATCATCCGCCGGATCCCAAACGGCGATCGTGAGGTCTTGCGGTCCCTCGGGATGAAGCGCGCTGGTGATGTCAAATGAAAACGGGTCATACCCGCCCCGATGCTCGCCCACGAACCGGCCGTTCACCCATACCTGGGCTTCCCAGTCGATCGCGCCGAAATTCAGCCGGACGCGGTCGCTGTCCCAGTCTTCCGGGACCTCAAAGCTCCGGCGATACCACAGCCGGTCGTGTTCATCCACTTCCTCCCCGACGCCGCTCAAGGCGGATTGGATTGGATAAGGGACCAAGATTTGGCCGTCGAAAGCTTCCGGCCGGTCCTCGTTCCGTCCGGTGAGGGCATACTCCCACAAGCCGTTCAGATTCTTCCACGCGTCACGCGCCAACTGCGGCCGTGGATACTCGGGCAGCGGCGCCTCGGGCGACACATCCTCCGCCCACGGCGTCAACAGCTCCGCCTCCGCCGGCTCCCACTCCTGCGCCGCCGCCGCGCCTGCAAACATCACGGCCGCCAAAGACGCCGCCAAAACTATTTTGCTCATCCTTCGGTTCCTCCTTCTAAACTGTTCCAGAACATAACGAAGCGCCTTGCCGCAAACCCCGCTCAACAGCATCCGCGACAACACGCGAGGTAAGAGACCATCCCTTTCCTCTTCGCCTAAATCATGGCCCAACACCACCGCGGGGTTCAAGAAAGACCAAAGCTTTCCCGGGGTTCCGCCTCAGCCTACTCCGCGCAGTCCACAAAAGCCGCCCTCCCGGAAGGCACATCTCCGAGAGGGCGGATCGGTCAGTGGCACTATGGTGAGGCCTAAGTCCCCTGGGTTATGCGGGTTCCTCGGTCACATCTTCTTCAAGCACATCTGGTTCGTCCGCATCCACTTCATCCCCTAGGCCCAACACGTGGGCGATAACGCGCTCATTGGTTTGAATTGGGATGCCGTTCACCGTGCGCATGCGCACGTTTAGCAAATAATCCTCGAGCACTTCGGCTTGTTTCGTCTGGCGAAGCTGCTCTCTCAACTCCTCCCGCTCCTCGGGAAATTGCTCAGCCCACATCTCTTCGGTAGGGGGCGTCTTCTCAATCAACTCCACAAAATACACCTGGCCCATCAAGTCCGGCACAGGACCCGCCAAGGTCCCCGGTTCCCTATGAGCCACGGCCTGATACACGTCGCGGGGATTCCAAAAGATTCCGGCGGAATAGTCAAAATCACCGGCGGTGAAAGGCCCGAGTTCGTCCGTTTCAGCCACTAGTTCAGGAAACGTTTCTTCAAGAGCCTCGATGTCGTCTACTTCCTCCGCGTCGCGAATACGCTCGGCCGCCTCTTCAAGTTTCTCCCGGTACTCCGGCGTTTGCTCATACTCGGCGACATAGTCAGAGCGGACGTCCTCTGTTACCTCTTCGAAGGGTTGACGTTCAGACTCGGTCATTTCGACGATTTCGGCCACGTAGAGGTGACGGGGAGCCGAAATGACATCGGAGATATCGCCTTCCTCCGTGTCCATGAGTTGATTACGGAAAGAAGGCGCATCTTCCTCAGCCACCCCCTCGATACCCGTGCTCTCTGGCGAGAACATATCGGTTTCCTGCGCTTCCAGCCCCGCGTCCTCGGCGGCCGCCCGCAGATCGCCCATTTCCCGGGCTTGCTCGGCGAGCGCTTCGGCCTCGGATTCCAACGCTTCCCGCTCGTCGTCACTGAGCTGGGCCTCCACTTCGATGGCCCGCACCCGAAGTTCGCGGTCGCCGGTTTCCTCATCCTCGCGCTCATCCTCGGCCTTGAAGATGACATAGATGTTGTCCTGCGCGACGGGTTCGCTGACTTCGCCGGCCTCCAGATCGAGCAGCACTTGCTGATGGCTGGGCAATCCCTCCCGCAGGGTAATCCACCCCAAATCGCCGCCTTCTTCCGCTTCGGGCGCCGCCGAATACTCCTCGGCCAGCGCGGCGAAGTCCTCCTCCCCCTCCTCTAGGCGCTCGAGGATTTCGTCCATTACCTCCGGCTGAGGAGGCGCCAGCGAGAAGGAGACAAACGCCGCGCGCCGTTCTGGCTCAGTGTGATAGGCTTCCGGGCGTTCGTCATAGAATTCGCGCAGCTCCTCTTCGCTAACATCTATGTCAGGCTCAATCCGGGCATACCGCACCTCGAGTTCCGTATGCTCGCGTTCGAATTCCTTGCGCACCTCCGATTCAAGCACGCGCACGGCGGCCATGGCGCGACGGGCCGCCAACTCACTTTCGGCGCTTTGACGCAGCTCCGCATAAATCTGGTCCCAGTTGATGCCGGGTTGACCGACCAGCTCGTTCCAGCGCTCCACGTCGAACTGGCCGGTCTCGTCCTGAAACGTAGGATCTTCCCGCAATAGCTCAGCCAAATAGTCCCGGTCGAACGCGTACTCCGATCGCCGCGCGAGATTCTGAAGCAACGCCCGATCAATAAGATCATTCAGAATCTGGTCCGCAACACCCGTTTCAGCCAGTTCCTCAGGCGTAGGGATGCTTCCGCCGCTTTGCGCCTGGCGTTGGATCGCTTGATTGAGGCGCTGTTGATACTCTTGGCGGCTGATCGCGATGTCACCCACAGTAGCCACAGGCTCTTGCAATCCTTCCAACTCACCAGACGTTCCCCCGCCCCCGCCCGAAAACATCCTGGCCCCTACAAAGGGAAAGATAATCAGCACCAGCGTAGTCCAAAAAATCGGCCGGCGATATTTGCGCAAATAATCTTGAAGCATGGAATAAGGGTTCCTCTTTTGGGATCGGCGCCCCGGTGAATGGCCGCATGCGCATTGCTGCACGCCACCATGCGGACCTCAAAGGTTACACTCGAAGGGAAACTCAGCCCGAACGGGACAGTCTATTAGAAGCACTCAAACTCTCCAAAAACTATCACAAATTCGCGGGCAAAGACAACATTCGCTTGAATCCCGAATCGCCGGTTCACGGATTCGCACTCCCTTGGCGCCGCCTCACCGGGCAGCCCATGAATGCCTGCGAGATGCCGGCGCCAAGGCCTCACCCAACGGGTGAGCGTAACTTCCGCTTCAAGCACAAACAGCTTGGACATCAAATGGGATCGGGCTGCGTTATCCAGCAGGCAGGGGGAATTCACGGAAACGTCTCGCGGCGAGGCGGATTGGTGCTTCCTAACCGGCTTCTGGTATGGTGGCGCCCAAGCTGGCGAACAGCCGCCAGCCACGTTCTCACCAAACAAACGGTCTCCTTGGCGTTTCAGGGGGAAACCAGCCAGGCCGGCGAGGGGGGACGCGTCCGCATCACGCACGGCCATGGCGAAGA
>JBKHFO010000240.1:0-5406 GCA_046540175.1 Candidatus Hydrogenedentota bacterium
CGCGAAGGCGAAAAACTAAGGGGGGTAGATCGATAGGCATGGCGAACTCTGGCGCAGGAACAAAAAACGAGCGCTATTGTGGTAAGAGATATGAAACGTTCTCCCGGTTTATTTCTTATTATAATCAGATAGATACCGTAAGGGAGTTGGAGCCCGAGAATATACTGGAAGTAGGGATAGGTTCTGGATTTCTTAAGAACTATCTCCGGTCCAGAGGGTATGCGGTGACGACAGCTGACCATGACAAGCTTTTGGGTCCGGATATTGTGTGTGATATAACGCATACCCCTTTAAAAGAGAATTCCTTTGATCTGGTGATGGCCTTTGAGATTCTAGAACACTTGCCCTACGAAGACTCACTGAAAGGAATCAAAGAGATGGAGCGGATAAGTAGACGATACGTGGTCTTATCCGTGCCGCGGTCCTGCGTTTATCTTGGCTTTTCTTTCATGTTTGGCCTGCCTATTCTTCATAAGTTCGTGTCGTTGGGATTGCGGATACCCTTTTTCTGGATAGGACCGGAATATGGCAGCAAGGAGCACTTTTGGGAGTTGGGAAGGCGGGGGTTCCCGGTTCGCCGGCTGGTCAAGGACATAGAGCGGCTGGGGCTCACGGTTAAGCAAAAGAAGGGGCATGTTGCGTTGAATACGCAACATTATTTCCTTGTGCTTGAGAAGACATAGCGCATGAGATGACGAGCGGCGAACGTTCATGGCTTGGTAAAACGGCGGCCGGTCTGCGTTTGCGCGGGCGGAGGCGGTAAACGCTCGCCGTTGCAGCGCCGTAAAGGGGTAAGGTTGCTTTGGGCGCTTTGTCCAGGGGACTTTTCGTGCTATAATCTAGCGAACCAAACACACCGTAGGCTTCACGCCTTTGTTTTTTTGAGGAAAGCGCCCCATGGCGCGGCGCCGCGCGAGACCGCCTGTCTTTACTTCCTTCCGCACATCGGCGGACCGGCCGCGGCGGCGAGAAAAGGCCCGCCGATACGGGCGCGCTTTCCCGCACCGAATACGAGGTGACCATGGCGACACAATCGCCTTTTCCCGAGTGGATCCGGCAGGGCTGGGCCTCGGGCGAGGATTTTACGTACACAAAGGGACTTATCGAGGATCTCGGCCTTCACACGGTATGCCAGAGCGCCAACTGCCCCAACATAGGCGAGTGTTGGCAGCGGCGTACGGCGACCATGATGGTGTTGGGGGGGATCTGCACCCGGTCGTGCCGGTATTGCTCCGTGGATTCGGGCAAGCCCGGCCCGCCCGATCCGCAAGAACCCGCCAACGTGGCGGAGGCGGTCCAACGGATGGACCTGAAACACGCCGTGATTACCACCGTGACCCGGGACGACCTGCCGGACGGCGGGGCCGCTCACATAGCCGAAACCGTGCGCGCCATTCACCGCCAGAACCCGGAGACCACGGTGGAGTTGCTTGTGCCCGAGTTTGAGGGCGTTGAAGCGGACCTCCGCACCGTGTTGGACGCGAGGGCCGAGGTGTTCGGCCATAATATCGAAACGGTGGAGCGGCTCTATCCTGTGCTGCGGGATAGACGCTCCACGTACCGCATGGCGCTGGACGTGCTCGGTCAGGCGGCGCAATACGAGCCGCGCCCCATTGTGAAGTCGGCGCTCATGGCCGGTCACGGGGAAACGGAGCGGGACGTTGAGGCGACGCTTCAAGATCTGTTGGACGCGGGCTGCGAGGCGGTGAGCATAGGCCAGTATCTGCGGCCGGGACCCAAGCAGCGCAAGGTGGAAGCCTTTGTGCACCCCGATCAGTTCAAGGCCTACGAAGCCATGGCGTATGAGATGGGCTTCATGTTTGTCACCGCCGGACCCTTCGTCCGGAGTTCCTATCGTTCGGATGAAATGATGAAGGCTTATTTTGCCCGGGAACGCATGCGGGCCATGGGGAGGGTTGTGTAATGAGAAACGAAGTTAGACTGCCGGAACTCGGTGAAGACGCCAACGACTCCGCGAGCGTGGGGTTTTGGATGGTCGAGACGGGAACCTATGTGAACGAAGGAGACGAACTCCTGGAGTTGACCACGGACAAGGCGGCGTTCAGCGTGCCCAGTCCAGCTTCGGGCGTGTTGACCGAGAAATGCGTGGACGATGGCGACGAGGTATCGGTCGGCGATCTCTTGTGCGTGCTGGAGGAGTGAGGGGCGCCCGGCGCGTCCCGCGATAACGTAATTGGAACCACAAAGGAAAGGCCTTGTATGTCGTTGGGCGTAGGAATCATCGGCGCGGGAACTGTTGGAAGCGGCGTCATCGAGATTTTGACGGAAAACGCCACGTCCATCCGGGACCGGACGGGCGTGCCGGTGGAATTGGTTCATGCCGCCGATACGCAACCCGCGGCCCTTAACATGCCGGGCTTGAAGGACGCGCGGACGTCGCCGGACGCGGAGACGCTCATCGCCGATCCCAACGTGCACATCGTGTGCGAACTTATCGGGGGGATCGAGCCCGCGAAGACGTTCATCTTGAACGCCTTGAAAGCGGGCAAGAACGTTGTGACGGCGAACAAAATGCTCTTGGCGTATCACGGCCCCGAGCTTTGCAAGGCCGCGTCGGATAACGGCGCCGAGCTGCGCTACGAAGCCGCCGTGGGCGGGGGCATCCCCATCATCAAGTCCCTTCGGGAAGGGTTGGCGGCGAACACCATCAAGAGCGTCTACGGGATTCTGAACGGCACCTGCAATTACATCCTCACGCGGATGACCCACGAGGGGCGCGAACTGGGGGAAGTGCTCAAGCAGGCCCAAGAGTTGGGGTTCGCCGAAACGCCGCCCGATCTCGACGTGGAAGGCCACGACACGATGCACAAATGTCAGATCATCGCCTCGTTGTGCTGTTCCACGGAAGTGGATCCCGCGGACATCCCCGTGGAGGGGATCACGGGTGTTACTCGCGCCGACATTGGGTATGCCCGCGAGATGGGGTATGTCATCAAGCTATTGGCCATCGCGCGCAACGTGGATGGGGAAGTGGAAGCGCAAGTGCGCCCCGCCCTTGTCCCGGAAGATCATCTCCTGGCGTCGGTGCGCAACGAATTCAACGCCGTGTACGTGGACTCCGAACACACCGGCCCGACACTGTATTACGGTAAGGGAGCGGGCCAGATGCCCACGGCGAGCGCGGTCGTGGCGGATATCATCGACATTGGCCTCCGGGGCGCGGCGCCCGCTTTGCCGCCGTTTATTTACGGTCCCCGGCGCAAGGTGCGCGGCGAGGACCAGCTTGAGGGACGGTATTACATCCGTCTGACCACCAAGGACAAGCCAGGGGTGCTCGGTCAAGTGTGCACGACACTCGGCGGCCATGGGGTTAGCATCGCCTCGTGCATCCAACACGGGCATCACGTCAACGACGCGGTTCACGTGGTGTTGATGACGCATGAAACGAAGCAACGCGGCCTGACGGCGGCGCTGCGCGAAATAGACAGTTTGGGCTTTATCGTGGAACCCTCTCATCGCATGCCGGTGTTGTAGGAAGAAAGGATTCACCATGCGGAACATGGGCGTCGTGGAGCGTTACCGCCGCTTCATGCCGGTGAGCGATCACTCGTGCATTATTACCCTGAACGAGGGCTCCACGCCCCTGGTGGAGGCGTACAATCTGCGCCGCGCCATCGGGGAAGACATTGCGGTGTATCTCAAGTATGAAGGACTCAATCCCACGGGTTCCTTCAAGGATCGCGGCATGACCATGGCCCTGACGAAGGCGGTCGAGGACGGCTTCAAGGCGGTCATCTGCGCCTCCACCGGCAACACGGCCGCTTCCGCCGCGGCCTACGCGGCCCGTGCGAGTTTAACGTGCGCGGTGTTGATCCCGGAAGGGAAGATCGCGATGGGGAAGCTTTCGCAGGCCATGATTCACGGGGCCAAGGTCATCCAAATCCGGGGAAATTTTGACGAGGCCTTGAAACTGGTCCGCTGGCTCACCGAACAGCATCCGATCGCGTTGGTGAATAGCGTTAATCCATACCGGATCGAGGGACAAAAGAGCGCCGCCTTTGAGATTGTGGACGATTTCGCGGGATTCGCGCCCGATTGCCACATTTTGCCCGTGGGGAACGCGGGAAACATTACGGCCTATTGGAAAGGCTATCAGGAATACCGGCAAGCGGGGGAGGCCCAGAACTTGCCGCGCATGTTGGGCTTCCAGGCGGCTGGCGCGGCCCCGATTGTCCTCGGCCATCCCGTGGACCCACACACCTTCGCCACGGCCATTCGCATCGGCAACCCCGCGAGTTGGACCATGGCGGAAGCCGCGCGCGACGAATCGGGCGGGCGGATCGACATGGTGACCGAGGATGAAATTCGCGATGCGTACAAACTGCTCGCTTCGACCGAGGGCGTCTTCGCCGAGCCGGCGAGTTGCGCGGGCGTGGCGGGGTTGCTCAAGCTGGTGAAGGAGGGGTATTTCCGTTCCATAACCCCCGTGGCGGGGTCCGCGCCCCGTGTGGTCTGCACCCTGACGGGCCACGGCCTGAAGGATCCCGACAGCGCGATCAATAACGCGGAGAAGCCATTGACGGTCGACGCGCGGGAGGACGCGATCCTCGAAGCCATGGGATTGGGCGAACCTCAACGGGTGGGGAGCTAACCACATGCGGTTCGGAATAGTTTTCGATGTGGACGGGGTGCTGGCGGATACCGAACGATTGGTGGCGCAAGCGAGTGTGGAGATGTTTCGGCGGTTGTACGGCCGGGAAGTAACCGAGGCAGACTTCCGGCCCTTTATCGGCACCGGGCCCCATCGCTACGTGGAAGGCGTGGCGGAGAAACACGGCATCGACATCGACGTGGAGGAGGCCGTGGCCGTCCGGCACGAATGCTTCATGAAGCTCTTGGAGTCGGGCGAGTACATCGGCTTCCCCGGCGCATTGCCCCTCATTGAGGCGGCGGCGGACGAGCCGGAATGGCGTCTGGCGATCGCCACCAGCAGTCAGCGCCAAAAGGCTGAACCTTCCCTCCGCGCGGCGGGCATCCCCATCGAGCTGTTCGACGCCGTCATCACCGGGGACGTGATTACGCGCCGGAAACCGGATCCCGAGATCTATCTCTTGGCGGCCGACGCCCTTGAATTGGGGCCGCCGCAATGCGTGGGGGTGGAAGATGCCGTACAGGGAGTCAGGGCCGTGAAAGCCGCCCAGATGCAGTGCGTGGCCGTCACTAACAGCTTCCCCGCAGTTGAACTCCGCGAGGCCGACATGGTTGTGCCCTCCCTTGAAGACGTCACGCTGGACAAGCTTAAAGCCCTCCTTCTGGAATAAGCGTACGCCTGTCGCGTGACCGCCAATACCCTATCCGGAACCCGCGTGGACGGGTGCTGCGCCCGCGTTTTTGCCATCCGCCCGTTGACGGGGAGCCCAGGAGGGTTTGTCCATGGCCGTTCAA
>JBKHFO010000241.1:0-5368 GCA_046540175.1 Candidatus Hydrogenedentota bacterium
TGCTTGTGGTCGGCGGCGGTAAAGGCGGGGTAGGCAAGACCTGTTTCTCCGTGAACCTGGCCATCCAAGTGGCACGGAAGGGTTGGCAGGTTGTACTGGTGGACGCCGACCTGAGCTGTTCCAATCTTGAGGCGGTGCTTGGAGCCAAGGCGGAACGCCCGCTGGACGATTATTTTCTCACCCGGGAAAGGCCCAGCTTGGCGTCCATCGTTTCGGGCACGCCGTACGACAACCTTCGCTTCGTCCCCGGCGCCACGGGTCTGTTGGACGCGGCCAATCCCCGCGCTCAGCAGAGAACAGCATTCATGCAGGAATTGCAGAGCCTGCAAGCGGACCTCGTCATCGTGGATCTGGATGCTGGCGCCCATCTCAATACGCTCGACTTCTTCTTGATGACCGAATCGGACGGAGTCTTGGTGATCACGCCTGAAAAGACCAGCATTGACAATGCGTACAAGTTCCTTCGGGCGGCGCTGTTCCGGAAGATTGAGCGCTTCTACGATTCGCCCGAAGTCGGCGTGTTGCTCAAACGAAACGAATCGCTCCCCCAGTTTCTCGACCGGGTACGGGATTCGGCCTTGTTCAGCCAACCCGTCAAGACGCAGATAGTGAAAGAAATTCAGGCGATTGCGCGCGGACTCCAGCCCAAAGTGGTGGTCAACCGGGCGCGAAAGGCCTACGAAGCGCAAGTGGCCTCCAATATTCTGTGCCGGATGGCCAGGCAGAATCTTATGATCGATCCGGAGAGGCTGGGGTTCTTATTCTTTGATAAACGCGTGAGCGAGGCGGTAAACGCTGGCATTCCGTTTGTAGTGAGCCACCCCAGGGTGAAAGTGTCGGCGTGTGTCGGCGATATTTGCAGCCGGTTGGGGTATCTGTAGTCTGTTGGTGTATCGGTAGCCTTGGCGAAGAAGAAGGACACAAACAAGTGGGATCCTCCAGGAATGAGCGCGGCAAGGGCGAACCTAAACGCCGTTCAAGGTCCAAAGACCCGCGAGCGGAGATCGCCCCTCTGCCGGAAGCCGGAGCAGACACGTACGAGGCCTTGGCCGAGGCCACCAACAAGTCGTCGCTGCTTGATCGAGTCAACACGGCCTTTCACGAGGCCTTGCAAAACCGGCGGGCAGGTAACCGCCGGCCCCCCAGCGAAATCGCCCCGGGCGAACGGGTCACCGCCGATGACTTGGCCATCCGGCGGGCGCGGTACGTCACCCCTCGGAAGATGACTATCCCTGAAGGGGTTATCGTGGATGGCTCCCTTTCGAGCCCGGCGGAAACCGAAATCGATGGGCGCGTCCAGGGAGACGTGTTGGTGGAAGCCTCCCTCTCCCTCGGCGCCAACGCGCTCATATCAGGTAAAATCCAAGCGGCGAACTGTGAGGTGAAAGGGTTGGTGGAAGGCAAGGTGGAGTGCAGCGGCGACCTTGTGCTAGGCCAGGGCGGGCGGTTGAAAGCCGATGTCCTCGCCGGAAAAAGCTTCACCGCCGCGGGCCAGGTCGATGGCGAGGTGTTATGCGGCGGTCTCCTCCATGTCTGCTCGACGGCCCAGATCACCGGCGACATCCGCGCCAAGCAGATTGTAATCGAGGAAGGCGCCCAAGTGAATGGACGGTGTTCCATGAGTTCGCAGCCCCAAAAGGGCGCCAGACGCGAAAAGGCAATAGATTCGAAGCCATCCGAGGAGCAGTAACAGAACGATGATGCCCTTTTTCCTTGACCCCACGATTGTGCTATTGATCCCGGCCCTGTTGTTTGCGATGTGGGCCCAGTGGAAGGTCAGTTCAACCTATAAACAATACTCGCAGGTCACTGTCCGTTCCGGGATGACCGGGGCGAAAGTGGCGGCGGCCATTCTGCGCGACGCGGATATCCCGCTCACGGACGACCCGGAGAACAGCAAGGGCCTAGCTTGCGGGCTTGAGATGACGGAAGGTCAATTGACCGACCACTACGATCCCACGAAGCGAATCTTGCGCTTGTCCGAGGGCGTCTACCAAGGCCGGAACGTAGCCGCGCTTGGGGTGGCCGCGCACGAAGTGGGCCACGCCATCCAGCACAAGGACGGGTACGCGCCCTTGATGTTGCGCAACGTGGCGTATCCCGTCAGCAACTTCGGCTCCACGCTCGCGTTTCCCCTGTTCTTGGGGGGGCTGTTCATTCCAGCCGTCTCCGTGCTGATGCACATCGGCATTATGTTGTTTACCCTGGCGGTGTTTTTCACGGTCATCACCTTGCCCGTCGAGTTCAACGCGAGCAGCCGCGCGTTGGCGGCCCTGTCCGAGGGCGGCTACGTGAACGAAGAGGAACTCGCCGGCGTGAAGAAGGTGCTCAATGCGGCGGCGATGACCTATGTGGCGTCGGCGGCGATGGCGGCGCTCCAACTCATTCGCATGATCCTCATCGCCCAAGCCCGGAACTAATGACGCACGCCCGCGTCACGGAGACGGCGGTGGCCGCGTCTGGCTTTTGGGGCCAACGCTTCCCCTTCCCGGGCCGCGCTGGGTGCCGATGATGGGACCTCGGTTTCGGCCAAATAGCGCGCGCTTTCTGCGCAACGTCGCGGCGGCGCTGCTTGTATGGTTGCCGCTGTATGGCGCGGCTGGGGTCGAGGAGGACAACCTAACCACGGTCTCCGCCGAGGGAAGCGCGCCAGGCGCGGGCGCCGAGGCCCGGACCCTGGCGGTGGACGAAGCGCAATGCGAGGCCGTGCTCCAGGTGCTCCAAGAGTTCATCCCGGCCCGCGACTTCAGTCTCCTGCATCAGATCATCGATTCCGCCCCCGCCTACGTGTACAGTTTCCAGCTTGAGGACCAGCGCCAGGAAGATGGCGGCGCCTGGGTCGCGATTGAGGCGGAAGTCAACGAGGAACAGTTGCGGCGGGACGCCGCGGAAATCATCCTGCAAGACATCCATGAGCTTCCCACCACGCTCGTGCTCACCGCGGACTACGCGTTTGAGGACGGACCGTATCTCGGCGCGCCCCGAAACGAGTCCATGAAACATTTCCGGGAGTTTCTTAAGGCGCACGAGATCCCGGAGGTGGATTGGAGCGAATTGGAGGACTTCCACGACACCGGCGAGCTTTACGCCTTTCTTGAAGGGGACGCGGAGGGCATGACCCGCCTGGGCCGCACGCACGGCGCCGAGGTGGTCTTGTACGGCGAGACGCGCCAACGGATTGGCGAATCCGTGGGGGCCAACGTCGTGGCGGTTCACGCCACCGTGGACATGCGCGTGCTGCGGGCCGGCGGCGGCGAGGTCATCGAGACCATCGAAACGGAGGCGATTGTCCACGCAGCCGAAGCGCGCCAAGCGGGCGCCCGCGCGTTGAAGGACGCATGCGCCAAAGCCACGCAGGAGGCCTTAACCGCCTTGGTGCTGGCCGCGTTCGAGACGGACGCCAACGAGTATATCCGCGTGACCCTGGAAGACCTGGAGCATGAAGAAGAGCTGAGGCAGGTGCTTGAAGCGCTTGAAGCGGCTTCGGGCGTGGAACCGGAAGTGTTGTACCGGGGAGCATCCCACGCGCGGATCCACCTGCCCTACGATGGTTCGATGGCCCATCTCACCGACAGCGTCTCGGACCGCTCCTACGACGGCTTTCGCATCCGCGCGCGGCATATCGTTGGCCGCGTCATGTCGCTCGAAGTCGTGGAAGACGGCCGGTGACGGCGTCACGGCTTCTACAACATAAAGGCTGGGAGAACTGAAATGACACGCCATTTTTTCATCCGTTTGTTCACATTGGGGGTCCTGCTTTCTGGTCCGGTCGCGGCCTCCGCGGACATGATGGCCGATTCGCCGGTTACGTTTCCGGAAAAGGGAGCGTTGCCGGCCCAATATCCGCCGGACCAACCATCGGAAGAGCGGGAGCAGCCGGAAGAGGGATACTCCATTTTCGGCACTCCCGAGCGTTCCTTGGAACAGATAGCCAAGATCCGCGCCGACATGCCGCCAGGGAAGTTTACGCCTCCGGATCCCGACTGGGAACCTTTGCAGCGGACCCGGCGTATTCTACAGGAAGGCGGAACGCTACGGTTGTTGGCGATGGGGGACAGTATCGTCAACGATAGTATGCGGTCCGGTTGGATCGCTAAGCTGGACGAGGCCTATCCCCGCGCGGAGATTGAAGCAACCGTGTACGTGCGCGGCGGCGGGGGGTGCCAACATTATCGGAAAGCGGATCGAATCGGTGAGCATGTGGCGCCCCGCAAACCGGACCTGGTCTTTATCGGCGGCATCAGTCAGCGCGACATGGAAAGTATTCAAGACGTCATTCATCAACTTCGCGCGGCCTTGCCGGACGTTGAGATTCTGTTGGCGACCGGCGTGTTCGGCGCCGCCGACCCCCGGGTCCCTGAAGAACTTGCCGAGGCCAAGTACTCGGGAACCGGGGAGTACGGGACAGACTTGCGCCGGTTGGCGGAGGAAGAGCACTGCGCCTATCTGGACATGACCACGCCCTGGGCGGAGTATATCCGTTCGTCCGGTCTCCATCCGCACCGGTTCTATCGCGATCGGGTCCATGCCAACGAATATGGGGAACAGATCTTGGCCAAGATCATGATGGCGTTTTTCAAGCCGCCGGACCGCTAGGGAACACAAAGAAAGCGCCGCGGGCCGCACGTTTTTGCCCTCCAGCGGCGCAATATAGGATTGTGTGACGCGGGGCGCGGCGGTTAGGCGGTCGCCGCCTTACGCTTTCCGCTGCCCGAACGCTTGTTGGCCCCCGTGGCCTTCTGAAACTTGCCGGCCTTGATGTAACGGGCGCACACCCGCACCCGGCGCACGGTTCCGTTTTCGTCCACCACGCGGATCTTCTGCAGATTCGGCTTCCACCGGCGCTTGCTGATGCCGGTCACGTTCTGACCGATGCCGCCCTCGCGCTTGGCCTTACCGCGCCGTACGACGCGTTTCCCCACGTGGGGGCGCTTCCCGCTATATTGACATACTTTCGCCATGATGCTCTCCCTGTAAAACCTGAATCCGTTCCCCTCCAGCCACGAGGGCGCCGCCAAGCCGCAATTGGGCCACGAAACCCGGCGGGGGAGAAGGATTCTCAGATGGCGGACATAGGAATAATCGCGCTTGCCCTGCAATCCGAACTGCGTCGAGCACACGCAGGGCGCGCGATGGACTTCTCTCTAAGATAAACGCCACTATACCAAACCCTTCGACCGATATGCAACCAGCGAATCAAGCCCCAACCACCAGGGAAGAACGCTGCTCCGAGGAACAATATCCTCCTTCGTATCGCCGGCGTCTCGCCGGCAAAAAAAGCCCTGTGGAAGGCGGCAATATACGTGCCGGCAAGATGCCGGCGGTACGGGCCAATTCCCCCTTTCAAGGGGGTGGCCCGAAGGGCCGG
>JBKHFO010000242.1:0-5300 GCA_046540175.1 Candidatus Hydrogenedentota bacterium
GCGTGCTTGAACGCTTCGAGGAAGTAGTCCTCGATAAAGTGGGGTTGCAACCGCCGCGCCTCGGCCCGCTCCATGTCCTCGCGGATGGCCTCGACGCGGCGGGTGTCCATGGCGCCGCGGGCGAGGGCTTCGTTGTCGAGCAATTCGCGAAGCCGGTCGGTGCTGACGGCGCTCTCGATTTCTTGATTGAGCTTGTCCCGCACTTCGGGCTGCTCGCCGTATCGCACCGCCTGCACGAGCAGGGCTTGCAGGGAAACGCCCTGAAACAGCCGGCCGAGGACGTCAAAGACGGAGTCGCGCCCGCCAAGGGCTTGGCGTTGGGTTTCGAGCTTCTGCAACAGCCGGTGATAGACATCGCCTTCGCGCGTCTCATGGGCCACCATGTTCCAGCAGTGGCACACCTCGGTCTGGCCGATGCGATGGATGCGGCCGAAGCGTTGCTCCAGCCGGTTCGGATTCCAGGGCAGGTCGTAGTTGACCATGAGATGGGACCGTTGCAGGTTGATGCCTTCGCCGGCGGCGTCCGTGGCGAGCAGGATGTGAACATTTTTGTCATAGCGAAACGCTTCTTCCGCAGCCCGCCGCTGTTCCCGAGCCATGCCCCCCTGGATGGTCACGATGGCGCTGGGATCGCCGATGAGCGTGCCGATGCGCTGATTGAGGTACCGCAACGTGTCGCGCTGCTCGGTAAAGACGATCAGCTTGCGGCGTCCGCCGGTTTCGTCGAACAGCTCCGGGGTTTCCTGCAACAGCTTGGACAATTCTTCCCACTTCTTGTCCACGCCGCTGCGGCGCACGTCGAGGGCGTTGGCTTCCAGCTTGCGCAGGATCTCGATCTCGATCTTGAGTTCCTCGATGGTCTGGGCGGCGGTAGCCTGGTCCGCCACCTCTTCCTCAATGGCCTCGGCCTCCGCGGAGGGAGCGTCATCGCCCTCGATTTCCTCGATCTCTTCTTCGCTTAGTTCCCGGTCCTTCAACGCCGCCAGAACCGGGGACCTCTCCCCGCGCCGCATCAATTCGGCTTCCCGAAGGCGGCCTTCCAGCCGTTCGCGCCGGCGGCGCAGACTTTGGTAGATCGCCTCCGGCGAGGACGCCAGACGGCGTTGCAGGATGGTTAAGGCGAATCCGACCGTGCCCTTTCGCTGTGAATCGCCGGACCGCTCCACACGGTTGAACTCTTCGCGGACGTACTCGGTCACATCGCGATAGAGCTGGGCCTCGGCTTCGCTCAAGCGGTAGGCGACCGTGTTGGCCCGCCGCTCGGGGAACAAGGGCTTTCCATCAAATCTCAGCAGTTGTTCCTTCACAAGGCGGCGCATAAGGTCCGTGCAATCGGTGGTATGCGCGCCGTCGCGGGGCCGCCCTTCGAAGCGGTCGCCGTCAAGCAAGGCCATGAATAACTGAAAATCTTCTTCCTTGCCGTTGTGGGGCGTGGCCGTCATGAGGAGCAGGTGCCGGGTCAACCCGGAAAGCTGTTGGCCGAGCTGGTACCGTTTGGTGTATTTGACCTCGTTGCCGGTATACGTGGCCGACATCTTGTGGGCCTCATCCACCACTACGAGGTCCCACTGCGTGGCGTTCAGCATAGCTTGGAGGTCCTCGTTGCGGCTGAGCTTGTCCAGTCGGGCGATGGCCAAGGGGGTTTCGCCGAACCAATTACCGGTGCGGGCCGCTTCGAAGTTGTCGGTGGTGGCAATCTCAAAGGGTAACTGGAACTTCTGGCTGAGTTCGTCTTGCCATTGCTCCACCAGACTGCCCGGACACACCACCAGGCAGCGCTCGAGGTCGCCGCGGGCGAGCAGTTCTTTGATGAGGAGGCCCGCCATGATGGTTTTCCCGGCGCCGGGATCATCGGCAAGCAGAAAACGCAGCGGCTGGCGATGCAACATTTCCTCATACACGGCCACAATCTGGTGGGGAAGGGGCTCGACCAGCGAGGTGTGGACGGCGAGCAAGGGATCGAACATGGCCGCAAGCTTGATGCGTTGCGCTTCCGACACCAGCCTGAACAGGTCACCCCGCCCATCGAAGGACCAAGGCCGGCGCTTATCGCTAACCGAAAGACGCGGCTCATCGTCGCGGTAGAGCAGCTGGTTGTTCACTCGGCCGTTGCCGTCCTTATAGGTCAATTCAAGAACGGAATCCCCGATCCAACTGCTGTTGACCACGCGGACCGGCTCGTTCGGGACAATCCCTTCGACCGTCGCGTCCACGGTTAGTTCCTCCAGACGCGCCATGATGCGCCCCCTCCTCTGCTAAAGTTCCCCGCGCAAAGCCTAATCCCTTAAACGGTGAGTGTACCAAAAGACAGCCAGGACGGCATAAGACAGGAGGCAGCTTGATTGTCGTGAAGCCAACGTGTCACGCCAGTGATAGGGCGATAGTGTGGAGGCGCTTCTCGACCGTTTCAGCCAACGTATATCGAGAGGGCTGACTTCGGTGACCACGCCGCAAATCCTTCCCTGCACCCCAGCATGGCTCGTTGCAGAATCCGTGAGCGGCCGGCTATCCCCGTGAATCCTCGGCCGCCGGATAGGCCGCTCTTGCGCAACGCTTTCTCGCAAGCGCGCGTGATACTGAGTCGTTAACTGTCTTTCGTGTAATGACCTCCCATTGGCTCGGCTAAGCTTGGGGAGCGACTCCTTTCCATACCCTCTAGCAACGCCGCAGGGTTAGCCGAGCTTGGAGATGGCGTCCACGGCCATGGCCTCATCCCCTTGGGCGTATATTTCGCTTACCGCCACGTGCCGGTGGCCGAGAAGCTTTTGGGTCACGTCCAACCCGAATTCCCGCCGGAACCGGGCGGCAGCCGCGTGCCTTACCTTATGCGGAGAGAATCGCTTGACGCCAGCCGCCTCGCATGCGCGGTTCAACGCGCGGCGATACGCCGCGTGAGGGACACCGCCACTATCAGGCGACTTAAGGCACTGTATGATCATCACTGCCAACTGTGCGGCACGCGTCTCACGCTGCTTGACAGCGAGGGATATTCTGAAGGGCATCATCTTCAGCCGCTTGGACGGGGGCATGACGGTCCGGACATAGAAGCAAACGTGCTCGTGCTTTGTCCGAATTGCCACGCGCTATGCGACATGAGCGGGTTGCTGATCGACTTTGCGCAACTAAGAATTGAAGAGGAACACGCCCTTCGTGAGAAATACATCGACTATCACAACAAGCTTGTGAAGTTAGCCAAAACGAATCGGTATTGCTCGACCCCCTCGTAATAGTAGCTTCAAAGCCGAATATATGGTCAGCTTACCCTTCGGTTTGCAACCGCCGCTATCCCAGTGCGCAACCGCTTCTTCACTGTAAGTAGGCGAGACTGCCAAACGTTCCCCCGCCTCCTTTGACGTTAGGACTCCCAGGCCGTCGCATTGAACAACGTGAGCCTCGGGGGAAGCATCGAACCCGTGGAAGACCTCGCCAGAGACCCTGCAAGTTGCCTTCGACGCGGGCGCGAAGAGTCTCCTCCTGCCCATGGCCAGCGTCAACGACATCGCTTCCGTCCCCGGCGAACTCTTCGCGAAGTTCCAAACCAACTTCTACACCGACGCCCCCTTCAAAGCCTTCGGCCTGCACTGAGCGGGGCTGGGGCGAGATGGGCCAACCGGTCTCCTCGAGCATGGAGTGGCATTTGCCACGCTCGGAATTTTGAGGGGTTGCAAAGCCCCGTTAATGCGTGTAGAATATCGTCGATAAACGGCCCCATGCGCAACCCCGCCATGGCGGCTAAAACCGTTGTCACTCAAGGGGTTACAGCGGCATCCCCACAGCGGTGAGCGGCGGGCTGGGGGTCAAGAGGTCGCCGGTTCAAATCCGGCCGCCCCGACCATTTCATAAACCCCGCCGTATCAACGACTTACGTTGATACCCGCCAAAGCGCGGCGCGGCCTAAATCCTTGCGAAACTGTCTACTCGCTAGACAAGGCAAGAAAGGACGCGCCCCATGGCTACACCAAAGCTTTCCTTCGACAAAGGCCCCCGCCAGTACTACGCCCCTTTCAATGGCCGCAAAGTCTACTTTGGTAAGGACCACGCCACGGCGGCGCAACGCTTTGCCGAAACGCTGACGCGCTATGACGAAAGTTCCTCCTGAAGCTCCATGCTTTTTGGGAGGAGATTGGACTGTATTTCAAGGGGTTTTGCGGTTTTTGGGGAGCTTTTTCTTCGTGGCCACGCGCAGTTCAAGCGTGGGGATGTAGGAGGGCAGGGTAACGCCGAGGGCCTTGAGCACGGTTTGGGAGTGAGGCCGGGGGCGTGGGAACTTTTTGGATTTTGGCGTCCCCGGTGAGGTGAAGTTCCATGACGCACAGTGTGTCGAGCTTGGCTTGGACCCGCTTGAGCGCGGTCTCCGCCTTGGCTCCGGGAGGGTCCTGAAGATAGGCGTTTTGCTTGTCCACCACGGCTTGCGCGGCGGCGCCCCCTTCTTGCGCCGCGCCTTGAACAGCTCTTGCTCGATGGCCGCTTGGTGTTGGCTCAACCACGCCAGGTTGTCGTAGAGGTCATCCTCGTCAAACCACCGTGTCAGCCCCACGGCCGATGGCGATCTCTTGCGCGTTCGCGACGTGGATCGGGTCGAACGGGCGACGGGAGCGGTCGAGATCCTTCGCGAGGATCAGATCAAACAGGTCACCGTGCAAGCCGATACTCAAGGAGACGCCAGCGTCGCCCGGACTCAAACGGAACTGGAGACGGCCCTGGCGGAACTAGACCTTCCCACGGGCTACGGGATATCCTTCGGCGGTGAAGCCGAGCTGATGGGGGATATGCTGGAAGCGCTTTACGCCGTACTGGCTTTCGCCGTGTTTTTCGCGTTCATCGTCTTGGCGGTGCAGTTCAACAGCTTGAAGCTTCCCGCCTTGGTCCTCGGCGGTGTACCGTTCAGTTTGGCGGGCGCCGTCCTTTTGCTCTACTTGACCGGCATCCCCTTCGGCGCAACCGTTATTATCGGGATCCTCGTAGTTATAGCCGCCACGGTGAACGACGGCGTTCTGTTGATTATGTACGCCGAGCAAATCCGAACGCTGGAAAGCAAGACGCCCTTGCAAGCCGTGCGCGACGCGGCGCGGATCCGGTTGCGCCCAAGAATCATGATCACCATGACCTCCATGGCCGCCTTTATACCGCTCGCCATTAACTGGGGAGGCGGCGCCGAAATGCTTCAACCGATGGCGGTCGCGGCCATCGGCGGGCTAGGCTTGGAAATCCTCGTGGCCATGTTCTTCATGCCGTGCCTCTACATGGTATTCACCAAAACGCATTAGCCCCTTTGATCCATGTTGTGATAGGGGGAAGCC